>NZ_ACPC01000010.1:0-66507 GCF_000175075.1 Bacillus sp. m3-13
TAATAATAAAACAAAAAACTTCTACATGCATCACGCCATGTAGAAGTTTTTTTTATTCTAATAGTCTCCTTATTGATGGTAGTGCAAAGGTGTGAGTCTCCAGCGGGGGAGTAACGGTAGCTTGAAACCCCACAGGCGAAGCCGAGTAGGCTCAAGCACCGTCCCGCGTAAAGCGAACACCTGGAACGAAAATCAATAAGCGTTAAAGCAGCAACTTATTCATCGTACTTTAAGAAACTGTCTTTTATATAATCCAGTAAAAAACAACATACCCAGAATCAGCACATATGGAAAAAACATCTGCCAATCACCCTCAGGGAGCATAACAGCAACCCTAGGTTCAAAAATAATCATCTTTCCGGCCGTATAACACAAAATGCTTGCTCCAAAATAGATAATTATAGGATATTTCTCCATTGCCACTAATATAATCTTACTCCCCCATATAATTATTGGTATGGAAAAGACCAGGCCAATGATCACCAAATAAAAATTACCATGTGCAGCACCTGCAACAGCCATAACATTGTCTATTCCCATAACAATATCGGCAACCACAATTGTTTTAATAGCAGCACCAAGGGAGTTTCTGCCCTCAACAATCGTTTCGTTTCCTTGATCGAGGATTAATTGTGCTGCTATATAAACCAATAATACCCCTCCGATAAACTGAAGGAACGGAATAGCCAAGAGATAGACGGCACAGATGGTGAGTAAGATTCTGCACACAATCGCGAGAAGTGTCCCGATTATGATTGCTTTGTTACGGTGTCTCTCTGGAAGATTACGACATGCCAGAGCTATCACAATGGCATTATCTCCGCCGAGTACAATATCGATACCAATGATGATTAGTATGGAAGTTATCAGTTCCAGCTCCACTTTATCGCCCCTTCTTGTCCCAGTCCTCTATAAATATAGTGGTTATGAAGAGAGATTATGACTGAAAAAACGGATTCAGGAGTTAGCTGGGGGTAGTATCATTTTATTGGATAGGCATTTTAACGATTTTTTAAAATGTGAGCATTTTTGTTTCCATTCTTCCTTTTTTTATCATAAAATAAAAGTACAAGTATCACTCTTGATAGTACAATGTTCTTTTTATATGCTGCGGTCATGGTCTAGCTATAAAGGCTAGGTACTTGAGGTCATTACTCATCTCTAGACAGGGATGTATAACAATCTATGTTTTGCTAAAACGGACCGGAACCAGCCGCATTTGCTCATCTTTGCATAGATTTTAGGTTTACTCACTATGCTAAATGGATAAATTGTAACAATAAGGTATAAGAAATTTGTGGAGGGTCCCTTCCAAGGAAAGACGGAGGAAAATGAGAAGCGGACAATAAGAGACTGGCATTTCTCAAATGAGATTTGTTTGCAAGAGAGCACGCTTATCATTTACCGAATCAGAAGGGAGTTGTTAAGAATGGAAATAGAACGTATTAATGATCATACGGTAAAGTTTTATATTTCATATGGTGATATAGAGGAACGTGGATTTGACCGTGAAGAGATCTGGTATAACCGTGAGCGCAGTGAAGAACTATTCTGGGAAATGATGGATGAAGCCCATGATGAAGAAGACTTCATGGTGGAAGGCCCGCTTTGGATACAAGTTCAGGCCCTTGATAAGGGGTTGGAGGTCATCGTCACCCGTGCGCAGTTGTCTAAGGATGGAAAGAATTTCGAGGTACCTGTGTCAGAGGACAAGCGAATTGACATACCTGTTGATGAGAGAATAGAAGCGCTTCTTGATCAGCACTTTAATTCTCCAGCTAAAACAGATGAAGCAAAGGACGATAAGCTAGATGAGGAAAAAGACCTTCTGCAATTTATGGTCCGGTTTAGAGATCTCGAGTATATTATTTCGGCGAGTCACCGACTGCAACACTTAGAAAATTTAAGTAACCATTTGTACTTTTACGAGAAGAGCTACTATTTATATGTTGATTTCTCGAGTGAGCATTATACAGACGAAGAAATTGACAACGTACTAAGTGTGTTACTCGAATACGGAGAAGAATCAGCCATCTCCATTCACCGTCTTCAAGAATATGGTTCAGAAGTTGCCAAGGACGATGCGATGAAGGAAATGACGAAGCATTTTCCTCTTAAATAATCGAAAGCCGATTTCACAATGTTGAAATCGGTTTTTTAAGATTAAATTTATATCATTACTACATATAGGAAGATTGGGCGTCTGCGTTTAGGATAGAGGAGAAGTGAGTCTGTTGAAAAATACCATTCGGGTTATTGTATTTATACTAGTGATTGGTGCCATGTTGTTTGCAACCCAAGGTCTTTGGGAAGGCTGGTTGCTAGGATCCATTTCTATATTTTTTACTATATCTGTCGTCTTTATTGCATTTTTAATATCTCTTGAAAATAGACACCCGACTAGAACGCTCACATGGTTGGTCGTCTTAGGAAGTTTCCCGGTCCTCGGGTTTTTCTTTTATTTAATATTTGGACGAAATGTCAGGAAGCGCAGGCTATTTCAAAGAAAAGCGCTTCTGGACAAGGAAGTACTGGAAGAAGTGGAAGGAACGAGAGAGTACACAGAACAAGATATGCGACTCCTGGATGAAAGTAAGAAAGGGATTTTTCAACTTTCTCAGAATATCGGAAGAAGTCCTATCTCCTTTGATACAGAAACGGTAGTGTTGACTAACGGAAATCAGACATTCACCAGGATACTTGAAGAAATCAGCAAAGCAAAACACCATATCCATTTTGAATATTATATTGTAAGAGATGACGAGATTGGTTCACAAATCAAAGACCTATTAATTGAAAAAGCTAAAAGCGGTGTACAGGTGCGTTTTCTGTTTGATGCAGTGGGAAGTTTTCAATTAGGCAGTAAATACATAAAGGAACTCCGAGCTGCAGGAGTGGAAATCGTTTCTTTTTCCCCTGTAAGAGTACCGGTATTTAATAACAAGATAAACTTCCGTAATCACCGAAAAATCATTGTCGTGGATGGTGACGTAGGTTTTGTTGGGGGGTTGAATATTGGGGATGAGTATCTGGGACGTGATGAGTATTTTGGCTTCTGGAGAGACACCCATCTATACGTAAGAGGGGAATCAGTTAGGACGCTTCAGTTAATCTTTCTTCAGGACTGGTATTATGCAACAGACGAATCCTTGCTTACCCCTAGCTACTTGACTCCAGCCTTACCGAATGAAGACGGGAAAAAATATGGCGGAGTCCAAATGATTGCAGGAGGCCCTGATCAGGAATGGGAGGTCATAAAAAGTTTATACTTTTCGATGATTACTTCTGCCCGTAAATCCATTTGGATTGCCTCCCCTTACTTTGTTCCTGATGACGATATTTTCACGGCACTGAAGGTGGCAGCGCTAAGTGGCCTGGATGTCCGGTTATTGGTGCCGAAGCGACCTGATAAACGGATCGTATACTATGCTTCAAGATCCTATTTTCCAGAAATGATGGAAGCAGGGGTGAAGATTTTTCAATACGAAAAAGGATTCCTCCACAGTAAAGTGGTGGTGGTCGATGAACAGGTTGCGTCAATCGGAACCGCAAACATGGACATGAGGAGTTTCCACTTGAATTTTGAGGTGAATGCTTTTTTATACAATACAGAGAGTGTGCAGACTCTTGTAGATGATTACGAGCAAGATCTGCATGATGCGAAACCAATTGCAAAAGAGGTATTTGCCAACCGACCTTTCTATCAGAAGGTGTATGAATCATTAGCAAGGTTAGCCTCCCCACTACTGTAAAAGCCGGAAATATTCTTTTCCGGTTTTTTTGTTTGTAAGATTTATAATACTGTTGATTTCCGTTCCAGGCGCTTCGCTTGCCTGCGGGCGGTCCGTGAGCCTCCTCGGCTTGCAGCCTGTGGGGTCTCACCTGTCCCTTCCTCCCGCGGGCGTCTGCGCGCCTTCCACTACAATCAACAAGGTGACTTCATTCAGCTTTAGGTTTTTAAAAGAAACTAACTTGGTTAACTGAAAAATTCTCGTAATTTATAGCTGTTGATTGGAGCAAAAGGCGTAGACTCCTGAGGGAGATAGCGCTAGGTGGAGACCCCGCAGGCGTAAGCCGAGGAGGCTCCAGCAGTGCCCCTAGGAAAGCGAAGCCATTTGCGGAAATCAACAACGGTGATTAACCAATTAACTAAAGTTTTAGATTGAAAAGGCCTTTATATTATAATTTTTGAAGGAATTTGTCTAAGTATGACGAATGGTATAGAGGTATAAAAATATCTACCGAAAGGTGTGTTGGAATGTTTGTTGCTAAAAGAAAAGACGGAACCTTTTTTTCGTTGTTAGATTGGAAGACCCGAGAAGATGTTGAGCATCTGACAAAAGGGGAGCAGTTTTTCTGTCCAGCGTGTGACAGAACACTCCAATTAAAACACGGTCAGGTAAGAAAAGTACATTTTGCCCACATGAACGACTCCTGTAATGCTTCCACAGAATCAGAGACCAACTACCACCTTGAAGGCAAGGCCAAGTTGTATGAAAGCCTTCTCCACTCTAATGATAAAACCACTTTGGAACATTATATCCCGAGCACCAATCAAAGAGCAGACGTATACATGGAAAGAGGGAATCAAAAGTATGCCTTTGAATTTCAATGTTCCACCATACCAAAATCAGAGTTTAGTAAGAGGACACAACTATATGAAAGCTCTCACATCAAGCCGATATGGATCCTTGGAAAAGAAAAACTGGGAAACATTCAATCACAAATGAAGTTTTCACCTTTTCAATGGCAATTTCTACAAAGACATACTCCACGAAGTACACCATACATCCTCACTTTTTGTCCCAAAACTTCTCTGTTTCATTATATCTACCCAACATTTTCCTTTAATACGTCTGCCACATATATCTCAACAGTGACAAGCAAGGTTTGGATCGAGAACCCGAACTATATGACAACCCCTACACCATCATGGATAGAGCATTTTCTCCACTATAAAAAGAAATGGAGGTATGTTTATTCCTTCTATAAGCCGCAACATTATTTGAGAAAATACTGTTATGCTAAAATGAACATTCCTCTTTCGTTGTTTCCCGCAGAAATCGGCCTTCCTGTTCCTTCTTTTTATCGAATTCATACCCCTGTCATTGAATGGCAGGCCTGGCTCTATTTTGATTCTATCTTTCATACACCATTGCATTCTATTATTCATGTGCCGACCGTCATGCAAAACTTTAAACGTCGGATTAAAAATTCACAAATAACCATAAGAGAGCTGCCACTTATTAAGGCCGGTTCCTATGAGGATGCTATTGTGGAATATCTTAACGCGCTCGTTTCGATTGGTGCATTAAAGCGTGAAACGCCAGTAGTTTATCGGAAAATAAAAAAGGAACTGCCTTTTTCGTCCTTGGAGGATGCGTGTAAACAAGATCGCATCGTATTGGAATACTTGATGCATATCATACAATCTTAAGATTAATAAAACAAAAAAGGGAATAATAAAGACGTGTCGAATAGTTTAAAGGATGTACTTTTTATTTTTAAAGGGGGTTTTAAGATGGCGGAACAAACTGCTGTTAAGAAATTACAAGAGCGTAAAGACATCTCTGTGGAGGATACATGGAGATTAGAGGATATTTTCTCAAGTGATGAAGCATGGGAAAAGGAGTTTCAAGATGTAAAAGGTATGATCGGAAAGATAAAGGATTATGAGGGGAAACTGTCCGAGTCAGCGGATTCCTTGTTTGAAGCATTACAGTATCAGGATTCCATCTCCAGTCGATTAGGAAAGCTTTATACATATGCGCATATGCGTTACGATCAAGATACTACGAACTCCTTCTACCAAGGACTGAACGATCGTGCAACCAATCTTTATACACAAGTGGCAAGCGCGCTTTCTTTTGTGGTGCCTGAAATTTTAACGATGAAGGAAGAAGACATCACCAAATTTCTGCAAGAAAATAAAGAACTAGCTTTATACGAGCACTCTTTAGACGAAATTAATCGCCAACGTCCGCATGTGTTATCCGCGAAAGAAGAAGCATTATTAGCAGAAGCTTCTGAAGTGTTGTCCGCATCTTCCAACACGTTTGGAATGCTTAACAATGCTGACATCACCTTCCCGTCTGTAAAAGATGAAAACGGGGAAGAAATCGAAATCACGCATGGCCGTTACATCCGCTTCCTAGAAAGCGAAGATCAAGAAGTAAGAAAAAATGCATTTAAAGCGGTGTATGAAACGTACGGAGGCTATCGTAACACATTCTCCAGCACATTAGGCGGAGCGGTGAAAAAGGACAACTTCCAAGCGAAAGTCCGCAACTACGATTCTGCACGTCAAGCTGCATTAAGTAACAACAATATCCCAGAAACTGTTTATGATAACTTAGTAAACACAATCAATAAAAACTTACACCTTTTACACCGTTATGTGGATCTTCGCAAAAAAGTACTTGGTGTTGAAGAGTTGCATATGTATGACTTATACACTCCTCTAATCAAAGAAGCGAACATGAAGGTTTCTTACGAGGAAGCAAAAGATTACTTGCTTAAAGGTCTTGCACCATTAGGTCAGGAGTATCTTGATATTGTAAAAGAAGGATTCGATAACAGATGGGTAGACGTTCAAGAGAACAAAGGGAAGCGATCTGGTGCTTATTCTTCTGGAACATATGGAACCAACCCTTATATTCTAATGAACTGGCAGGATAACGTGAATAACCTGTTCACGCTTGCACATGAGTTCGGTCATTCCGTACACAGCTACTATACAAGAAAAACGCAGCCGTATCCGTATGGTAACTACTCCATTTTCGTGGCAGAAGTAGCATCTACATGCAACGAAGCACTATTAAATGATTATTTGTTAAAAACAGTGGATGACGATAAAAAACGTCTATACTTGCTGAACCACTATTTAGAAGGCTTCCGTGGCACAGTATTCCGTCAAACAATGTTTGCTGAATTTGAGCACAAGATCCATGAGCTTGCGCAAAATGGTGAAGCGTTGACTGCCGACCTTCTAACAGAAACATACTATGAGTTAAACAAGAAATACTTTGGTGAGAATATCACAATTGATGAGGAAATCGGTTTAGAGTGGGCAAGAATCCCTCACTTCTACTACAACTACTATGTATACCAATACGCGACAGGCTATAGTGCAGCTACAGCACTAAGCAAGCAGATCTTAGAAGAAGGACAGCCTGCTGTGGACCGTTATCTTGAGTTCTTGAAAGCCGGCAGCTCCGATTATCCAATTGAAGTATTGAAAAAGGCAGGAGTGGACATGACTCAATCCAACCCGATTGAAGAAGCTTGTAAAGTATTTGAAGAGAAGTTAAAAGAAATGGAAGAATTACTTTCCTAATAATGCAAATGGGGACCACCTTGTAATGAGGTGGTTTTTATTTTGGGGGATAGGGGGTTATTTGAATCCTTTAAATCGTCGTTGGTTGTTCAATAGAGCGATAAGCAGGAATATAGAAAAGAATAGTACAGGAGATGTTAAATAGATCGGGTACAACTTCATAAGTCCAAGGACATTAATGAAGAGGCTGAACAGAATAAACGCGATGCAGAATATGAATGGGATTTTTGACATGATGCGGCTCCTTTCCATAAGACTTGTACCTCTACTAGTTATATGTACGTAAAAGGGGCAGATTCCATTACAAAAAAATACCTTTGTGACAAAGTTGTGAAATAGAGGTCTATCCTCTTGTCAAAAGCGGCTGGCATCTGATATATTTATAACTGTGAAACGATTCACAAACAAACATATACCCCTTTGTTTGACCGTGAAAAATTTCTCCCATCCCCTTTGTTGTCTTTAATGACAATAGATTAGCCCTGGTCCCGTTGACCGGGGCTTTTCCTGTTTGTAAAACAACATAGTTTCAAACGGCGCGGCAGTATTGAGCATTAAGTAGCCTATAAAAGTGAATCGGGCGATAATTAGACCATTACGGGCGACTTTTTGAAAATACGGGCGAAAATCTGCCTCTTTCGGGCGATAATTTGATTTTACGGGCGATTTTTAATAGTTTTCGGGCGAAAATAAAAAAAAACGGGCGATTCGATAAAATCCAAAAATAAAAAACAACTTCGTGGGCCTTAAAAAAACCAGAAGCAAAACCTAAAAACCGGAGCGACAAACATAAAACGTTTGCCGCTCCGGTTTATTTATTCTTACTAAGTTAATTCGCAATATATCTCCAAAACGTCCCGTGCTTCACTGGAACTTTCTCCACACGCTGGGCAAGCTGAAGCTTTTTTAACTCATGTTCGACTTCTACAATCGGCAGGTTATAGACTACCGATATTTCTTTTGTTGCAACAAAAGAAAACTGTGATAAGAAGTCCTCTAAAGGCGGCAGCATCTTAGGAAACGGCTGTTCTCCGAGCATATCTTGTAAGATGTGCACATACACCTCATAAGAATGATAGCCAGACACTTTAATGCCTTCTTCTTCAATATTTTCGTTAAAGAATACAAGCGTGGGGATCTCAGATACGTCCATTTCATTGGTGATTTTGAAATCACAATTTAATGCCTTGGAAGCACAATCTCCGCTCATATCTTTCTTGAACTCTTCCATATCGAGTCCGACTGACTCCGCACATTCCATTAATACTGGGAGTTCGGAGATATTCTGTTTCTCTAGGAACAGTACCTCTTGTAACTTCCGCAAGTACTTGATTCCTGCCTTACGTCCTTGAAGCTCGGCAGCCTTAATTGCAACGGATGCAACATATGGCGATTCAATCGGATTCTCAAGCCACAAGGACCCATCACAGGACATGCCAGAACGGGTTGCCGTGCGTTCCCAAACTTGGGCCATCGAAGCAGCATAATGTTTTTTAGCCAGATTAAGGGATGTTAATTGGCCTGTGACAATATGCTTGATGGTAAAATACTGACCGTACTGCACGTATAACTTCTTTAGCATCGGCTCCAATGCCCAGCACTCCGGGCAGAGAGGATCGATGAAGAAGTAAATCTCTATTGGTTTATTGGTAGTATGCTGAATGTTTTTTAAATAAAATAATTTCTTATCATTACAGGTCACATGAATCTTCCTTTTCTTCAGGTTTGTCTGGGGTATTGATCATATGTTGAGCCGTTAGTACTAAACGCTGAAAAAATTCTTTTCGATATGAACCCTCAAGTCCCACTTCATCCATTGCCTCTTCCATACACGCAAGCCATGCTTTTGCACGTGTAGGTGTAATTTCAAATGGCATATGGCGCGCACGCAGCATCGGGTGCCCGTGCTCACTTGTATAAAGAGGTGGTCCTCCTAAATATTGGGTAAGAAATTGCTTTTGCTTCCTTGCTGTTTCCGTCAGGTCATTCGGGAAAATAGGAGCTAAACTGGGATGGCGACCTACACGAGCGTAAAATGCGTCTACAAGTTCATCAATAACTTGCTCTCCCCCAACAGTTTCAAAAGGTGATTGTATGTTATCCATCATTTTTAACTCCTTATATCTAAAGTAACGATTGTATGTATATTTTAGCAATGTGGTTATTATATCTCAAACAATTCGATTCCACCCTTGCAAAAAATAGGGAAAAAAGGGAGGGGATTGGTTAAACACCGCTGTTGATTTCCGCAAATGGCTTCGCTTTCCGCGGCGGTGCTTGAGCCTCCTCACTTCGTTGCGGGGTCTCAATCTACCGTTACTCCCCCGCTGGAGTCTTCGCCTTTTGCTCCAATCAACAGCTATAGACTACACTTCATCTTCATAGGCAAAATAAAAAAACACCGCGCATGAAATATTCCCAAACATGCGCGGTGTTTCTTGAAAAATTTAAGCCTGGTAGTTCCCTGTAACTTTGCGGACGTAGTTCATGGTTTCTTTGAAGGGTGGGACTCCGTTGTATTTGTCTACGTTTCCTGGGCCTGCATTGTAGGCGGCAAGTGCGAAGGTTAGGTTGCCGTCGTACTTATCGAGCATCTGACGAATGTATTTAGTACCGCCCATAATATTCTGACGGGGGTCCATCGCATTCGTTACGCCGAGTCCTTTTGCTGTTAATGGCATCAGTTGCATCAATCCGGTTGCCCCTGCATGACTCACAGCGGTTGGATTAAAGCTTGATTCTTGTTGGATGATTGCTTTGATTAGTTTTGGGTCGACTCCATATTTTACCGAAGCTTCCTCAATGATCTCTTCAAAATCTGATCGCCTAGCAACACTCATCTTTTCTCCAACTGAGTTAGATGCACTAACTTGTGCTTCCAACAAGCTCGCATTCATGGAAAGCATTGCAGAATTTAATGGATGAGAAAAAGAATTCTGGCCAGGGAGCGAGGAATTCCCGGTGTTAGCAGTCATCATTCCTGCCAACACAGTAGAGAATGAACTTGAGTTATTGGGTTGCTTGTTTTCTTGTATTCCTTGCAAAGCTTGAAGCTGCATCATGGATCGGAGCTGTTCTACGTTCATTTTTGGTCCCCTTCTCCTGTAAGTGCACAGGCTTTAGCCTCGTAAAATCTTACAATTTTATTTTTCGTTTCACGGATAGGAATTCCGTAAGCATCAAGTAGCTCGTGAAACAATTTTTCACCTTCTGCAAAATTGCTTACTTCGTATTCCAGCTCAAAGTCGCTAGTATCCATATAATTGCTCTCATCCAATACTAATAATCCATCTTTGTATGATAGCTCGGCGCGGTTTGTCTTTAATGATCCAAAGTAGATTACTTCCGATGGGGAGATACTAAGCTCGTCCTTTAATATAGTGGAGATAATTCCGCTGATCAATCCGTTCTTTGCATCTTTCATGGCAACAAATTCATCTTCTGTCACAACCTGATGTGTTTCAAGAAGTCCTTGGGCAGCAGGTTGTTTTAAGGTAAGAGTGAAAGTGTCCCCTTTTTTTCGAACGCGAAGAGCACAGCCTTTTTCTTTCAAGGCAAAACCAGGTGTGTCAAAATAATGGTTTTCCTGAGTGAAAAAGTCACCTGATTTTACTTTGAATGCCGAACAGAGAGATGTGAATTCATCAAAGGTCAATAAGTTTTTAAATTCGATTTCGATTTCTTGGTTAGTCATAGTTTTACCTCTCCTAATTGATATACTTCTATTATTACTTGCTTTTCTGGGGAAGGCAATGTTTAAGTGCATTCTTCTAGGAATCACGAAACACAATTTTTTGGTGAAAAGTTAGGTTTCCATTTCGTTGCAGGAAGGGAATTATGATAATATATGAGTAGGATTTAGGTTGGAAGGAGATTATTATGCAAAAAAGAATTGAAATCAAGAAAACATCATGGAATGAACAACAACTTTTGCTAGAGGCGGATTCTGTATCTTTTCCGCTTGATCAGGTGTCTGCGAGCAATCAAATGCTGGTGGATTCAGACAATCTCGCATTTATTTATAAACTGGAGACAGCGACTGAATTTATCTATGTGAGCATCAAGGATGATTTTTGGAATGATATGAGACAGGCATTAGAAGATAAAAAGGCAATTGTACTTGTAGTGGACAAGACGGCATTGCTGCTGACAAATATAGAAGAAGAATTAGGCTACTTAATAGAAAATATTAGGGACAATGCCAATTATGGAGAAGAGATGGAGAGAAGAGTAAACGAGATTTTTTAAGGGGTTTGACCAATTATGATACAACACTGGGACTTGTTTTTAGCGCCTTATAAACAGGCTATAGATGAAATGAAAGTGAAATTAAAGGGGATGCGCGGGCAATTTAAGATGCAATCGGAGCATTCTCCCATCGAATTTGTTACGGGAAGAGTTAAGCCGATCGCAAGTATCTTGGATAAAGCGACACGTAAGGGCATATCGCTTGAAAAGCTGGAAGACGAAATGCAGGACATTGCCGGTGTCCGCATGATGTGCCAGTTTGTGGATGATATACATAGAGTGGTGGAAATTCTCCGGATTCGCAATGATTTTGAAATTGTGGAAGAACGAGATTATATTTCCTCCCGAAAAAACAGCGGGTATCGTTCTTATCATGTGGTCGTCCGTTATCCTGTGCAAACGATTGAAGGGGAAAAGAAAATCCTCGTTGAAATTCAGATCAGGACACTTGCAATGAACTTTTGGGCAACGATCGAGCATTCACTGAACTACAAATATAGCGGCCAATTTCCTCAAGATATAAAAGAAAGACTGGTTCGTGCAGCGGAAGCGGCATATCTCCTAGATGCAGAAATGTCGCAGATACGAGGAGAAATCCAAGAAGCGCAAGCCATCTTTTCACGAAAAAAAGAGCTAGATTCGAACTAACGTAAGGGGTGGGAGTATGAAATTTGCCATAACCTCCAAAGGGGACTCAGTTTCAAATACATTAATGCACAAGATGAGGACCTACTTGCAGGATTTTGATTTGACTTATGATGAAGATCAACCTGACTTAGTTGTATCTGTCGGTGGAGACGGGACCCTTCTATACGCGTTTCACCGCTACCGTAGCCGCCTGGACAAGACTGCTTTCATCGGTGTCCATACCGGTCACCTTGGATTCTATGCCGACTGGGTACCGGAAGAAATAGAAAAATTGGTCATTGCCATTGCCAAGACTCCCTATCAAATTGTGGAATATCCTTTATTGGAAGTCATTATCCGCTACAATGATGGGGGAAGGGAAGCCCGTTATTTGGCACTAAATGAATGTACAGTTAAAAGTGTAGAAGGTACCTTAGTGATGGATGTGGAGATAAAGGGGCAACTGTTCGAGACATTCCGTGGTGATGGTTTGTGCATTTCCACTCCTTCTGGAAGCACAGCCTATAATAAAGCGTTAGGCGGGGCAATCTTGCATCCATCCCTACCTGCAATTCAGCTGGCAGAGATGGCTTCCATTAATAACAGGGTGTTCCGTACCATCGGATCGCCACTTGTATTGCCACAACATCATACCTGTTTGTTAAAGCCAGTCAATGATGTCGACTATCAAATTACCATCGACCATTTGACGTTGCTACATAAGGATGTAAAATCTATTCAAAGCCGGGTGGCAAAAGAGAAAATTCGCTTTGCACGCTTCCGACCATTCCCGTTCTGGAAACGAGTTAGCGATTCATTTATAACGGACAAATAAGAGGACTGGTTGTTATGGAGAGGTTTTATCTAGTCTTTAAGGCTGAAGCACAAGACGAAGGGAAACTGCTTCGTGAATTTTTAAAAGAAAGGCAGATCTCCAAAGCTGCCTTAATCGATATTAAATTCAACGGTGGGGCGCTGCATGTAAATGGCAGCGCCGTTACTGTGCGATACATTCTGCACGAAGGCGATACGATTGAAGTGCTTTTTCCAAAAGAAGAGCCGAGTGAAGACCTTGTGGCTGAAGAAATCCCACTTGATATCGTATTTGAGGATGAGTATGTCCTTGTGGTGAACAAGCCGGCTGGGATGGCATCGATTCCGTCACGGGAGCACCGACATGGAACATTGGCAAATGCAGTGCTTGGTTATTATCACTTGAAGGGAATCTGCGCAACGATTCATATTGTGACTCGATTAGATCGTGATACATCAGGTTTGATGCTCATTGCCAAACACCGCCATGCGCATCATCTTTTTTCCTTGCAACAGAAGGAGTTTGGCGTGAAGCGGCGGTATGAGGCGTTGGTGCACGGAGAGATGACAGGTGATGCTGGCTCTGCTTGCGGTAAGGTGGATGCGCCAATCGGTCGGAAGGATTCGAGTATCATTGAGCGCGAGGTGCGAAGTGATGGACAACGGGCTGTCACTCATTATGAGGTGCTTCGTGTTGGAGCTGGTTGGAGTCACGTGACGTTGCACTTGGAGACGGGTCGCACTCATCAGATTCGTGTACATATGGCGCATCTTGGACATCCACTGCTTGGAGATACTCTTTATGGAGGTTCTATGTTTGGTGGCATGTCACGCCAGGCATTGCATAGCTGTGAATTGAGATTCTTTCATCCGGTGGAAGAGCAGGATATGACGTTTCGGTGCGAGTTGCCGGAGGATATGAAAAGGGTATTGGAGGAGAGCTGACGATCCAGGGGGATGTCAGCTTTCTTTTTTTCGGGGGGGCTGGCTCGCTGATAGCGCGATGAGAGTGGGTTTGTTATGGGGGGAAATGGGAAACGCCCGTAATTTCTGATTTTCGCCCGTAAACTTGAAAAAATCGCCCGTAAATCTCAATTATCGCCCGTTTTTCCCAAAAGTCGCCCGTAAATTCTAATTATCGCCCGATTCAGGAAAACACTGCTTTTGGGAGCAAACCCCGGCGCCGGATTTCCGTCATTGCTGTCACATTTCCTCCGCCAATCCATCCGCAGTCCTCGGTCCCCGACGTCCCTCTCAGTCCCACAACTCTCGAAACTTCTCCTTCACAAACGGCATCCCGGATTCCACAGAAACCGTCTCCATTTCAGGGTAGCGCAGTGCGGAAAGCTTACCGCCAAACACTGCACCTGTATCAATATTAGCAGTGTTATGGACGATTCTCACTTCGCGAACTGGCGTGTGACCATAGACAACCCAGGCTTCTCCGTCATACTCTTGTGCCCAATCGCGGCGAACAGGCATGCCGTTCTCATGGAACTCACCGGTAATATCGCCGTAAAGGACAAAAGTTTTCACCTTTTTATCCTCTTTACCTATGTAATCTTTCTTAATGCCGGCATGCGCTACAACTAGTTTGCCATTATCCAATACCTGATAAAGGGGTGAATCCTCGTATAGCTTAATAAACATCTGGCGAAAACGCCCCTGTTCTGCACCAGAAAGCGCCTCGAATTCCGCCACAGTCGTCTCCAATCCATGTGTATGCTGTACCTTGTTTCCTAAAAGAAAACGATAAAGCTTGTTGCAGTGGTTGCCTGGCACATAATAGCCGAGTCCCGCTTCGACCAACGCATACACAATCTTCACCACGCTAACCGAATCAGGTCCTCGGTCAGTAAGATCGCCAACAAAAGCAAGTTTTCGTCCCTCAGGATGTTTATAAAGACCATTGACCTCTGAATAGCCTAAGTCATTTAGAAGGGATTTAAATTCCTCAATACACCCATGAATATCACCGATGACATCTATTTTCATAAAGCTAAAACACTCCTTTTATATACATATCTATCCCAGTTTCCCCATACAAATGAGTGAGAAAAAAGGAAAAAGTTCATACTATTGTTAATATCTTCATTCTACCACCATTGTAAATTTTACATGAAGAATTTATTAGATTACTGTATTAGCGTAGTGAAAACGTGATATAATTCTTGCTTATTACATACAAAAAAGAAATGATCGGGGAAGATAGCATGTTTGAATTACCAATAAAGGAACCGGTATTAGTATTTACAATTGCCATGATTATCTTTTTCATTTTTCCCTATTTCATGAAATTGTTGCGTATACCGGGGTTGATTGGACCGATTTTGGCGGGTGTCATCATTGGACCTAACGGATTGGCAGTACTGGAGAGAAGCTCGACGATTGAACTGCTTGGAACAGTCGGTTTGCTTTTCATCATGTTCATTGCTGGACTTGAAATGGACTTAGATGGATTTAAAAAATATCGAAACCGAAGCATTGTCTTTGGTTTGATGTCATTCTGGATTCCGCTCGCGGTCGGGACGGCCATCAGCTTGCTTCTGGGTTACAGTGTGGCAGCGGCCATTCTAATCGGATCAATTCTTGGGTCGCATACTCTATTAGGTTATCCGATTGCCAGCCGTCTCGGAATTGGGAAAAGTAAAGCCATTACCACAGCGGTTGGCGGCAGTATCTTAACGGATACATTTGCCTTATTGGTGCTTGCAGTCATCACGGGGGCAGCAGCAGGAGAGTTGGATATTTACTTTGGTGTAAAATTGACCTTCTCCTTGATTGTGTTTGTTGCGATTATATTCTTAGGGACGCCGTTTCTCTCTAGATGGTTTTTCCGGAACGTGGCCACAGAAGGAACCGGGGAGTTCATTTATGTTATGGTCATGCTGTTTACAGCGGGATCATTGGCACTTATTGCAGGTCTGCAGCCGATTATCGGGGCGTTTTTAGTGGGGCTTGCCTTGAACCGTTTCATCTTTGACCAGGGACCACTGATGAACAGAATTCGCTTTACAGCAAACAGCATCTTCATTCCGTTTTTCTTGTTATCGGTTGGAATGCTGATGGATTTAAGTGTACTTGTTGGCAATGCAAAAGCTTGGGTTTTAACCATTGCCATCGTGCTAGGGCTACTATTAAGTAAATATATTGCCGCAGCGCTAACAAGTAAATTTTACCAATATACCAAAGACGAAAAAATGGTGATATTCGGCCTTACGACTCCACAAGCTGCCGCAACGCTTGCAGCGACGCTTGTCGGGTTTAATGTCGGACTGTTGGATCAGGCAACAGTCAATGGAGTTATCATCATGATTTTGATTACGTGTATAGTTGGTCCGTATTTGGTTGAAAAATATGGCCGCAAACTCGCACTCGAAGAAGAAATGTTGCCAGTGCAAAAAGGGGATGCACCAGAGCGTATCTTAATTCCGATTGCCAACCCGAATACAATGGAGTCCTTGATGGACCTTGCTTTTGTGATCCGACAATCTAATTCTGTCGAGCATCCGTTATATGCACTGAGTGTGGTGCAACGGGACATGTGGGTAGCAGATGGGGATGTGGCAAAAGCGGAGAAAATGCTAGGGCAGGCGGTTTCCTATTCAAGCGGGGCAGATGTTCCAATCCGCGTGACGACAAGGGTAGATAGAAACATTGCGATTGGGATTAACCGTGCCATTGCTGAAGAACGCATTACGACACTTGTAGCAGGCTGGAACGGAGAACGTACCGCTCCTCAGAAAATCTTCGGCGGTGTCATCGACCAAGTGCTGGATCAGACGAATGTGTCCGTGCTTATTTCCAAACTAGGGCACCCGTTGAATACGACGAAGCGGATTGTGTTGATTCTCCCAAAAGGAATTGATCATAAACCAGGTTATTGGGATGCATTGGCAACCATAAAATTAATCGCCAGCAATCTTGGCGCGACGATTCAATGCTATGTCATCAAAGGGTTCCCTGATGTTTATAAAGCGCATATGCGCGAAATTAAGCCTAATCCTCCGACTGTTGTGGAATGGGTGGAAGGTTGGACGGCACTCTATGAAAACAAGCTGCCGACCTTGCAACCGGATGATCTGGTTGTTGTGATTAGTGCAAGAAGAGGGACGACAGGCTGGCATCCACAGCTGGAGAAGATCCCAGGTAAACTTGCAAAAATCAATCCGGAAAGTTTTATCATCTTCTATCCACGAGAGGAAAAAGAAGATCTGCGTGGTACGCGAGGAACGGAGATTCCGAAAGAAGTACTGCTTGGCAGGGATTATGATTGATTTAATTTGATTTAGTAGGAAGCAGTGCAGGGTGGAAGATACCTGTGCTGCTTTTTTTTTCTCAAAAGATTTAATTCGCATTTGGACAACTATATGCTATAATTATGACTAGGTACTAATAACTTATATAAATAGGAGGATATAAAACAATGAACTTATCCTTAGATGGTCGTACATATGTAGTAATGGGAGTAGCAAATAAAAGAAGTATCGCATGGGGAATTGCACGTTCCTTACATGACGCAGGGGCACGTCTTGTGTTTACCTACGCAGGTGAGCGTTTAGAGAAAAGTGTTCGTGAACTTGCAGAATCACTTGATAGAAACGATTCGTTGGTACTTCCTTGTGACATAACAAAGGACGAGGAAATTCATACTTGTTTCCAACAGATCAAAGAAGAAGTCGGAGTTATACATGGACTGGCGCATTGCATAGCTTTCGCGAACAAGGAAGAGTTGCAAGGCGATTACATGAAAACAACTAGAGATGGATTCCTGCTTGCGCACAATATCAGCTCTTACTCTTTAACAGCTGTGGCTAAAGAAGCAAAAGAAATCATGACAGAAGGTGGAAGCATCGTAACACTGACTTACCTTGGCGGTGAAAAAGTGGTTCCAAACTACAACGTCATGGGTGTGGCAAAAGCGAGCCTTGATGCAAGCGTGAAATACCTTGCCAATGACCTTGGAAAAGTGGGTATCCGCGTAAACTCCATTTCCGCAGGCCCAATTCGTACGCTTTCTGCTAAAGGTGTAAGTGACTTCAACTCTATCTTAAAAGAGATCGAAGAAACGGCTCCACTGCGCAGAGTGACGACTCAAGAAGAAGTCGGGGACACAGCGTTGTTTTTGTTCAGTAACTTGTCAAGAGGGATTACTGGGGAAAATATTCACGTGGATTCCGGGTATCACATCTTTTAAATCAAAAGCCGCTAAGACATATGTCTTAGCGGTATTTTAATTATAGGGGTGTTCTGGAAATACTAGACACATATTTGCAGCATATATGAAGAGTGGCTGCTGGATCAGGATCAGGACCATTTTCAGTTTCAGCATTTAAAATAATAATACCAGGTTTCGGTAAGAAGTCCATTAACATACCAGTTCTTCGAAATCCCCCGCCTGGTCCACCAATTACACTTACTGTTACTCTCTCTCCAATAAATGATTCAATGTACTTGCCGCAAAAACAACTAGTATCCTCTTTTTTCTTAGTACAACAGAAATCTTTTTTCTCATAAAATAAACCCATCTTTTTCCCTCCTTTAGTATATCTTATTCAGTAAGAATTACACCGGAAAGGCACTTGTCCCATAAAAAGGAAACTACTAGAAATATATCTTTTCTAGCAATTTTTCATCAAAACTTCTATTAAAAGTTGCATTCACCCATACCACCTTCCAAACTCTAGCATATTCTATAGCAAAAGGAGGGAATCATCAGATGAAATTGATAGTGTTAGACCCTGGTCATGGTGGACAGGACCCCGGGGCTGTGTTTCAGAGGCTCCAAGAAAAAGTAGTGAATTTGGATATTGCCAAGCGTGTGAGAGCATATTTGGAAAAAGAATATGAAGTAAAGGTGATGATGACAAGAGAAGGGGATTCCACAGTCAGCTTGGAAGCAAGAACTAATCTTGCAAACTCAGTTAAGGCAGATTATTTCTGTTCTATTCATCATAACGCTGGCGGCGGAACAGGCTTTGAAAGCTATCGTTTTAATGGTAGCAACGCGTTATCTAGTAAATCAAAGATTTTTCAGGAAATTGTCCATAGAGAAGTCATTAATGTGGTTACAGGTAAATACAATAGAAGAGATAGAGGAGTCAAAGCGGCGAACTTCCATGTGTTAAGAGAAACGTCGATGCCATCTGTTCTGTTGGAGATCCTGTTTCTAGATAGCACTGAGGATCGAGCGCTCATCCAGCATGAAACGTTTAAAGAAGATGTGTCGGTTGCCATCGGGGAAGGTATTGCCAAAGCTTTGGCCCTGCCAAGGAAGGTGACTACCAATTTGTATAAAGTAATTGCAGGATCATTTAAGGATAGAAAAAATGCCGAGGCCAGACTGAAATTTCTTCAGGAAAAAGGTATCACGGCATTCATTGCGATAACGACCTTAAACGGTGCGCCATACTTTCGTGTGCAAGCGGGTGCATTTAAAGATAGGGAGAATGCCGAAAATCTGGTAGACCAAATTAAGAAGTTAGGAGTGGAAGCATTCATCCTAGTTGAAACCACTATGTCACCAGCGCCAACCCCTCCAGCAGATCCAACACCACCAACACCGCCTGCTCCACCTAATGCTCCAAAACCAACAGGACTATCCATTGAAGGTCAATCTGCATTAAAAGCCGAAGAACTAGATACCTTTGTCAAAACAATTAATCCGAATGCCCCTTTGCTTGGAGAGTATTATATCGAACTTGGAAATGCTTATAACATCAGAGGGGATGTTGCCTTTGCACAGGCCATCCACGAAACAAACTATTTCCGATTTACAGGAACCGTGAAACCAGAGCAAAATAACTATTCAGGAATCGGTGCGACAGGTGGAGAGGTACGAGGTGCCACTTTCGCAACACCGGAAGAAGGGGTTCTTGCTCATATTCAGCACCTTTACGCGTATGCAAATCGCGAGCCGCTGCCAACAACCTATCCTAAAGTTGATCCGCGTTTTGACCTTGTCACAAGAGGAATTGCTCCTGGATGGTTTGATTTGAATGGGCGTTGGGCGGTACCGGGAACACAATATGGACAGTTAATCTTAAAGATTTATGAAAAAATGCTCGAAGATACCATTACGGTCAAACAGGAAGAATTGGAGAAGATGAGGGATGTGCTGGTCGAACTAAGAAACTCCAATTAATAAACGTCCTTCACTCCTTCACTCCTTGACTCATGAACATGGCTTTGCAAGCATATGATGACTATAAATGGCTATTTCTTTAAGGGAGTGAGCAGGATATGTCCATTGAAGTGCAACATGCCAACTTAAAGGTTGTATTTAAAAGAGGATTCACGCTGTCACCGGAGCTTAGTGCGGAAGAGGCATTGAAGGCTGTGTTGCAAGCAGTTAAGAATGGTGAGGCTAAAGAGGTTAATATAGCAGTGGAATACAGCGAAGAAGACGTCGATGCCCTTGCAGATTTAGAAGAAGAGGAAGAGTAGAAAGCTAATTGAATAAGAGGGTATGAAAAGAGGTCCTTTACAGCAAGTTCTGTAAAAGACCTCTTTTTAATTTTCTTCCCATTTTTTTTCGGGAGTTTTAAGTTGCACTTTTTGGAAGAAAGTCTCTAAACGCTGTTTCCAAGTGTGTTTTTCTGCACACTTATTTTGTCCTGCCAACCCAATTGCTTCTGCTTCATCAGGGTGTTGAAGGAAGTATCGAATTTTCTTAATCAAGTCTGCCTCATCTGAGTATGCGATTATTTCTTTTCCGTACTCAAAAAAATGTTCCATCTCCTCAAAGTACTCAGTAAAAATAAGTCTTCCTGTCGCGGCGGCTTCGAATATACCTACTTTAACATTGGTGTATCCAGCCCCTGTCAAAGGAAAGTTGACTACCATTTTAGTAGAATACATGGCTTTGAACCATTCATCATCATAAACTGGTCCCATGGAAGGGAGGGGCCATCCTCTTCCAAATATTTTACAACGGAAGTTTTCCTGAAGGGCTTTTGCTGCTTCCAACCGGTTAGGACGGAAATGTCCAATAATAGATACATCAGATTTATATTTATTGATTGGCTTATGTGGGGTGAAAAACCTTGAATCAATAGCAAAGGGCATATAATGGGTGTTGTTGATTCCAGCTTTCTTGTACATCTCCATAGCTAGAGGGGAGTTGGTTGTATGATGATCAAATTCTCCCACAAAGGATTGAACAGACGGAAAAACATCTGGGTCACTTAATGTAAATCCGATGATTGTACAATATTTTTTTAATTCCTCCAAGACAGTCTTCTCAAAAGTCAATCCGCCGGCGCAGAATAAAATAACATCTGGTTTAAAAGCGGTAATTTCCTCTTTTATTAACTCCCATTTCACATAGACAGGACCGTGGCCGCCAAAGTTTTTATGAGGATTATAGATTAAAGAAGTTCGTTGAGAAAGGTTTATTTCTAATAATTCATGTCCATTTTCCTCAAGTCCCATAAAAATACTTTTTACTATCCCTGTTCTTCCCTCTGTATATCGTCCTATAAAGGCAATCTTTAAAGATCTAGTCATGCCTGCTCAACTCAATTGCTTTTGTAAGTACGTCTTTATTGATTTTTTCCCGTTCTTGTAGAATGGCGAGTTTATCCTGCACCACTCTTTTGTGATGACCAGGGTTGTTTAGGATGTCCTGAATAATCTGTTTGAAGGAGGATAAATCATAGTTTGATAAGGAATGACAGTAGGTAGGTAACTGTATTTCCTGGAAAAATTGTTCTACCTTTCCGTCGTAGGATATTCCTACACTTGGAACTCCTTCATATATAGAAAAGATATTAGCATGAAGTCGCATCGCAATCATCAAATCCAATTGTTTACAAAGGTACTTATATTTTTTAGGCGAAGAGCTATACGGCAGTACTTCCGCGTTTCCAAGTTCTTTGGCGATTTGTTCTGCTTTCACCACTTCTGAAGGCAATTTATTAAAAGGCATCACATAATAGGTAATGGGAACAGTCTTGGCTAATAAGTGTAGATAATGAATAAACTGCTGCTGAAATAATTTCGCGTCCTGTTCTGCGTATGTCCAGTTTCTCAGATTGATGCCGACTTTCACCTGTTTGTTGATGTTAATCAAATTGCCTTCATTGGTAAAAGTAGAACCAAGCCGGGTCACTGGATCTGCGGTCAATACTTGCTTAGTGACGCCCACTTCTTTTAACAACTGATAAGACTCCATATCCCTGACGGTTATATCATCTGCCAATTCACCGATCCACTTCATCGCGGTTCTGGAGATCGGTTGTTGGAGCGGTCCAACACCAATCCCATAAAACATGACGCGTATAGCCATCATTTTCGCAAGAATGATAGGATACGTGTAGTAGTTGATAGCCCCTCTTTGGTTCGTAAATAGGTTGCCAGGGTCAAAGGAGTTATAATCCTGAAACAGACCTCCTCCACCCACGATAAGAAGAGAACAGGTTTCCAGTTCTTTGCTTACAGCCGGTATGTCCGTACCAAGCACATATTGAATAGATTCTTTGCCATAATAGGCGGGGATGTTTTTGGAGCGGATACTTACGACAATCTCGATCTTGTCATTTATTTCTTTAATCGTTTCTATGATAGCCTCAAGGATGGCATCGTCTCCTGCATTTCCTGCTCCGTAAAAGCCATGGATGAAGATTTTCATGTGGATCCTCCTGTCATGATGTCCAAAATTTTAGCGCTGATACCTGCCGTTCCATAAGGGTGTTTCCATTTAGTTAGCGTGTTTAATGTGGTCTCAACTATTTGTATTATTTTTTTTGTTGTCATATCCTGCAAGTGTATTGGCACCACAATCCACTGTTTCAGGTCTTTCCGTATTTTCTCTAAGGGTGATACATGGGGTTCCTAGAATACAAGATTCTTCTTGCAACCCGCCGCTGTCTGTTAGCACGATTTTGGCATGTTGTTGCAAATGGATGGTTTCCTGAAAATTTGGAGGTGGATCTAGTACGAGAACGTTTGGGTGATTAATAAGCCATACTAGGATGTTATTTTTTATGAGTATTTTCTTTGTTCTTGGGTGTAGAGCGAAGACCACTGTATAGGGCGTGTGAGTCGCTAGATGTAGGAGGGCCTCCATAATCCCATTTAAACGTAAGTTGCTATCTGTATTCTCCTGGCGATGGCATGTGACAAACAGGTAAGAATCGGATTGTAATGAATGCTTCTCTAGTATGACTGGCGTGATGCCTTGCGAAATGTAGGTAACGGCGTCCACGATTGACTGGCCAACAAGGTGGATGCCTGTGTTAATGCCTTCCTTTGATAGATTTTCCACTGCGCCTTCAGTTGGACAGAAAAGGTAGTTGGAAAGGTGGTCCACAAGCACTCTATTGGTTTCCTCCGGCATAGACCTGTCATAGCTTCTTAAACCGGCTTCTACATGGGCAATTTTCGTAGCCGTTTTACAGGCAGCAAGACTTGCAGCAAGTGTGGTATTTGTATCCCCATGCACGACAACAAGATCTATTTTCTCCTTTAAAATAAGTTCTTCCATCTTCAACATAATTTTTGCGGTTGTTTCACTATGTGAGCCAGATCCGACGCTTAAATGATGGTCCGGCTTTGGCAGTTCAAATAAATCCATCACCATGCCATCCATAAAATAATCGTAATGTTGGCCAGAATGAATGAAGAGATGGTTAGGATCTCGTTTTTTTAATTCCTTGATCAAGACGGCCATTTTAATCAACTCTGGCCTCGTTCCCACTATGACGGCTATTTTCATCACATTTAGTCGTCCTCTCTAATGGTTTTAATCTGAATTCCCTCTATTAAGGAAAGAATGCTATTGCATCGGTGTTCCCAAGTGTTGGATAACGCAACACGTCGGCGAGGGGTGGCATCACCTGGGGTTTCTAAAAGACTCTTTACTTTTGCAATGAAATCCAAGTGACTGGTACCGATTGATATAACTTCTTCATATTTTCTACACTCTGGTAAGTTGGTGGACACGACGGGTTTACCCGTGGCAAGGTATTCATACATCTTCACCGGGTTGGTCGCAAGCGTTATAGAATTCACCTTAAAAGGAATGAGACATACGGAAAAAGTTTGAAGGTGCTCTGCTAATTCGTCGTGTGGAAGGTGCCCTAAATAGGTGATATTCGGGACATCATGCAACCGGAACTTTTTATCAAATTCAATTCCTATTATTACAATATTGCTAGTGGGAACTGCATATGCAAGCTTACGTATCAACGCTTCATCAACCCATGGTGCCCATGCGCCGATATAGCCGATAACCTTTTTGGACATAGGAGTTTTTAATTTCTGTAAATGGAGTCCCATACTTTCGTCATAGGCATTGGGAATAAGTTTAATCGTTTTATCGGGATACATCTTCCTTAACCTTTCATGTATCCGATGGGCTGTGCATGTAATGGCATCAGCTTTCTCTACCACTTCTTTTTCATGTTGCAAAGATATTGCAAAGTCATCTACACAGTCGTAGATGATCCAGTCTGCCCGATAAATATCTAAAGTATCAGCAAGTTTAGGCCAGGAACACCAAACTCCAACTCTTCCTTCTTTTCTAAAAAGGGGAAGGGTTTCTGTTACCCAATGATGGTGATTATGAACGAGATAAAGGTTAGGAAGGAGTTGTTCCATCTCTTTTTTCTGCTTGAGTTTTATTACAGTAAAAAACACAATATTCTTTTGAAGCGAATCTTGTCATCAACTGTTGAGGACGTTGCTTCATGAAGGTCCAATCGATGATAGGTGGAAAGATAATAATGTCCAATATCATCCCTCTTTTCTAACGACTACAAGTTCATAAGTGAACATATTCTACATATAGTGTATGTGCAGGGGAGATGGTGGTGTTATGATATGCGCGGATATAATGGATATTTTAGGGGAATGAATACTGAAACGAAATTCAGTGTAGTAATCTGTACCTATAATGATGCGAGATATCTTCCGAAAGCGATAGAAAGTGTAATCGACCAACAATTTTCCGATTGGGAATTAATCATTGTTAATGATGGATCAGCGGATGAGACTCTTGAAATGCTTAGACCCTATAAAAACCATCCCAATATCCATATCATTTCGTTGACAGAAAATAAGGGAAAGGCATTCTGTCTAAATATTGCGTTAGGAACTGCGAAGGGTACATGGTTAATAGAGCTCGATGCTGATGATTGGTTGCCAAAGGGAGCATTAGAAAATATAGATGAGATTGTTGAGATTGGAGTAGAAGCATATTATGGGAATTATGTAGAATGGAGAGAACAATTTCGCGATAAAAAGCTTTCTTTTTCTAAAGTAATAAAAGGGATGTCAAATTTCCAAGCAATAACTTATTTGGAGAATGCCTATCCACTTGCGCCGCGGATTTATAGAATAGATACATTACGAAAAATTGGGGGATGGCACACAAAGGATATTTATCAAAGTAGATTGTATGAGGACGTCTATATCTTATGTGCGATAAGTAAGCACGGGAAAGTAGCGCATGTGGATAGACTTTTATATCATAGAAGGTTAAGAAAAGGGAGTGTTACGGAAGGACAAAAGGGTATGTTCGAAAAGTGGAGAGAATGGGTTAGAAAAGAACTATCTATATAAAAGGAGACGATCCGTATAGTTATCGTCTCCTTTTAATTTATTGCAAATTGAGTTCATCTATTACCCGGACGCCTTGTACATTGTCTAGGAAGATGGTGACCAATTCGGTTGGAGTTACATAGGAGCCGTTTTGTACTTCCACCACCATGGAATTTCCGTTTACAGAGCGCAAACGTCCAAAAGGTGTTTGGTTCGGAAGGTAGACTTCCACTGCTCTGTCAATATACTGCGCTAATATCTCTGCAAAATTCATGTTCTTTCCTCCAATCGTCCTTATACTGTTTCTACACTTCTATATGGAACAATAATGACGTCCCCATCAGGTGCAAGTACCTCAGCTACATCTGTACCGGCTGTAAGGACCGTTCCGGTAACCGTTCCAAACGTTGCGGCAACAGTTACGACCTCACCTTCGTTTTCTTCGAAAAATCCTCTTACTTCACCTGGTGTAAGATCACCATTTTCTATTTCATTTATCAACCTTCTATTTTCAGCAATTAGTTGTGCATTACGTGCCACTAGCCTCTCTAAAGCTACAATTCTTTCTTCTAATGAACGGATAGTGGAATTAGAATTATCGCAGTTTCGCTGTGGAGAGGAAGATCTTCTCGTGGAACATCTGAAACAGCAACAAGCCCCTTCATGACGTGAACTTTCTACATAAAGTATTCCCATTATAAAGCCTCCTTTATTTGTAAAATTGGCAACTAGACTCCCTTATTAATCTATTCAACTAGTAATAATGTGTCCATGTGTTTCAGCCCTTTTTTCTATAAAAAAGAACAAGTACAAACGTTTTGATACCAAACTGAATAATTTGTAAATAGACATGAAGAAAGGAGTGAGAAGGAAGATGAAAGCTATACGTGTGATGGGTCAAAAGAAACTAGTATCAGAGGAATTAATTGAAAAAAGAAACAAAAAGCAAGAAAAGAAAAAGAAAACGTGGAAATGTTACTTTTAAATATTAGACTGTTTTCCTAGTATCTCTACTTTAGGGTGGGGGTACTATTTTTAGTTGGGTATTTACTAGTGAGCAAAATACCCACAAATGCTTATGTAGCAAGGATCTAGACGTTGCAGAAATCTATCAGCCCGTATTCACATTCCCTATCAAAATGTACCATCGCCCATGGACAATCGCTGATACAACCCCTGTGCACCACAATATACTATAAGCGAGAGGTATGAAAATACCAACAAAATTTAATATTCCAAGGAGGAAGAAGATATGAGTTTTTATTATGAAAAAAAGAAAAGATGGAGTGAAAAGGATCATTGTAAACATGAAAAGGACAGTTGCTGTGGGAAACCTAAGCATAAAGACGACTGTGTTTTAGTTAATAAGGTGATTTGTTCTAAGTCAGTACAAAAGACGGCAGAATTTGCACTCCCGTTTGCTATTGGTCCACTGGGTGCAGCGGGTGTAGGCTCTATTACTCCTGAAGCGCTTGCTGGAATTCTAACCCCTCTATTAGGTGTAACTGTTACTGCAGCTCAAATTCTAGCTGGCTTAATTAGTGTCAGGGTAAGACCTGTTTTCAGCGAAATTGAAAGCGAAATTACAGTCGTCAGAGACAAAATCATTAATTTAGGGTTTGTTCCTGCATTTCTTGAGGTAAGAATAGCCGGAGTTCTGGAATTAAGTCTGCCAATTCGTATATATTTCCAAGAGCATACAGACTGCCCAGGAGTTTGCCCGGGAGATACGGTAACGGAAACTCCTTATGTTGTAGAAGCAACTCTTGATCAGGAATTAATCCAGATTGAAAACGGTAACCTTGTTATCAATCTACTTTTATTTAAAGCTATCTTGCGTACCACTATTACAGCAACACGTCCAACTCTAGTAGACCCTTATGACCATGATTGTGTTCGTGATGTAAATGAATACCGTTGTGAGCCTAATGGAACTCCTAGGTTGATTAATTTTCCAACTGGAGATTAAATAAAAGTAAGAAGCAGTAAGCAATATTAGCTTGCTGCTTTTTCTATGTGTGCCGGGCATGGCAATTATCTAGGTGGTGAAAGTTAACTATTGGGGTACTCATCGCCTAACCACTAAGGAAGCGCAAGAACACTTATCAGGAGGTAAGGGCTGGAGGAAGTGGAATAAAATCTTGGCTCTACGAACAGAGCAGAAGTCAAATTATTCATGAAGATCTGAACAATTTAAAGTGTTCGACACCACGAATGCGTTAGTGAACTACTCCGAGTTAATGGCGAAAGTTTGAGCGTACCTAAAAGGTAACACAAAAGGAGTAATAGGAGAAACGGTATGAAACTTTTAGAAAAATTACTAAATAATCATAATATGAACGAAGCCGACTTACGTGTCTATAAAAACAAGGTGCGAGTGGGGTGGATGGATTAACGGTCGACGATTAAATCAATACTTTAAGAGAAAAAAAGAACTGAATCAGCGCATCAGAACAGGAAAATACAAACCCAAAGCTGCCTTAAGAGAGCAAGCCCAAAAGAAAATGGCAAGATGCGCAAATTGGGAATGCCAACAATAGTGGATAGTGGAGTTCAATAAGCCTTTCATCAACTATACAGTCCAATTTGAATAGCACTTCAGCAAATTCAGTAACTGCTTTAGACCGAAAAGAAGTTGTGGGATTACAAATATTATAAGTTTAGAATTCTACAGATGGACACGATTGGGGTGTGGCATTGATTCTGAAAAATTTTTAGATACAGTCTTCCATGACAAAATTCCAAAGGTAGCTTCGAAAATTAACAAAGCGAATTGGAGTATACGGTTTGACTACCTGATATTAAAACTAAAACAAGTCATACTTTGGTGGGTTAATTACTTTAGAATCTCAAATAAAAAAGATCGATGATTGAAATATATAAGAAGCTTCGCTCTTGAATTAGAGTTATCATTTTGAAGCGATGGAAGGTATCGAAGAAACAAATCAAATTGCTTGTTCAACTAGAAAATTCCTTAAGAAGATACGAAAAGGTTAACTTTCTGCTTAAGAAGTTATCGGTACATCGGACTCTCAGAGCCATCTCACACAAAAGATTATAGCAGAGGGCATTTTCCTCTGCTTTATAGCATTATCTAAAAGTACAAAATGTAATATAAATTGAAACGGAACCGTATGTACGATAGTGTGAGAGGGGTGAAAATAATTAAAATATATTTTCCCTCTACTCGATTAGCTTACAACTCTCTTGTGCAGAGTAGATTAGATTTATGTTTAAATCATTGTAAATGAATCAGAATCTTATTCTGGCTTTCTATTCCTTTAATAATTCCATTACTATAAACAAAACCCTGTACTTTTATTCTCCTTACACCTTCCCAATTGTTTACTGTAACTCCAAACCCACTAAACACCAATTTTTCATGCGGTAATAACTCACTCTTTTTAATAGATTTAATCCAATACTCTCCTTTATTTTTTATCATCTCTCTCCAATCCTCTGTTGCATATACCCAATCCATATCTTGTTGCTTAGCATTGTTTTTGTTGTATAGATTTTGGATTAGAAATCTTTCCAGATAAAGTAACGTTTTGGATGGGGGTCACTTTTAAACAGACCAATACATCTGTCATTTTTTTTTTACCTTTATTGACTACTATAAAATCACTGAGAATATCTAAATTGGAACTATCAATAGGGGAGAGGAAAAATGAACAGTTAAATATACTATAAAAGTCTAGAGATTTTTCCTTTTTATCTTCACTTGAATGTAAAGGGAATAGCTGTAAATCTTTCCTGATTAACCTTTCTTCCTCCAATTCCACCTCCAACTCCATCACTCTCTTCCGCAACCTCTGAATCTCCCCTTGTAACTCCGCAATCTTCTCACCATTCAACTCCCGTACCTTAGCTTGAAGATACTTATTCCTAACAACCTCCTTCTCTACTATCCTCTCCAGCTCACTTATTCTATTTTTAGACTGTCCAATTTCCGCTCTATAATAAATCACCTGTTGCTTTGCTCTAAACAACTCACTGTTTGGATCCACCATTCAACACTCCTCACAAGTATGTTTACACCATCTTATGTACCGGACAATCTTCCTTATGAACACAATAGTAACAGCCAAAGAGTATCGGATGGTATTCCGATCCTTTTGGCTGTTCTAAAAAATGCTTAATTTGTATGTGGAAGTTATCTTGGGCGTCTATGTGCTGGGAAGATTTCTGGACACTGTTCTGGAAATTGTTTTGGAGGGCAGATTAGGCCTTCGATAATTTCCTCGCGTGGGCGGCAGATTTTTGCTTCCACTTCTAATTTAACGTCTGCTTCCATTTGGATGTCTAAGCATAGTGCAAGTGTTACGTCTAGTTGTGAGAATTCGTCTGTTGCGATTAGGTTAGAATCGCACTCAAAATATGTTACGTGGCAATCTAGCTCTGTGCCTTCTGGAGCACATAGTAGGAATGTTTGGACGCTTGCGAAAGGCAATGCTTTGGAGCAGCATCTTACGCGTCCTTGAGCGTCTACTAATTGAACGGTAACAAAGCCTTTGATTAGAACTTTAACGCGTTGTAATTCGATTTCTGTGCCGTCTGGTAGTTCTACGTCAACAGATTGACGTCCACCTGGTTGCTCGATTTCCTTGCAGATAAAGCCTTTGTGATGGCGGTGGTGGTGTGCTGCCATTACATCGATTTTACGACCGTGATCGTCGGATAGGTAACATTCCACTGCTAAAGGACCAATCTTTGGATCTATTTCACATAAAAGGTCAGCAATGTTTGCATCATCTTCATGTTCCCAATCGCATGCAAAGATTCCTTCTAAATCAGAGTTACATATACTTTTAGGGGAAACCTGCACTTGACGAGTTACCCAGTCGTAAACTTTACGAGCCTTAATGCAGACTCTTTCAGTTTCTTTATGACTCACTAAAAACTCCTCCTATTCATTTAATACCCATTTGGGTTACGGGACTACTGTATAGTATGAATTTGGTGGGTAAGTGTGCTGAGACAATAACCCAAATTTTATTTTTGCATCAGTTAGTCATATTTCCCAAGCTAATGGAATTACTTTTAAAAGGGAGAGTTTTTGGGAGGGATAAGCATGAAAAGCTTTAAAAACGATGACAAAATTATTTTACAGCAGAAAATCATTCATTTAGGTGCAGAAGTAAAGCGCCTTACTGCAGATGTAGAGAAGCTTAATAGTAAGTCTCTCTTGAAAAATATAGAAAAACAAAAAGATGAATACGAAGAAAAAATCCAACAACTGACAGATCAACTTGTCAAATTGGAGGAAGAAGAGAACGAAAAAGTCTCTAATCTTCAAAAGGAAGTTGCACAATACAAAGGAGAGCTTGCAAAGCAAAAAGAAGATCATCAGGGAAAACTGATGACCATTAGCAATGAAGTGTTTCAGCTTAAGCAACAATGTGAAATAGAACGAACGGCACACCTAAAAGCAATTGAGGCGAATGAGGCGTTTGCGGAAGAGCTTGAGGATTTAAAGATGGAGCTTGATAAACAAAGTACCATAAATTCAGACCTTGAAAAAGAATACGAAATGGTAAAAGAAACGGTGAAAGGGTTGCTTGTGAAAATTGAAAGCTCCAATCAGGCGCATGAAGGGTACCAAAGGATAGCGGAAATCAATGATCAGCTGGAAGCCGAAAATCAGTCTTACCGCAAGTTGGTTGCTGAGTTGGAAGAGGAAGTTAAAACGCTACATGATGAGAAATCTCTTTTATCAGATGATTTAAAGAAGGTCAATGAGTGCGTAAGGGAGTTGGAAAAGAAAGGGGACCAGGTAATTCACGAATCCACGAAGGTTTCCAGTCTAGAAAAGAAGAAATCAGCTCCACAAACTCCAGCACATGATCCGAGAATGCAATCGTGGTTCTATAATAATGTTAAAAAAAACACATAAGCCTATACGAGTGATGATAGATGCGGAAAACCTTTTTGTCGAAAACGCATAAGATAAAGTATCTTATACTACGAACAAATTGGAGGTTGCATATGAACTACTATCATTATTCAGGCCAACCAAAACCTACAGCTGGTCAGGTGAAAGTGATTTCTTCAAGTAATAAATCCTCTTCTTCTAATAAGAAAAAGAAATCCTCCGGTTGTGGCTGCGGTAAAAAAGCGAAAGTTATACAGGAAGATTAATTTCAATACTACTATTTCCCCTTTTCATACATATCATCAATATGAAAGGGGGAATTTTTTTGCTTGAAAGCTGGTTTTGGTTTCTTCTGCTTGGACTTGCCAGTTTCCGTTTAACCAGGCTGATTGTGTTGGATAAGATTGCAGGGATTATCCGAAAACCTTTTATGGAAGAAATTGAGGAGAAGAATGATAAAGGAGAAATAGAGGAATATATCATCATTAAAGGAAAAGGACTCAGACGCTGGATTGGAGAACTTCTGAGCTGCTATTGGTGTACCGGGGTTTGGGTGACAACATGTTTGTACCTTTTGATGACGTTTTATCCTTTTTTAGGGGAGCCTGTGCTGATAATTTTTGGTGCTGCAGGTGTGGCTGGGATTCTAGAAAGTATCGTGGCAAGAATGATTGATTAAATGTGGCTCTCCTTAGGGAGGGCCTTTTAAAGTGGAGTTTTCGATACATAATTTCGGTGGCAGATATAAATATTAAGAGATAGAGTAATGACGCAAAATGAGGTGATGAAGTGAAAGCGGTAGCGTTTGTAGTGATATTGGTGTTGTTTGTGAGTGTGTTAGGAGCGTGTGGGCAAGGTGAGGTGAAAGAGAGAGTAGAGGACACTGTCATGAGGACTTCTAACGAACAAAAGGAGAAATCAGACAAAGAAAAACGGGCTGAAGAGATTGCCAAAGACTTTAAAGAGGTAAAAGGTGCCGTGGCTTATGACACCGAAGATGAGTTGGTGGTTGCGTTTCATGTCACACAGTATCAAAAGTTTTTCACAGAGAAAATTGAAAAAAAAGTAAAAAAAGCACTGGAAAAAGAGTTTCCAGATGAAAATGTGGTCGTGTCCCATGATTTAAAGATTCGCCTTGAAATAGAAAGGCTTAGAAGAGATGTGGAGCAGAAGCAAATCTCAGAAAAAGAACTGGAAAAGCGGATTGAGAAAATGAAGACATTACGAGAAGAAAAAGCATAGGAGGTGCCATCAAGTGAGCAAGAAGGATAAGCAACTAACACCTGAACAGAAAGCCTATCAGAAGTTGGAACAGAAGATTGAGTTAAAGCGACCGGTTTGGAAGAATTGCATCATTGCCTTTTTGGTGGGTGGCCTCTTTTGTATTGTGGGACAGGCCATACAACTGATGTACATATATTTCTTTAATTTTACCGAAGTGACGGCTGGGAATCCGACTGTAGCGACCATGATATTTATTGCCATGTTGCTGACAGGATTCGGTGTGTATGACCGGATTGCACAGTTTGCCGGAGCGGGAAGTGCGGTGCCTGTAACAGGGTTCGGAAACGCCGTTATTTCAGCGTGCATTGAGCATAAAACAGAGGGTTTCGTGCTTGGCGTCGGATCTAATATGTTTAAGCTTGCGGGATCGGTTATTTTATTCGGTGTATTCTCAGCCTTTGTGGTTGCACTGGTGAAGACCATCGTGGTCTCGATAGGAGGGTTCTGATGCTACAGGGAAAACAATCATGGGTATTTGCCAATAAGCCTGTTATCACCTCAAGTGCTGCTATTGGTGGCCCTTTTGAGGCGAATGGCTTGCTAGCGAATGATTTTGATATGCTGCATAAGGATTTGTGGCTAGAGCAGGAAAGCTATGAAAAAGCACATCGTGTGTTGCTGGAAGAAGCGTGTGAGACTGCGCTGAAGAAGGCTGGGTTGTCATTGCCTGATGTGCAGTTTCTACTGGCAGGCGATTTAATCAATCAGATGACGCCATCTAATTTTGCGGCAGAGGCGATGGAAGTTCCCTATCTTGGCGTATTTGGGGCGTGCTCCACTTCTATGGAAGGGTTGGCACTGGCTAGCTTTCTTGTGAACTATGGGGGAGCAAAGTACTGTTTAACAGGTGCTTCAAGTCACAATGCGGCTGTAGAGAAGCAGTTCCGTTATCCGACGGAATATGGCGGTCAGAAGCCTCCGACCGCGCAATGGACCGTTACAGGTGCTGGTGTGGGGCTTGTGAGCTGTGTTGGTGTGGGTCCGCAGGTTACTTCAGCTACAATCGGAAAAGTGATTAACATGGGGCTTGCTGATCCGTTCAATATGGGAGGCGCAATGGCTCCTGCTGCAGTGGATACGATTGAAGCTCATTTTAAAGATACAGGCAGGGATCCTTCTTATTATGATCTGATTGCAACGGGTGATCTTGGTGAGATTGGCCGAGAGGTTTCATTGGAACTATTGAAGGAAAACGGGTTGCAGATTACTGACGAGCAATATCAAGATTGTGGGTTAATGATTTATGATAAGAGCCAGCCAGTTCTAGCAGGGGGTAGTGGAGCGGGTTGTTCCGCAGTAGTGTTGTATGGACATTTATTGAATGAAATGAAAAAAGGGACGTACAAACGAATTTTGCTCGTTGCCACAGGTGCATTGCTATCTCCGGTTTCTTTTCAGCAGAAGGAATCGATCCCATGTATTGCTCATGCAGTGTCGATTGAAATGGGAATGGGGGGTGTCAGCTGATGTTATTATCGTTCTTTTGGGCGTTTGTTGTGGGAGGGCTTATTTGTGTGATCGGACAAATTATGTTCGATGTGTTCAAGCTAACTCCCGCACATACATTAAGCACGTTGGTGGTAGCTGGAGCTGTTTTGGATGGTCTAGGATTGTACGAGCCGTTGATTGCCTTTGCGGGAGCAGGTGCAACGGTTCCGATTACAAGCTTTGGAAATGCGTTGGTGCATGGTGCGTTGGAAGAGGCTGAGAAACATGGGCTTGTCGGTGTGTTGACTGGGATGTTTGAGGTGACAAGCTCTGGTATTTCTGCTGCAATCGTGTTTGGTTTTATCGGTGCATTGTTATTTAAGCCGAAAGGATAGGAAGGGATTGTTTGCGGTGGATGAGAAGATGATGCTTACCTATAACCGGGCAAGTCTGAAGATGATTCGAAACAATCTTCATGTGTATGCGATGGAAGCGAGTGACCCTGCGGCTCAAAACACCTACCACGAATCGATGATGAAAATTGATGACCTGCTTGCGAACATAGATTTAAAACTGAAGGAGATATAAAAGGGTAACTATGTAAAGGGAGGGGTTTGTGGTGCCGCAGTGGCTAGAGGTTGCTATTAGGTCGTTTGCGATTATTGTGGGGTTGTTTTTGATTACGAAGCTTCTGGGGAAAAAGCAGCTGTCAAAGCTGTCTTTTTTTGAGTATATTGTTGGTATCACGGTGGGGGACATTGCCGGGACGCTGTCGATGGATCGGGAACTGGATTTGAAGAACGGTGTCACAAGTATATTAATTTGGTCCTTGTTTCCGCTGGTGACCTCACAAATTTCTCTCCATAATAAAAAGTTCCGAGATTTTGTAGAAGGTAACTCAACCGTGTTTATGCGAGAGGGAAAAATATTGGAAGATAACTTGAAGAAGGAAAAGTACACGATTGATGAATTCCTTGAGCAATTGCGTAAGAAAGATATATTTTCAGTAGAAGATATTGAGTTTGCCACGCTTGAATCAAACGGTGAGTTGAGTGTGCTTTTAAAAAAGGAGAAGCAACCTGCTACATACAGGGACCTATATCCAGATACTCCAGATCAAATAGAACCTCAAACAGTGATTATGGACGGAGAAATCTTGGATGAGTCGCTTGCTCAGATAGGGTTAAACCGGGCCTGGCTGGATGCGGAACTCGAAAAGCGAAATGTTCTTTTGGAAAATGTGTTTCTCGCTCAAGTGAATGCTTGGGGAGCATTGAGTGTGGATTTATATAATGATCATATAAAAGTCGCGCCGTTGAAAGAAAAAATGTTAACACTTGTGACACTTAATAAATGTTCTTCAGATTTTTCTTTTCTAAGTGTAACTGCGGGTTCATCGGTAAACAGAGCATTTTATCAGAGTGCTACTTCTAGTCTTGATGAGCTAAGCCGGAAGCTGCGCCCATTATTAAAGGGTTAAGCTACCGGCTTTTTTTTCATTCATATAATAGCTTGAGGTGAAGTGTGATGAGCGAATTTGATTTTGGAGAAGAACATTTAAAGTTTCTATTTGAGCGGTGGAAGGTGGATGAAGGAATTACCGAGGCAGGCAAGCAGGCGAAAATAAATATCAGTACCGCAGATGAAGGATTTATGCATGTGCAGCAGATAGAAGCAAAGATGAAAAAATACATTGGGAACCTTGAGCGGTGGATGGAAGGGAAAGCGAGTACGGTTGCGCCGGATTTTGAGGATGATGATGAGTGAATTTTATTCATGCGAAGTGGGAGAGGTAGATGTCCCCTTCGTTTTTGTTGTTTTTTCGGGAAAGTTGTAGAAGTTTTTCTTTTTGTGGTAGAAAGTGGCGTATTAATGGTAGAAGCTGCAGGTTAAAGTGGTAGAAGGTGTGCCGGGAAATGTAGAAGGTCACTTGGGAAATGTCCAACCGTGAAAAAGTGCATCAATCTCCCGATGTCATGATAAACAGTAACCTCCAGATCTCCCCCTTGCTAAAAAAATTCCGCAAAACCGCACATTGCCCGTAAAAGCGCCCATACCGTTTTGGTAAAAGTACATATAGTAATAGGGAATCTTCATTAAGGAGGTGCGAGATTATGGGTTACTATGGAGGCTATCCTTATGGTGTAGGTGGCGCTGGCTATGGCTACGGTTGTGGCAACCAAGGCGGCACATTCGTGTTAATCGTTGTTCTATTCATTCTTTTGATCATCGTTGGTGCATCTAAATTCTATTAATAGTTAATTAGTGGGAATAAGGAAAGTGCGGGATTTGTCCCCGTGCTTTTCTGTTTCGTCCACCGCCACAGTAGTGAGTGATGAATTATTAGAGGCACACCGATAGGCTCTCTCACATACAATGTGATATATCCGAGAGGAGGATGTTTGGTGGATAATAATATTTTTAAGGGCATTGAGAAGAAAACGGGCGTGAGCATGAAGGACGTATTTGAGCTTGCTAATTCTATGCAGAATGCGAATTTCAAAGACGAGCAGACGGTGCGTAATTTGGTGTCTCGTGTAGCGACGTTGGCGAATAAGAAGGTACCTAAGGAATTGGAAGATAAGATTGTTAATACATTGATAAATGGGAATAAGCCGGTTGATATGGGGACTATTTCGAAGATGTTGAATGAGAAGAAGAAGTAAGAAAACATCTGCCTTCCACTATTGGAGTGGGTCGGGCAGATGTTTTTTTAGTGTTATCTGGATAACTCCCTGATAGCTTCCGTTCCGGGGGTTCGCTTTCCGTGGGCGGTCCGGAAGCCTCCTCGGCTGCGCCTGTGGGGTCTTCCCTGTCCCTTCTCCCACAGGAGTCTCACCCCCTGCACTTCAGCTATCAGGGGGTGTACTCTCACACCTGCTAAGTACTAAAATTACTCTATCGTCTCCAAGTCCCCCAACACGACATTGCGGTCGGCGTCTTTGTTGATTTGTGCGGAGGCTTCTTTTGCCAGGTTCAGATACTTTTCCTTTGCTGCAGCCTCACCACTTATGCTGTATGCGCGGGCTAGTGCTTCGTATGCGAATGCGAGGTCAAAGTCCTTGATGTCATGTTGTAAAACGATTTCTAGGTTTCTTTTAGCATGCACGAGGCAAGGTTCAGCTCGACGTAGGACGGCGTAAACTCTTGAGATTTGCCATTCGCCTCGGGAGAAGTTGACCGGTTCGCCGATTTCGCCCCAGTGGAAGCGGGAGGCATGGGCTTTATGTATCATTTGAAAATCTTCTTCTGAAGTACGGTCCGTCTTTTCCATCAGATCCCATACTTCATTGAATAAGTTAATAGCGGTTTTTCTATGAAAAGTATATTGAAGATCTTGTTCTTCCTGTGTGACGTTGGCCATTGTACAACTCCTCTTTATTAAAAATTATCTATATACTCTAAATAGTATCATTTTTAAATAAAAAAATGGAGCATTATTAGTACAAGCATTCTTCTTTTCGTTTCAGTAATTCAGCCTCCAGTAGTTGAATGAAATAGTGATCTAGATTTTCCGCCTTCGCATTATCGTATGCAAACTGGAGAGATTCATCGGACAGTTTTGTGATGGAACAGTTATGGTGAGGATCCAATGTTTTCAAAAGAATATTCCCCTTTCAACTCATCTATAAAGGGTACATACCCAGATAGGAGCAGATAAAACGTAATTTTTCACTATTCAAAAAATAAAGCTTTTTCTGCTGGTTTTTGTTGACAAAACGAAAAAAGCGCAATCCTGAAAATGAAGAAGGATTTGCGCTTTTTATTAGAGAATATCTTTAATAAATCTAGTCATGTATGCCTTTTTTCCACGGCGATTCATCGGGACGGATAGTTGCAAGGTTTCCTTTGCTCTAGTCATTGCCACATACAATAGTCGTCGTTCTTCTTCAAGAGCCCCGAGTTCACCGTTACGGTAGGATTCTAAGGCGAAATCATGAGGAAGGCTGCCATCGACAGCACTAAGGACATAAACGTTCGTATACTCCAGTCCCTTAGAACGATGGATGGTGGAGAGGTGGATGGCATTGGAGTATTGCTTGCTGAGCCTTTTCATCTCATCCGTCTTGGCAATCATATCTTCCACATGGTCAAGAAATTCAGTGATGGTCTTGAACTTACGGGCAACCACCTTCAAATCACGAATGTCATCGGAGCCTTTTTCAAGAGCGTTCCCCTCGTTGCCGCGCTTTTTAATGTAATCATCAAAGCCCATATCTTTTTCAATCATTTCCAGTGCGACTGAAGGGGAGACGTTTGCAAGTGTTTTAAATAGTGGGATGATCCGATTGATTTTTTTTACTTGAAAAGGCTGTACGTTGGTCAACTTACTCAATGATTTTACTAAACTGCAATCTTCCAAAATACTGATGGCTTTGGCATCTTGGAGATTTGATTGCTTGAGGAACAGGGCTGGTAGGATATCTGCTAACGCCTGTACATCATTGGAATCACGACTCAAACGCAAGAAACCGAGAATACCCTTAACAATCCTTCTTTTATAAAAGCTTTCGTAATCTTGATCAAGCTTGAATGGAAGACCGGATTGGGAAAGCCTCTCAAAAATTGCGCGTGCGGCACTATGTGTCCGGTATAGGACAGCAAAATCATTCGGAGTGGCCCCTTGTTCAATTTGTTCCTTCATATCTTGCACGATAATGGTGGCTTCTTCTTCCTCGTCGTAAGGATAAAAAAGTACAGGAAAGTGCTTATTGTCACGTTGAGCAATCATTTTTTTCACGCGGCGGTTCTTGTTTTTATCAATTACCTGATTGGCTGCCGCAACGATGGTGTGCGTTGATCGGTAGTTCTCGGAAAGCGTGACGACTTGTGTAGAAGGAAAATCTCGATGAAAGTTCAATATATAATCGGGACTACTGCCACGAAACGCATAAATAGACTGATCATCATCCCCTACTGCACAGATATTCCCGCTTTGGGCCAGTAGTTTCATTGTTTCATATTGCACCTTATTAATATCCTGGAACTCATCAATTAAAAAATATTGAAATCTTTCCTGATATTTCGCGAGAAGAGCTGGATTTTCCATCAATAGCTCATAACATCCAAGCAACATATCATCAAAATCAAATACATTCTTCTCGCGCTTCCAGTCCTCATAGTCCTGATACAAACTCTTAAACTGCTCTTCTAGCTTACTGGTCGGTTTTATCCCCTTTGGTGTCTGCATATTATTTTTCCAATAGCCGATTTGCTGTATGGCCTGATCAAATGGGAAGTCCTTTTCATCCAAACCAAGCTTGCGACCGGCCTGTTTTAAAAATTGCTCTTTTTGCCAATCCCATTTCAATAAGTTGTCGCCGTTCCATCTCTCAGGGTGATGGTGTTGAAGCATTCGATAGAAAATACTGTGAAACGTACCAGTTAGGAGGCTAGCGAACATTCTTGAACCCGGTGACTCGTATAATCGCAGTCGTTCCTTCATTTCATTGGCTGCCTTGGCTGTAAAAGTAATCAGCATGATGGATTTTGGGTCGATCTTTTCCTCCTGGACCATATAGGCGACACGAGTGATTAATACCCGTGTTTTTCCGCTGCCTGCACCTGCTAGTACTAGCAGCGGCCCATCTACTGTTGAAACAGCTTCTTGCTGGGCGGAATCTAAAAAGATATTTTTTTCTTTGTAATCCATGGAAAAACCCACTTATATTTGAATCGCTTTTCGTATGTTCTTTAATAAAGATGGGAAGATGTGTAAGCGGCTTTGGAGCTTTCCAAGTTTCTGTTGGAGTTTCTTTTTCCGCTATAACCGTTCTGGATTTAGGGTAACGAAATCCATTGCGTTCCACATATTCTTGTTTTGGTGTAACCGCTGTTTCTGTCTTCGGTATTTTTTCTTTCATGAGCAATAGAAGCATCTATGTGATAAAAATGAGGTTCTTTTCTAAGGCCTAAATAAAAATTTGACACTCTCACCACAGATTTTGCATGAGAGATCGCCCTTTACACTGGCGTCGAACACCTCTTGATACATTTCTCTAGCCATTGTTTTTATATGTATGTTTCGTTCTTTCCAAACAGCAGATTTCATACGTGTAGACTCCTTTATAACCGTCAATCTTATCCATAGTACCACATATTATATAGAGAGAACACGAGTCAAAGGAAGTTTGTGTTATGCAAAAACAGGGAAAATTTATAGGTAGAATAGGGAAGGGGAGAAATGTGATGGGATATGTATTACCAGTTCAAATGGATGCCTACACACAATATGCGAACCGAACTGTTTCAGAAAAACAACGGATTAAACTTGATCCAGTATTCAGACCAGCTTTCTATAAGGTGGATCCGCAGCAATCATGGGAAGAAATCCATAGAAATTTGCAACACAATCAGGTTAATCGAAAAAAAGAAAAAGCAGGATTCTGACATTTCCGATAAATTATTGGCCGACATAACAGGAAAAGGCCGCTTCTTTCACGAAACCATATAAAAGTCCAAAATTTTGGGGAGTGTATGTTACGTGGAGTTTCATCCGATAACAGATAACGTTTATTATTTTCAAGGGTCCGTTAATATTGGATATGTCCATTTTTCTTCTGGAGAAGGAATGCTTATTGATGCAGGCCTTGAAGAACAGGCGATGAAAAAAGTGCTGAAAACGCTAAAAAGTAAGGAACTTCCAATAACGCATTTATTCATTACGCATGCACATGCGGATCATTATGGTGGAGCGGAATACTTGCAAAGGCAACAAGAGGTCTTTACCATCGCACCTAAATTTGAAGCTGCCATCTTGCAAGAACCGATGCTAGAGCCTTTGTACCTGTTTCATGGTGTGAATCCAATTCAAGAATGGCGCAATAAGTTTTTGGAAGGAAAGCCGATAAAGGTGGACTTAATTCTCGAAGAAGCAGGTGAGGTGAGTGTGGGGGAGTCGCGCTTTCAAACAGTCGACTTGCCAGGACACAGCTACCATCAATTAGGCGTGATCGTCGAGGATATTCTGTTTGCTGCAGATGCCTATTTTGGTGTAGAAGTCATACATAAACATGGCATTCCTTATATTGTTGATGCTAGACAAACAATGGAAAGCCTTGAAAAAATAAAAAATCTCCCGTGTGCAGGAGCAGTTCCTGGTCACGGGAGTTATGAAAAAGATTTTATTGCTACTATTGATGAAAATTTACAGGTTCACCACGATATCGAAAACTTACTATACACGCTTGTTAATCAAGAGGAAGACGGCATATCCATTGAACAGTTAGTGACAAAAGCTTGCACTGAAAAAGGACTTACTATCCGCAATGTCCCGTCATTTATGTTGTTCCGAACAGCCGTCACTGCATACCTAACCAAATTGATTCAAGAAGGACGTGTGGAGTTAATTGTTTGCAACAATCAATTGGTCGTAGCATCTTCTTCTGAATAAGGCATGACATAAATTGGCTTTCCTTCTTCCCACTCGGCAAACACGATGTCTTTTGGGTTGTGGTAGCCGATTTTTTTAATTTCGTTTAAAAGCCATTGCTCAGACAGGTTGAATTCATCTAAATTGTCCTTTAATATTTCTCCATCAGAGATAACCGGTATAGGTAGTGTGACCGCTTTTAAAGGAATGTTCATGTCTTCGTTTAGAGGTTGAGCATACTGGTGCTTTTTTAATACACTGACGGTACCGTCTGTTTCCAAAATGGCATATTCGACTTCTTGTATGGAGAAAGCTCCTTTTGAACGGAGCAGGTGCCTAAGTTGGTCTATATCTAGTTTGGATTTTTTTAATTCTTTTTTGTTGATGATTCCTTTATGTATGACGATAGACGGTCTTCCCTCTAATATTCCTCTTGTTTTCCTTATTTTCTGTGTAATCGTTTCAAGTAAAAAGATCAATATTCCCCACAATCCCAACGTAAAAAGGATTTTTACAACACCAATATCATTATCATATAATGCGTTTCCTACAAGTTCTCCTAATACAAGTGCTGAAATGAAGTCAAAGGGTGTTATTTGCGTGATTTGTGTTTTTCCGAGCAACTGGGTGATTGAAAATAGTGCAAAGAAACCGATTACCAATTCTACTGCAATACGACCGTAGTCCATCATCATGATTATGTCATCCTTTATGTTGGGTCCTTGACAGTAGTATTAGTAAGGAGCGGGGAAAGTATGAAAACAAAAAAGATATCTCTCGAAAGGTTTCCCTTAGAGAGATATCTTTTTAGATGTTTTTCGTCATGGTCACGTGGGGGATTCCTGCATCCATAAAAATGTCGGAAACCGTTTCGTATCCAAGTTTCGCATAAAAGGGTTCTGCATGTGTTTGGGCATTAAGCTTTAGGACATGCATCTCTTTTGTTTTTGCATATTCTTCAATGGTATTCATGATAAGTCGTCCTGCACCTTTGGAAGTTCGATGAGAAGGAAGGACGCAAATTCGCTCCACCTTACCTATGCCCTCGACAATTCGAAAGCGACCAGCACCTACTGCTTGGTCCTCATCATACAAAACAAAAATGAGTGGAGTCTTCTTCGTATTGATCAATTTCTTCTTCCAGAGGCACATTTTGTTCTTCCACAAAAACCGTTTTTCTAACAGAATAGGCATCATGCAGTTCTTTTTCTGTGTCTACAACTTGTACATGCAAGGGTCAGCAATCCTTTCCAAAGCGGAAGGTTTCATAAACCGTCCACATACCATCTTCTAATTGGTAGAGAAGGTGGAAGCGGTCAACCATCTCTTCATGTTCAATATTGGTCATTTTTAATTGACCTAAAACGTCAGAATGTTCATCATCAGACAAATTTTGTCCGATCGTAATATGAGGCACATAGGAAAATTCACGGTTATCTTGAAAATATCCCTTTCCGGAATGAAGCTTTTCATGTAAGGATAACAGTTCATCTGTTGGATCGACTTTAAGGTAAATGACATTATTTACTGGAGCAAAAGAGCTCACCTTGTAAATGTTCAAAGGGATTGGTGTGGTATCTTTTGCGATAGCTGCAAGCTCATCGGTTACTGATTTCATATCATTTTCATCAATTTCGAATGCCGTTTTTAATGTCACATGTGGCGGAATCAGTGCGTAGTGAGCGTCATAACGTTTTCGAAATGAGTTTGCGAGATCTTGTAATTTTTTGGTCGGAAAAATTGCTATTCCATATTTCATCCAATATCCCTCCTATTAGCGTTTGCAATATAGTAACTTATGTTCTTATTTTATCTTAATTTTTTTCAAAAGAATAGAAAAGTTTCCCTTTCATGCTTAAATAACTATTGTTATTGGATAACTCCTGTAGTTTTCCGTTCCGGATATTCGTTTATCCAGAGGGCGGTGCTTGAGCCTCCTCGCTGCGCTGGAGGTCACTGAAAAACCTAGTAACCAATCTTTTGGATAATTTATAGCTGTTGATTGGAGCAATAGGCGAAGACTCCTACGGGGGAGTAGCGACAATGTTGAGACCCCGCAGGTAGCCCGAGGAGGCTCAAGGTCGCCCCGTGGAAAGCGAAGCCGTTTGCGGAAATTAACAGCGGTGTCTTAAAAAAATCTAACATCAAAGACTTTTTCAGTGGCCAACTGCGCTGTGGGGTCTCAAGTCTACCGCTACCTCCCGCGGTAGTCTCATATCCTGCTCTCCAAACTACAGGGAAATCTTATTTAAATTATGAAAGCATTTTGGGCAGGGCTTGTTTTAGGTCTGGTTGCCAGTAGGTCCAGGTGTGTGTGCCTTCGAATTCTTCGTAATAGACGGAGAATCCTTTTTCTTTCATTAGTGTATGGAGAGCACGGTTTGGTTCGATGAAATTTTTCTTCTCTCCACTAGTTGTAGGAACTTCCGTTTCCTTTGTCCCGATTACATGGTAAAGGGATAGGAAGGAAGGTTGACTGAATTCTTCTACTTTATTCATGACCTTTTCGTCTACATAAGGTGATTGCATGATGACTTTGCCGAATGTATGCGGATATGACAGAGCGGTCATTAGTGACACAGTTGCTGCTAAGGAATCCCCAATTAGAGCTCGTCCCATTCCCATTTGATAGGATGGATATTTTTCATCAATATATGGTGTCAGTTCATGTGCAAGAAAGCGAATGTACGCACTGTTTTTGCTTCCGTCTGGATGATACTTTTCCCAACGATCTTTTACGTCTTTGTATGGGATACCGACGATAATGGTATTTTGCATTTCATTTGCGGCAAGCAGTTTGTCGGTGGTGCTGCCGATGCGGCCCAATGTGAAATAATCTTTTCCATCCTGTGCGATAAGGATGTTGTATTTATATAGTGGTGAATAGTTAGCTGGTGTATAGACCATTAGTGTCATTTCTTCATTAAGTTCGTTGCTGTGTAGTGTGAACTCCTCAATACGTCCAACGTTTTTCCCCATTGTTCATTACCTCCTGTGATGCCTTTATCTATTGTGGTAAGCGCTTTACCGTATACTATAGCACATTTGTATCCATTTTGTTGAATGGTAAGCTTTGTTGCGACAAATTACACTCCGGTCAACCGGGAGAAAATTATTTTAATTATTTTCTGTCAATATATTGACCTTTTTCACATACGTTATATAATATATTTTATCCAATTAATCCGATTAAAGTAATGTGGATTATATGAAAAGTGTGAAGTAGGTGCAAATGTTGTTTTTACAGATCTCTAATATTACAAAAGTTTATACACAACAAAACGTTGAAAACAAAGTACTTTCATCTATAAATGTTGACATCCAAGAAGGAGAGTTCGTTTCCATTCTGGGGCCATCTGGCTGTGGGAAGTCTACCTTGCTTTCGATGGTGGCAGGATTACTTAAACCTACAGAAGGAGAAATCCGACTGAAGGGATCGGTGATTACAAAGCCAGGGAAAGATAGGGGGATGGTGTTTCAGCAGGCTGCCTTGTTTCCGTGGATGACCGTAGAAGAAAATGTTCTTTTTGCCATCCGTGATATGAAAGACAAGGAAGAAAGAGAGAAGAGAGCCCTTCATTACTTAAAAATGGTGCAGCTTGGCAGTAACCTCAAGCAATACCCGCATGAATTATCAGGTGGAATGCAGCAAAGAGTATCCATTGCACGAGCACTTGCCATGGATCCGACGGTTCTATTAATGGATGAACCATTCGGCGCATTAGATGAACAAACACGTTTGCGTCTTCAGCAGGAACTGGAAACAATCTGGTTGCAGACAAAGAAGACTGTTTTGTTTGTCACACATAGCATTCATGAGTCAATTAAACTCTCTGACCGGATCCTTGTGATGGGAACAAGGCCTGGAACTATTATTGCAGACATTAAAGTAGATGCTGCCCGTCCGCGTTTACGGACGAATGAAGAGGTTGCACATTTAGAATCGCAAATCAGCGCCATGTTGGAAAAAGAGATTGATAAGGTTGTAGAAGAGGAGTTGAGACGATGAAAGCTGGAGTAAAACGCCTCATATTCTTTGCCTCCTTATTTATCATTTGGGAAGTGGTGGTGCTTATAATCGGTTGGTCACCGGCTGTGATGCCGAAACCATCAAATGTAGCAGTAGCACTATATCAAGGGTTTATGGATAAAACATTACTTTATGATTTAGGAGCGAGTTTTAAGCGTCTCGGAGTGGGACTGTTTTTGGCACTCATCATTGGAACACTGCTTGGGATTTGGCTTGCCAAATCAAAAACGGCAGATGAAACAGTGGGGACGCTTGTCCTTGCGTTGCAAAGTGTACCTAGTATTGTCTGGTTGCCTTTAGCGATTATCTGGTTTGGGTTTAATGAAACAGCTATCATTTTTATCGTTACTTTAGGTGGAACACTCGTCATGACAATTAATATGAGGATGGGAATTAAAAGTGTCCCGCCTTTATATATAAAAGCTGCTTCCACAATGGGTGCAAGTGGTGTAGAGATGTTTTGGAAGATTATTTTACCTGCATCTGTACCATACGCGGTGACAGGAGCGAGGCTTGCTTGGGCGTTTGCTTGGAGAGCGCTGATGGCTGCTGAATTACTGAGTATGGGACCAGGTTTAGGATACACGCTGAAATATGCAGCTGATTTTGGTCAAATGAGTCTAGTATTCGGCGTTATCATCATCATCTGTGTGATTGGTTCTGTGGTAGATCTAGTTATCTTCCAGCGCTTCGAGAAAAATGTCATCAAACGCTGGGGCTTGGATTCATAAATAGCGAGTATGGGAGGAAATGAGATGAAAAAAGGTTGGTTGGTTGTTAGTGCAATATTTCTACTATTAATGGGGGTTCTCGCTGGATGTGGATCAAGCACCAGTGGATCCAATGGGAAAGAGAAAGTCGTTATCGGGTATTTTCCTAATATCGATCACGTGCCGGCAATGGTTGCCCGTGAAAAGGCTATGTACGAGGAAGCTTTGGGTGACAAATATGAAGTGGAATACAAGACATTTCCTGATGGTGGCGCATTTATGACGGCATTGAAAACAGGGGACATTCAAGGCGGTTTGGTGGGACCAGGACCTGCAATGAACAACTATGTAAGTGGAGCGGATGTGAAAGTGGTAGCCGGGGCTTCTTCTGGTGGAACGGTCATTATTGCTAGTAAGGAAAGTGGCATTACATCTGTGGAAGGGCTTGATGGTGCTACATTTATCACGCCTGGTGTTGGTTGTACGCATGACGTTCAAATGGAAACATTTTTACAAGACTTCGGTCTTTCCTCCGCTCGTATTGGTGGAAGCATGAAGCATGTTACAGGAAATCCTGCACAATACGCTGGAATGTTTGAATCAGAAAGTGTAGATGCAGCAGCAGTTCCAGAACCATGGGCTTCCTTGTTATCCATCGAGCACGGTGCTAATATTCTTGTTGATAGTAATGAAATTTCGTTCGGTACTACTTTACCTAACACGATCTTTGTAACAAGCGGGAAGCTGATCGATGAAAATAAAGATCTAGTACAAAAATTAGTAGATGCTCATCAAGAGTCAGTCGACTTCATTTCTGAAAATCCGGAAGAGGCAAAAGAGATTGCAATCAATTCCATTAAGGAACTGACAAATCAAGAACTATCAAAAGAGGTTATTGATTCTGCTTGGGAAAGAATTCGCTTCACTCATGAAGTGGATGCAGAAGTGGTGCAGGAATTTGCAAACTCATCCTTTGAACTTAAATTCTTGAAAGAAAAACCGGATTTTACAGAATTCATTGATTCACAATTTGTTAACTAGCATTTTATAAGGGTGTCGGGCTATAATGGTCTCGACACTTTTTTATGAGTTTGGAGGAATATTTTTGAAAAGACTTTGGCCGATATTGTCATTTGTAATCTTACTTGCTCTGGCTGGTTGCGGAAGCAGTGAAGTTAATTTAGATGAAGAATTTTCAATGAAACTTGAGATTGGAGAGCTTGATGGGGTAAATCAAGATAAGCAGAGCTTCACTAGTTCTAAACATGAAGGGGAGTTTTGGTTAGCTAATTTCATCTTTACTAATTGTGATACAGTTTGTCCTCCGATGACAGCCAATATGGCAAGGGTGCAGCGAGAAATGAAAGAAGCAGGCGTGGAAGTGCCGATTGTTTCGTTTAGCATCGATCCTGAGAAGGATACTCCGGAAGCGTTAAAGGAATATGGTGATTTGTATAAAGCGGATTATCAGACATGGGATTTTGTTACAGGCTATGATCAGGAGACGATAGAGCGGTTTGCAAATGTATCATTTATGGTGCCGGCTTCTAAAGAAGAAGGTTCAGATCAATATATGCATAGCACTAGTATATTTTTGGTCGATAAAGAAGGGTTTGTACGGGAGTCATACAGTGGTTTGGATGTCCCTTTAGAGGAAATTATGGAAGACCTTGAAAAAGTAACAGATTGACCTATAATAATTACGTTTTACCTTCTGCACTCATATGATGTCATATGAGTGTTTTGTGTTTAAAAAAAGCATAGAAATATGGGGGGGAACGATGGAAATAACAAAATCAAACAGCCTTTCTAAGAAGGAATATCAGGAACTGATTGAACTCTTAAAACAATGCGAGCTTCATGATGGGTTCGAAATAAGAGCCAGTTTAAATTTATCCATGATACAGAAAGGGGACGCGACTCATCTCGGATTTATATTGGCGCGGGAGAAAAAAGAATTAGTAGGTTTTATAGGTTTGTTTTCTTTTGTAGACCCTAAAAAGGTGGAGCTGGCGGGGATGATCCATCCAAATTACCGAAACCAAGGAAGGTTTAGTAGGTTGCTTGAAAGTGCAAAAGAAATGACACGGACGTGTGGTGCAGATGAGGTGCTTTTTGTTTGTCCAGACAAGTCTGACGCTGCCATTCATCTCTCATTAAAGTTGGAAGCGACCTACGTGTATTCTGAGTTCACCATGGAGTACCATGAAAAGCATCATAAAAAGTACGATTTTAATCTGCAAAACATGTCTATGAAAAAAGCTGACCTTTCTGAAACCGCAATAATATTGAAGTTATTATCGGACGGTTTCGATGTTCCGCCGACGGATGAAAATGTGAATAGTTTAATTGAACGTAATGCTTTAAATCCAGGTTATGAGCTGTTTCTTGTGCATGTAGATCAAACTCCCGTTGCGACAATAACAGTATGTGATGAGGAGGAATCAGTATATTTAAGCGCCTTTACGGTCACGCCGGACCAGAGGGGAAAAGGGTACGGGCGTGCAATATTAGAGAATATAGTAAATGATATTAAAGTAAGGTATCCTAAAAAAGCCATAAGGTTGGATGTGGACGTGAAAAATGAAGGAGCAATAAGGCTCTATGAGAATAATGGATTCAGGGTGGTAGGTGGGTATGAATATTATTTTGCCAAGTAAGGGTTTTCAAAAACATGCAAGTGAAGAGGTGGCAGCATCGGCTACCTCTTGTGCGTTACATCGATTGTTCATGTGAAGGTGATGAAAGTTGTTGTTTTGGAAGGTAATGTTCGACGAGTTGATCAAGGTAGTTGATTTTTTCGAGCGCAGTGGATTTATCAATTTGTCTATAGTGGTGGTTTCCGCCTTTTTCCTCGTCCATTTCGTCCGCAAGCTTCACTACTTTTTGTAGAGGACTTCTTTTAACGTCGATTTCAGGCAAGTAGGAATCTGTATGCAAAAGAATAGCAACAGAGATCTTTTTCGCGTTTTGCGGTTTTTCTCCTAAGCGAATCAATAACTTGTGGGCACGCTCTGCCCCTTTAATTGCATGAATATCATTTTCTCTGTACAGCTCATAGTCCCATTTTCCTTGACGATACCATTCATAATGCCCGATATCGTGCAGAAGGGCAGCTTTCGTAGCCAAATCTACGCAAACATTATATTTAAACGCCAAGTGAAAGGCATGGTTGGCCACTTCAAGGGCATGCGCAACCCCGGAGCGCTTCAAATACTTTTGTGTAATAGGGTGTGTAAAAATATCTGTAAGTGTTACTTCTCTCATTAATATCTCCCTCCTGTAAAAATGTGTTTCTTTATAGAATATCATATATGAGTGAATGTGTGCAAGAGAAACAATTAGATTACCTCATTCTTGTATGTTTTAATTAAGGGGCGATAGGATAATATACTATCTAACAGAAACGTCCTTTTTTGATTGCGCAGGTAACAGAATGCCGTCACGCTATTTTTGTTAATATCCAACACAAGTAAGGATCTTTGCGTGATGGATCCATCTTTGGACATATAGATTATTTCAATAGGTGTTCTTGAATTCATATACCACTTGAGCGTTCGGCTCATTATCATCATCTCCTTACCATTATTATATACGAACATATGTTTTATATTCAATAAAAATACGAACATATATTCTGGTTGTTTTTTGGGGAGTTAGGAATATACTTGAAATATAAGAAAGGAAGGTGATTTTGTGAAACCATCTACTACGTTAAAATGGGTGACTGGAGGAATGGAGGCATTTTTAGCTATTCCTGTTCTTGGAGGTTTGACTGTAATGGGGTTTGGTTATTCTCCATTGGGACTTATGTTGATTTTACATATCATTACGTTGGTGTTTAGTGCGAAAGAAGGGCAGAAGTTTCATGGTAGCATTTGGGGAATCGTTGCTTCTTGTTTAGGGTGGGTCCCTTTTGTGGGTTGGGCTTTACACACTATAACAGCTATTATCCTGATGATTGATGCATTTGCTTCGGGAAGAAAAGAAAAAGGTATGCAAGTGTAACCGTCCGAGTTTGGGGCGGTTTTTAGTTTTGTAAAATTATCTTTACAAACACCTGCCGACTATCTATAATAATATTTACAGTCGCATACGAGATCTGATAGTTCAGTGGGAGAACACTACCTTGACAGGGTAGGGGTCGGGGGTTCGAATCCCTCTCAGATCATCTAAGAAGAAGCTCCAATCTCTTAAGTTTTAAGAGATTGGAGCTTTTTTATGCAAATCTACTAAAATGGACAAATCTCTTAATTCGTTAGTCTATACAAGAAAGAATGCTAGACATACTATGTAGAAACTAATGTTAAAGGAGATGTTTAAATGGCAGATATATGTCAAAATTGTAACTGTTCCCCGTATGAGAATCTTTGTGTTTGTGCAACCCAAAACGGGATAACAGTTATCCAACCAGCATGTCAAACGCTTCCGGATGGAAGTACAGCAGGAAACCCTTGCTTCAGGCCTTCACCTGAGAACCGGTCTTATTGGTCTTATAAATTTGCGACTGATAACGCGATGGCTACAAGAGGAATTAGTAGTTTTGTAATACCTGTATGTCAAAACATACCGGCAAACACCATAATAGTAAGTGAAAAAATTGATGGATGTGGCACGTTTACATCCGTTCCGTTCACCATCAGTCCTACTGATCCTAATTATGGCCCAGCGCCAACTGGTTTCAATTGGTTGAAAGTGGAATCGAATAACCGTTTCGATAAGGGTGTCACGGTTGAATACCGCTTGGAAATTGTAGGGAACTACCCTAATGGTACACAAGGAATACGAGTAAGAGCGGCAAATGTGAACTACACGTTTGCTTGTGATGGGTGTTATATTGTTCCTCAATGTCCTGCTCCAGGTCAGTTGATTGTCAATAAAAGTTGTGAAGAAGTATTTGATGGTAATACGGTAAGACTTGCGTTTCAAATTACAGTAACAAATCCTGGGGGATCTCCTCTGGAAAATGTGCAGCTAACAGATACCTTGCTCTTTTCTCCGAATATAACGCTAGGGCCAATCACAATAAGTGATCCTAGTCTAAATGTAGACCGTTCAGTCCCAGGGAGAATTTTGATCACCGGCAATTTAGGTACAATTGAGCCTGGTGGAGAAAGAGTTATTACGTATTCTCTGCCTGTTACAGGGGTATCAGCACCTGGAGAATATTTGATTGATAATAGAGCAAATGTTGTATCAGGCACCGTACAGGCGTCAGATTTCTGTACGTTAAACCTTGACGTAGTCCAATTATCAGCTGATAAATGTTGCACTATCAATGGAAATCAAGTTACGTATCGCTTAACGGTAACAAATACACCGAACTCTCCGGGAACAATTGCGCGAATAGTAGATACACTAGTCATTCCAGCAGGGTTGACAGTGAGATTTTCAACTTTTGGAGGTTGCCAAGCCAGATTCCGTACTGGAGAAGAAGTGCCTTTGAATCAAGATATCACAGGTCAAAGAATGATTGATATAGTTTGCGATAACCTGGATATTCCTCAAGGTGGATCAGCTCACCGGGATATTCAGCTTACTATTGTATCTGCTTCAACTCAAAATGCAACGATTAATAATACCTTGAACAGCGTAGAACCACTTGGAGAACAAAATCAATTATTCTTGCCGACATTAAATGTGCCTGTGAGTGTCGACACCACTTATGTAGCATCCATTACCTGCTCCGACCCTTGTCCAAATAACATCAATCCAGACAATGGGCAATTTTCCGCTGCGCCAAGAAGAGCAAATACAGCCAGTCAGTCTGATTGTGGATGCGGGGGAGGACTTACAAGCACCAACCCTACGAGAAGGTATAATTGGAAATCAGAGCTGTAATAGTATATGAAAATTATTAAGCGCATTCTTATACGGAATGTGCTTTTTTTGCGTGAAACAAGAATGTTGACATTATACCTAAGGGGGTATAATATAAAGAAACAAATGAACCGTATTGGAGGAGATGGTTGTTGGTCATTTCTGTTGCTGTGATATTCTTGATAATTTCCGTTTACTTTTATAATAGATATGTTCCGGTATTGGGTGTTCCTTGTGTGAAAAATTTAGAACTTACAAGTCCTGCAAAAATTGTTGATGTTAGAGATTATAATTATGTGGAAGAACCTTTACCTGTAGCAGTGAATATTCCTGTTGCTTACCTACAGCGTAACTATCAACAATTTAAAGGTGATAAAGTCATCGTCCTTGCATCAAGCCATCTTGAAAAAAACATCAGTGTTCGTTATTTAAAGAAAAAAGGAATTGAAGTGATTGGGTACAGAGTAATCGGGAATAACTGTAAGTGCCCAAAATTAAAAATGATATAAGACGATGATACAACCCGGAAGATTATTTCCGGTTTTTTTTACGTTGATAAGGCAGGCAGGCTTGTGAATTGCTTGTCTATTTTTTGTTATGTGAGGAATTGACACAATCATTTTCTAGTTAAATGAATATACTTTTAATAGATTAATAGAGGAGGTGAGAGTCGTGGGAGTATTGTATGTAGAATGCAAGGTGTGCTGCGAAGTAAAGTGTAAATGCTATCTTCGTCCTAGTAGACCTGCTATGGACAATGCGGTTTCACCGATGGAAGATGCGGCGCGTGACAAGAAAAAATGTTGCTGTAGTGCTGGCGCATCTCGCTATTACAAGTACAATGACTAATTGCTAGTGAGAGAATAGACGGGCGGTAAATGCGCTTGTCTATTTTTTCTTTTTTGTAGAGAAGTACAAGCATAATCTAGCGTTTTACATATTATATAGTAGTTTGAAAAATGGGAGGTGATTATTGTGGGAATAGTTTATGTAGAATGTTGTGAGAAAAAGTATTGTTGCTGTTGCGATGATAAGAGGGATAAGTGTCCGAAACCGGTTAGAAGAAATGAGCAGATAGTTTGTGATGGATTAAGGTCAATGCTTGCTATGCTAGGTGCTATAAATGTACCTTCAGCAAATTTAACTTATATTTTTACTAATGCTGCTGTCAAATATGATTCCAGCTACTGCCCATTATTAACGGGCTACAGAACGCCGACTGTGGCTGAGTTGCAATCAATTGCAACTAGTTTAACATCAACAGGGTCAATCGGGGGAACGCCTCTATGTCCAATGGTTGTATGGGCGCTGAATGGAATGGAACCAGTTCTTGTGGAGGTAGTACCGGCACTTGGAACGGTCGAAGTACTGAGAACTCCGTCTTTACGTTGTAAAGCATACCGTATCTGTGTAACAACAACTCTTCAACCAAATGGTTAAAAATCATTTATCAGAAGGATATCAGTAATATCCTTCTCTTTTACATAATTATCCTCCAATTGACCAAACTAATTTTAACTAACAATCTGAAAGGTGGGTTTCTCCAATTATGGAAAATTCCCATAACCATATACGACTTACTTCAGCAGAGATCGGGCATTTATGGAGCAGTTATTTGTTTGAAACGTCCGTTCATCATATGTTTCGATACTTCTTGGTACATGTGGATGATCCGGATGTTGCGAGGTTTTTAGAGCAATGTCTGAACACATCCAAGCGACATGTGCACAGATATATGGATATTTTTAAAAAAGAAAGATTTCCTATTCCGAGAGGCATTACTTCTGAAGATATCAATACAAAAGCTCCCCGGCTTTTTTCGGATGTTTTTTATCTTCATTACATTGATGGAATGGCGAAGTTTGCACTGAATGGTTTTGCTCTTGCAGTAGCGGAAGTTTCGCGTAAGGATGTCAGAGAAGTGTTTCACTTGCATATTGATGCTCTCCAAAAAATAACCGAGATGGGGAAGAGGTTGCTGTTGGAAAAGGGACTTTACTCTAGACCTCCGTATATTACAACGCCTGAACAAGTCGATTTTGTGGAAAATGGTCATTTTTTTGCTGGGTTTACTTTGGATAAGCGTCCGTTGACTGTATTTGAGATGAATCAGCTTTTTCAAAATGTACGTTCCAACTCGTTGGGGAAAGCTTTGCTAAAAGGATTTATGCAAGTTACGGATGATAGAAAGCTTTGCGCTTATTTTGAAAAAGGGAAAAGCTTGGCCAATAAGTATGTAACGATGTTTTCTACCATCCTTTTGAAAGAGGATTGCAATGTGCCTTCCACCTATGCAAGTGAGGTGCTGGACTCTTCTATATCTCCTTTTTCCAATCGTTTTATGCTCAATCATGTGACGCACCTGATTGCATATGGAACTGCAAATTACGGGTTATCGATGGCGTTAAGTCCTCGCAAAGACTTAGCTTTAATGTACTTAAAGGTGATAGGTGAAGTGATGACATTTGCTGGAGACGGTGCGAAACTTTTAATAAAGCATGGCTGGATGGAGCAGCCTCCTACTAAATCTGATCCAAAAAATTGTAAAGATTAAAAAAGAGCCTTCCCGTATGGAAGGTCTCTACTTTTCAAAATATAGATGATAGTGAAGCTGGCAACCGGGGTTGAAGGCTGCATTACATGTTGGGCAAATCGATTGGCTGTTTAAATACTCGTTTATTGTCAGCTCTGTTTTACAGTTTCCGCACAAAATTGCTTTCGTATCAAATTCATGTATTGGCCAGACTCTAGCTGAATGGTCTGCATGTTCTCCGTGACATTGGTAGCAAGGGTAATACTCTTTGCAACAATGAAACTTAATGGCAATGATATCTTTTTCTGAATGATAGTGAGTGCATCGTGTGAGGCGATCAACGGTGGAGCCGAGTACTTTAACAGTCAATCCATCCATCCCCTTATTTCATGAAATTAGTTAGGTTGCCAAACGATTTCGCCGGACTTTGTTTTCGTATCTATTTCTACTTGAAAATCATGTTTTTCATAAAAGTGAACAAGGCGGTCTACGTGGTCCCAATCACGCTTTGCAATATCACCAGTAATGCAATGAATATTTTGATCTTTGGCAACTTCTTTAAGATAATTCATGCAGATAGAACCGTATCCTTTGTTTTCCGGTCCCTTGATATCACCGATAAAAATGGTGTCATCCTTTTCATAAGTTGCCTGTATGGAGAAATCCCACTGGCCGCGATAGGCGGATTCGCAATCGTTAAGCATGATCTTGCAGGAATTATTGTCGTAATTTGTGTAAACAACTACCCAGTTATCGTCTTTCGTTTGATCGATTCCGATTACTTGCCACTTTTTGGCGATTTCTTTCATATTTTCTTTCATCCGGAACATTTGGAATTCCAAGTCATCTAGTTCCTGTTTGATTTCTTCTTTATCTCTTGTCTCTTCTTCGGCCATGAATAAGCTTGTGAAAGACATCCAATTCCCCCTTAAAATCTATAATAAATCTACAAAGATAGTTATTTTCCGAGCATAATTGACAATCAGCATTTAATTATACAGGTGTTTTACAAAAGTTTCAAATTATAGTATGCAAAAATAAAAGCAAGTCATCACGAGGGACGACTTGCTTTCCTTTTTTTATTCGAATAAAGGCGCTAATTATATGATGTATAGCGCAATTAGTAACTTGCTTCATCACAAGCATTATAAGTTGTCCTGCTACATGGACATAATTTATAAATGACATAAAAGTATTATATTCGTTTGCCGCGGTATAATTCCATGGTAGTTTCCCTTACTTAAACAACGTAAGCCCTACCTCTCATACGTCCTTACGGCTCCTAGGCCGTGCCAGATCGATTAAGCCTCTGTGAAAAAACTATATGGAACGCCAGTGCATCCTTGTGACACGTTGGTATTGCTTAAGAATGTCATAACGTTCTTCCTTTCTATATCAAGTTACTAATATTGTTGGGCTTGTACCCAAACTCTTATTATACATCATCTGACTATAAAGTCAAGCTTGTAAAATAAAACTCGATTTTTGTAGGAAAAATTTTTACAGAATTCTTTTGAAATTTGGTAAAATAGAAAAAAGATAAAGAGAAGCAGTTGAACAATTAATAGGGAGACTAGATATGTTAAGTCAAAACTTACAAGATTTGAAGCAACCATCAAGTAGTGCAGAAGAATTCCTTAGAAATATTGAATTGGCTGATCTCATCCAGAAACAAATTTTTGCAACGATTATTAAAAAGAAGTTGGATTTGTCTGAGAGCGAGATGAAAATTTGGATTGCAGGGTGCTCCACTGGACAAGAAGTCTACTCTTTAGCAATATTGTTAAAAGAGACGATTGAATCGATGGATGAAAATTTGGAGATGGAGTTTAAGATTTACGCCACCGACCTGGACTATGATTCTGTAAAGATTGCAGGCGCAGGTGTCTACCCTAATACGGCTTTTGAAAATGTTCCATCTGACATTCTGAACAAGTATTTTGAAAAGATGCAGGATTATTATGTGGTGAAAAAATCAATAAGGGAGCATATCATCTTTGCCCCTCACAACATTGCAAAAGACCCTGGCTTTCATCATCTGGACTTTATCAGTTGCAGAAATGTATTGCATTATTTTCAGCCAACACAAAAACAGCGGATTATTTCGTCGTTCCACCATTCTCTAAATGAAGATGGGTATTTGTTTCTAGGGCAATCAGGGTCAATAGGCGATAGTAAAGAGCTTTTTCGTGTGATCAATAAAAAATGGAAGATATATATAAAGCAAGAAGCGGAGGACCGTAAACGAAGTGAAGATGCGGGTCTCCATGCCATACAGGAAAAAAGTCAAGAAGGGAAAGAGTTACAGTTGTTAAATGAAGAGCTGCTCCAAGCAAAAGAGCGTATTGCTAATTTACAAGTGAAACTCGAGGACATGCATATCGATTATGAAGATAAGTACGAGACACTTAAAATCGATTCGTATCATCCAATCCTTTTCGTTAAGGGATTGCTCCAAATTATTAAAAAGCAGGAGTTTTATAAAGAAGAATATGCAGCTGCTATGCTTAAAGAGATGACTAAGCTTGAATTGGCAATTGAGAACTTTCAAGCGGATCAACAATAGGCAAATAAAACCCCCGTCAATCATTTGACGGGGGTTAAACTATTTTATCAAGAACGAAGAAGATCTTTAATATCTTCTAACTCAGACTGAATTAATTTAATATATTCCAACTTCCCAACCTCAGTTAAATCATCTTGAATAATTCCAAGTAAATCATTGATTGTGGAGATCTTTCTTTCTGCTTGCTTTTTCTGGAATTCAATGGAATTATCAGGTTCTGCGTTTGTCTCAACAATTTCATTCCAATCATTATTTTCAAGCTGCTTACGCCATTGTTGAAATTCCAACTGTACATGCTGAAAAGCAGACGTTTCATTCATACAAACCAAATGGATAATCTTTTCTTTTTGCTGATAATGGAAGTATACAGTGAACAAGGTTGTGGGTGAGTCTGTTGTTTTTAAGTTAAGTTCCATAACTCCTGGTGAAGGATTGGTCTTTATTTGTTTAAACTTTGTCTTACTATCCCAATCTACCAAGTCTAGAAATGATGTTACTGGATAGAAGATGTGGGTGACTGACTGGGAAACATTAATAATTTCAAAGTCCTCAGTCATCTTAATATATGGGACGGGAATCCGGTACATTAAAGAAGCACTCCTTTATTGATGATTCCGGCTTCTTTTCTATAATCTTCCAACCATTGAAAAAGGAAGGATGTATCCTTAGCAATGAGAGTTTCCGCAGTACAGCATGACCGAAAGGCAGATTCCGCATGCAAGCGGCTTCCAACTATAAAAGTGGTGCCAGGGCTTATATTTTGCAGTCTTTCCATTGTTTCTTTAAGTTTTGGAAGGTGATGTCTAATGGACACAGATATACATACCACCTCTGGCTGCCATTTTTTCAGGCTATATTCTGCATAGTCCAATGGTAAGTTCGAACCTAGGTCATACACATCCCAACCATATTCTTCAAATAGGGAGGAGGCCATTTTCAATCCCAAATCATGTTCTTCTCCTTCTACACAAAAAAACATGGCACGTGGGGAAGGGGAATTCTCTTTTATATATCTATCATTCAATTTTTCCAAATGATATTTTGTCAAAATCAACTCACAGGTACCTGTCGCCAAATGCTCATGCGCAACAGATATTTTATTTTCCTCCCACATTTCACCAATGCGGTACATGGCGTCACGAAGGATAAAGTCATATATAAACGCACTATTGTAGCCTTGATCTATAGTATCTTTTACACAAGACCAACCGGAGGCCACATTTTTTTCGAGAAGGAATTGTGATAGTTTCTTGGAGATTTCATTCATTTGACCCCTCCTATTCCAAACATAGTAATTACCAACAGTATACTATATTTTCCGTAAAATCAAATGCTTCTTCCTTGAAATGTCTTTTTCTACCTGTAAGTGGCCCAATTATAGGATTAAAATTACCTTGACACCAGGCTATACAAGACAAGGATTTTCTCTTATGCTTAATAGAGGTAAATATTAGTAGCAAAGGAAGTGTCACAATGACTTATCAAACAAATGTACAAGAAACATTCTCGTTAATCAAAGAACTAGTTTCTATTCCAAGCCCTTCCGGCAATACGGAAAAAGTAATTGGTTTTGTTGAACAGTACTTAAGTGAATGCGGGGTAGAAACAGTACGCAATCGAAAGGGCGGCTTGATTGCTTCCATTAAAGGAACCAATGAGAAAGAGCATCGCATGTTAACAGCCCATGTAGACACATTAGGAGCTATGGTAAAAGAAGTGAAACCCAATGGAAGATTAAGGCTGACTACAATAGGCGGTTTTCGCTGGAATTCTGTTGAAGGGGAATATTGCCAAATAGAAACTTCTTCTGGTAAAGCGTATTCCGGAACCATTCTTATGCATCAGACATCGGTGCATGTTTATAAAAATGCAGGAGATGCTCCAAGAAACGATGAGAATATCGAAGTTCGGATTGATGAAAAAGTCACCAATGCAGACGAAATAAGAGCGCTTGGAATAGAAGTAGGAGATTTTGTATCATTCGATCCGAGGGTTAAAATCACAGAAAGCGGCTACATAAAATCCAGACATCTGGATGACAAAGCAAGCGTGGCTATTTTACTGAAACTTATCAAATTCATTCAGTCTGAAAAGATTACACTTCCATACACGACACACTTTTTAATATCTAATAATGAAGAAATCGGCTATGGAGGGAACTCCAACATCACCCCAGAAACTGTGGAATACCTTGCCGTGGACATGGGAGCACTTGGAGACGGGCAATCATCAGATGAATACACAGTATCTATCTGTGTAAAAGATTCCAGCGGACCTTACCATTATGGACTAAGAAAACATCTTGTTGAACTTGCAAAGAAAAACGAAGTGGATTACAAAGTGGATATTTATCCATACTACGGATCAGACGCGTCTGCTGCTATCCGTTCCGGTCATGATATCATCCACGGACTGATTGGGCCAGGGATAGAATCATCGCATGCTTTCGAGCGGACACACGCAAGCTCGATAGAAAATACAGAGAAGTTGATTTACCATTACTTGTTGTCGGGTATGGTGGAGTACTAAAATGAAGAATGGCCCACGATACTTTTATCGTGGGCCGTTTATTACGTAAAATACTCAATCCTTGCCTGAGGAAAATAAGAGTGAATATACTCAGACAAGGTTTCTTTAATCTCTGTTGCTTCATCCTTCGTATATACATACTTTCCAATCCCATAACGTCCCCATTTATATTGACGCTTTGCTTCATCTAACTCAAGCTTTGTCATCGGATAGTTTTGTTGAATGACCCGTTTGGCGGGTTTGGTAAAGCGGTGCTGAATAAGTTCAAATGTTAAATCTTCCGTTGCATGTGCAGGGAGCTTATCATATAGCTTTTGAAGTAGCGTTTTGTAGCCTTCTTCCCATCCGTCATGCAAGTAAATGGGAGCTACGATAAATCCCAATGGGTAATTAGCTCCTGCCACTTTTGCAGCTGCCTCAATTCTCAAATCCAAGGAAGATGTTCCCGGCTCGAAGTTCTTTATTACATAATCGGCATTCACACTGAAACGAAACCTTGTTTTCCCGCGATGATCTGCATCAAGTAAATGATCAACATGGTGGAATTTTGTCACGAATCGAAGCATACCATGTTCAGATTTACCAAAGTATTCAATCGCTTTTTTCAGAGAATGAGTCAAATGATCAATACCTACGATGTCTGATGTACATGACGCTTCAAACCTGGTGATTTCAGGGGCTCTCTCTTGCATGTATTTATCAGCAGCATCAAAGATTTCATCCAAGTTCACATAAGTTCGGATATAAGGTTTGCTTCCCATAGTTGTTTGCAAATAGCAGTAATGACAATGGCCCATACAGCCTGTTGCAAAAGGTATAGCATATTCAGCGGAAGGTTTTGAAGAGTCAAACTTCAATGTTTTTCTTACTCCGACAACTAATGTGGATTTAGCTGTCCTGTATTTTTGAAAATCATTATCTCCAGGTAGGTTTCTTATTTGGTTGTGGGAAGTGGTCTCTCGAATTTCAAGACCCATCGATTCAAATTTGTTTTTTAACTCCACGCCTAGCGGATAATCAAGCGCTTTAGGTTCAATATATACAAGTTGTGGAACAAACGGTTTCATGTATTGCCCCCCTTTTTATTCGAATGTTGGACCAAAATAATCATTGTATAATGCTTCTGCTTCTTCTAATGAAGTAAAAAAGACAAATTCGTCTGACAGTGGATAATACGTATCATAGAGAAAGATAGATAGCTGCCCATCCTCGTAGGGGTTTGCCGTAATATTTGCCTGCTGGATTGATGCTACATTCTGTGTGTGCGGATTACGATAAAAAAGGTATACTACATCTCCTTCTTGCAAAGAAGACGACTGAGCTTGTTGGTACGGGTCCATGTTAGTCACCTGCTTTTTATTTGTTTCGTCTATTTGTTGGGTTTATAGTTCATATAAATCTAACTTTAGTGTTATATGTATCGGGAAAAATATCCTTGAGAAATAATGTAAAACAATTTGTTTGAATATTGAAACTTTATCTAGGCTTTATTCGTCTATCTATTAGAGATAATGGAGGTGGTGTTGCAATGAACCATGTGGATTTACGACCGAAAAAAAGAATCGAAACTTCGCATTTGGCTGGGAACTCAATTTTACATAGCAAAGAGATGGATAGAGTGGAAAACAGGAAATAAAAGCTATGCAGTAGAAACGACAGAGGAAGAATTGCCCTATCGAGTTTTTTTACATAAAACGCCTACTCTTAGAAAGTTAAAGAACGTGGACATGTGGTACCAGCATAATAAGGTTATCAATTTAAAGGTTGCTGTCCAGAAACTGAATGGGGTTGTCATTCGACCTGGTGAAACTTTTTCCTATTGGAAGCTGATTGGAAAACCGACGAAAAGCAAAGGATATGTAGATGGAATGGTCCTTTTTTATGGTACGTTTAAGCCAGGATTAGGAGGAGGGTTGTGTCAATTGTCAAACCTTATATATTGGATGACATTACACACACCGCTGACTGTGACAGAACGATACCGCCACAGTTTTGATGTCTTTCCCGATTCTAGGAGAACGCAACCTTTTGGTAGTGGTGCAACCTGCTCCTATAATTATCTGGACTTACAGGTGAGAAATGATACGGATCAAGCTTTTCAATTAAAGGTGAGAGTGGAAGGAGACCTCTTAGTTGGTGAATGGAGGTCGGCGAATCTTCCAATTGTAAAATACAAGGTATATGAAAAAGACCATAACATCACTTCCGCTTATTGGGGAGGATATTTGCGCCATAACATCATACACCGCAAAGTCATGAATCTTCAGGGAAAAGAGATCGATGACCAATATGTAACAGAAAATCATGCTATTATGATGTATGAGCCTCTTTTGGAAACAACAGAACAAAGCGGCTAATTACATACATAAGGGTGTGGTGAAATTGATCTCTATTCCAAAAGAAATGAAAGATCAAATGATAGGTAGGATCCAGGCATATTTTGAAGAAGAACGAGACGAAGAAATTGGTGAACTTGGAGCAGACCTGCTATTGGACATATTTATGAAAGAACTTGGACCGTACTACTATAATCAGGGTATTGCCGATGCAAAGGCTTTGGTGGAAGAACGATGGGGATCCGTTGAAGAGGACATCGAAGCTTTGAAACGCTCTACTGGGGGCGGAAGGTACAGGTAGAGGTAGGACGAGTTTTTACAAAATAAGATGGTTTACAGAAACAACTTCTTTGGCTGATGGGCCGGAGAGGTTGTTTTTATTTTTGGATTTCTAAGAATGTAGGCGAATATCAGTTATGGAAATTTTACAATTAAAGGGAATCGCCCGTTTTTTTCTATTTTCGCCCGTAAATCTGAAAAATCGCCCGTAAACTCAAATTATCGCCCGAAAGTGGTCCGAAATCGCCCGTAAATCTCAAAAGTCGCCCGTAATTTCTAAAAATCGCCCGATACCGTTTTTGCTACATTTTCATTTCTAGCAGTCACCAAGCTGCCCCTCAACCGGTTCAGCGTGACTTCGACATTGGTTTCAAAAATCCTTCAGGGGTCTGACCCTCTGAAGGACTTTTTTTTCTCCATCCTTCAGAGAGTTCTCAAGTTTTGCTTTGGTGTTTTAGTGGAATGAAATGAGTATAGGTGGTGATGGTGTTGAAGGCGAATGTGTTGGTGATTGGGGGCGGTGTTGGCGGTTTGACGGTTGCGCTGAAGCTTGCGAAGTGTGGTGTTGGTGTGACGGTTGTAGAACAGGTGAAAGGAAGCCCACACATGTACAAGGGAGAATTGGTGCAGCCGAAGACGCTACAAATTTTCGAGAAAAATGGCATTCTTTCGAAGGTGCTGCAACATGGACACAAAATTAACCACATTGAGTTAATAGAGAAAAAGAAGCTCGATAAAAAAGACAAACAGCCGATGCAATCGATGAGTTATAACATACTTCCAGACCCTTATAACTATGCATTGATGATCCCCCATGAAACCTTAAAAACAATTCTACTTGAAGAAGCACAGAAATATCCTTCCTTTAAATATATACAGCCTGGCCGGTTTATGGGCTTTGAAAGCAACAAGGCTAAGGTGAGAATGGACAAGGAAGAGGTATTACTAGAAGCAGATTATTATGTTAGTGCAGAAGGGCGGAAATCCAAGGTTCGTGAAATGATGGAGGTGCCAAAAAAGGAAAAGAATTATGACCATCATTTTTTGACTGTAACCTTTCCAAGGCCTGAAAGCATGACAGAAGGAAAAATCATCTCTACAGATGATACATTTTTAGGACTTTTCCCTTTGCCGGATAATCTTGTGCGCAGCGTCTATTTAATTCCAAAGGGGTCCTATAAACAAATGATAGAAGAAGGGCTAGAATCCTTTTACCAAAAATACTTAGAACTATGCCCGGAACTGGATGGTTTTGTGCAAAGAATAGACTCTTGGAAAAAAATTCAGCTTATGATTCCGGTGCATTATCATGTTTCAAACTATGTGAAAGGCAACATTGCTTTGCTAGGAGATGCTGCACATAGCGTGCATCCGATGGCAGGTGAGGGAATGAATTTGGCGATTCAGGACGCAGACGTGCTTGGAGAGCTACTCTGTTGGATGTACGACAAAGATAAACATTCTCCGGATTATCTATCCTATTATGAAGCTGTAAGAAAACCAAGGGTCCGTCATGTATTGAAATTGAGTCATCTATCCGCTTTGGCTTATTCCCGTCCGCTCAAATCTTTCGTGACGTGGAGAAGCAAAGTGATGGATCAGCTGACCAACGATCCCGTTCTTCATATTAAACATATGCTGAATATATCTGGTTTGGGTATATGGAAGGAATCCATAGTGGACAGGGTCATTCAGTCTGGAGTAGTCCCTAAGAGGAAAGACCAAGATGAGCGCAAGATTGACCGCCGTCATCTTTTTACGGAAGAAGAAGATTACCCATGGAAAAATAAGGAGGAAGCATAGGTATGATAAGTGAATATGTGAGACTTTTTAAAGCGAGAGGGTATATGAAGCGAAACTTGCCCTTCCTATATAGTTGGCATGCCTATGTTGGGTATGAATTAGATTTATATGAAGCATTCAAAAAGCCGAAGACCATCATGGAAGTGGCGAAAGAACATGATCTAAAGGAAGACCTATTGAAAAGGTGGGTCGAAGTAGGCGGCGTCATCGGATATCTGAAAAAGAAATCGAAGGAACGTTATCAAACGGTGAAAAAATTCATGGTTCCTTCTAGTAAACATAACCCTAGGTCTACAGGGGTGCTTTTGAAAGAGATGATGGAACTCCATATTCCAACCCTTATTAAGTATCCAAAAATGATGAAGACAGAAGAGAAAGAGCAATTTAATCAAAAAGAACATGGAATGGTCGTCGCGCAAACTTCATCACTTTTAGAACAACTGGCTATTCCAAGGGTGATGAAGGTCATGAAAAAAGCGAAACCGAAAACCGTGATAGATGTCGGGTGTGGCAGCGGGGGGTATTTGTTAAAGCTTTCACAGAAGTTTCCAAAAGCCCAGATGCTTGGAATTGAGCTGAATGAAGATGTAGCAGAGGAAGCAAGTAAGAACTGTCAAAAGCAAAAACAGGTTGAAATTATTTGCGAGGATGTTCATAAATGGTCTCCAGAAGATAAGGTGGATTTTGTCATGTTAAATAATATCCTTCATTATATATCTCCTAATGACCGTACGGAGTTGTTCAAGAAAATCAGCGAATGGTTGCCTCCTAAAGGAACATTATCGGTGGTGTCACCAATCCACAACTCGAAACATGGAGGTCAGTTTTCAAGTGTGTTCAACAGTTTCTTTACCGCGTTTGATAATTTGTACCCGCTCCCGTCCGAAGATGATCTCAAAGATCTGGCAAATACAGCAGGGCTGAAAGTGGAAAAAATGCAGCCGGTAATTAGAGAAGGCGGCTGGTATCAAATTACTTTTACGAAATTGAAGTGAACCTTGTTGAAGGGCTCAACATTGGAGGAAATCCAAGTTGAGCCCTGTTTTTGTGGTGCAATAATCCTCTATTAGAATAGTTTTCCTTATCCTTCTAATATAAGGAAAAGTCGTAATAATCCTTTAATATACCCGTTATGTACGTAACCTAAATGTTATTCTACTGTTCTTTGAAACTACTAAAACCATGTTATCATTAAAACACTGAGTCAAATACATAGGAGGTATTTAGTATGAAAAAGAGCATGGTTTCTTTAGTAACGGCAGCGGCCCTTGCAGGTACGTTTAGTTTAGGTGCAAATGCCTCTGCTGCAGAAGTTACGGTAAAGAAAGGCGACACGCTTTGGGACATTGCTAAAGCGAACAATATAACAGTAGAAGAAATTAAAGAGTGGAACAGTCTATCAAGCGACGTAATCCACCCGCAAGATCAATTGAAAGTGGCATTGTCTGAGCGATACAAAATTGAAAAAGGTGACACGTTGTGGGGAATCTCTCAAAACTATGAAGGTGTCTCTTATCAAACATTAGCAGAATGGAATTCCATTTCAAACCCTGATTTAATTTATGCAGGGGACGAGCTGGTAATCTATGTTGATGGAAATCCAGTTCCTGTAGAAGCTCCTGTTAAGAAAGAAGCACCGGCTGAAGAGCCTGTAACAGAGGAACCAGCAGAGGAAGCACCGGCTGAAGAACCTGTAACAGAGGAACCAGCAGAGGAAGCACCGGCTGAGGAACCTGTAACAGAAGAACCAGCGGAAGAAGCACCGGCTGAGGAACCTGTAACAGAGGAACCAGCAGAGGAAGCACCGGCTGAAGAACCTGTAACAGAAGAACCTGCAGAAGAAGCGCCAGCTGAAGAACCTGCGGAAGAAGAAACAGCGGCTGATCCAGAAGTAGCGCAAGAATTAACGATGACAGCTACTGCTTATACTGCAAGTTGTGAAGGATGTTCTGGTATCACTGCAACAGGAATCAACCTGTTGGAAAACCCAGATATGAAAGTTATTTCTGTTGACCCGGATGTTATTCCTTTAGGATCTAAAGTTTGGGTTGAAGGTTATGGTGAGGCAATTGCTGGAGATACTGGTGGAGCAATCAAAGGAAACAAAATAGATATCTTCATTCCAGAAAAGCAAGATGCTATTAACTATGGTGTACAAGAAGTTCAAGTAAAAGTTTATAAGTAATAGATTGATAGGGGCTGCTCGATGTTATCGGGTGGCCTCTTTTTCTATGGTTTACTTAGAACGGTTGATTTCCGTTCGAGGCGCTTCGCTTGCCTGCGGGCGGTCCGTGAGCCTCCTCACTCCGTTGTTGGCCACTGAAAAAGTCTTTGATGTTAGATTTTTTTAAGACACCGCTGTTAATTTCCGCAAA
>NZ_ACPC01000009.1:0-416890 GCF_000175075.1 Bacillus sp. m3-13
GTAGAAGTTTTTTTGTTTTATATTAGCTGTTCACTAATCGTTGTGCTTCTCTTAATTGGAAGGTTCTTACTTTTCTTGGTAAGAATCGACGAATCTCATCTTCGTTGTACCCTACTTGTAGTCGTTTTTCGTCTATGATGATAGGTCTTCTTAAAAGACCAGGGTGTTCTTTTATAACGGAATATAATTCTTGAAGTGGCATTGCTTCCACATTTATATTCAGTTTTTGGAAGATTTTAGATCTAGTTGAGATGATCTCATCTGTTCCGTCTTCCGTCATTCGTAAGATCTCTTTAATCTCATCAATCGATAAGGATTCAGAGAAAATATTTCTTTCTGTATATGGAATGTTATGTTCTTCTAACCAATTTTTTGCTTTACGACAAGAAGTACAACTTGGAGATGTATATAGGGTTACCATGAACTTTCCTCTCCTTTTTATCTAGTATTATTCGAAAGAACATGCTGAACGTTTCTAATTGTGAATCGCTCTCAGTTTGAAATTACTCTAAAGAAGTAATATCTATTGTTTATTATACACGATTTCCGACTAAAAAGGTATAGTATTTTAAAAGTCGGACAAGTTGTCACAGCATGTTCAAATTTTTTCGTTTTTTTAACGCCCTTTAGATTTCCGTTCTGGGTGTTCGCTTTCCGCGGGACGGTGCTTGAGCCTCCTCGGCTTCGCTTGTGGGGTCTCAAGCTACCGTTACTCCCCCGCTGGAGTCTCACACCCTCCACTTCAATCTACAGGGGAAATCTTATAATCAGTTTAAATATTTTTAATTACTGCTTTGCTTACATCTATTCAGACGTTTGGTTGTCTTGGAAGGTTTCATATAAATGAAATTAGTTTTGATAATTTTTTGTGTGTTCACAAAGTAGTAACAATTATGTTGATTCGATTGCCCTTCGATAGTTAGGATTTGTAAGGGTTTGTAATACATGTTAGTTTTATAATTAGACAAGATAAGTATGAGGTGATATATGTTGAAAAAATATTGGCTGCTTCCTGCCATGTTCGTACTCTTATTTTCAACCGCTTGCAGTCAAAAAGAGATTACAAGCCAGAATACAGAGTCCAATAAGATTCCTGTGACGATTGCTGAAGTTACGGAAAAAAACATCAGCAACACGATCGAATTGGTCGGACTGGCTGTACCGGAAACACAAGTACCACTCCTAACTACCTCCCCCCTTACCGTTGAATCTGTTCATGTAAAAATTGGAGATATAGTAAAAAAGGGCGATTTAATTGTTTCATTGGATTCTGAAGCTGCAACTGAACAGGTAACTCAGGCTCAGAGTGCAGTAACAGAGCTAGAAAATGCCCTTTCTAAAATGAAAGAAATGCAAGAGGCAGCTGAAAATCAGGCCTCTCTTTCTGATATACCCAAGTTGCAGGAAGAATTAAACCAAAGTTTAGAAAAATCTCAAGCTCTTTTGGATGGCGTTGACACAGGGGCTGTTACATCGCTTGATTTGGTTCAAAGTACAGTTGATGTGATGGTCAAACAGGCGCAACTAGCGACAGCTGCGAGCCAAGTCCAACAAATGCCTACCTTCAACACTATGGAAGTGGAAGCTCAGCTGAATCAGGCTAGACAAGGGCTTAAGCAAGCGCAGCAAATGGCAGATGCTACTTCGATTACAAGCCCGATTGATGGAATTGTTTCAGAATTAAATGTAGTAAACGATGGAATTGCTTCTCCTAATGTTCCAATTGGAACGATTATACAGTTAGACAATATTGCTGCAACCTTCCAAGTAAATAGTTATCAAGTAAGTAAATTAAAAGCTGGGCAAGATGCCACTATTTCGTTTGAGGGATTGGCAGATTCGTTTGAATCCAAAATTGAGACAGTCTCTCCAACAGTCAACCAGCAGACAAATATGTTTTCCGTCACCATTCCAGTCAGTAATACAGAATTAGAGATTAAAGGCGGAATGAGAGCCACTGCATTTGTAGCCGTTGATAACCTGGAAGCTCAAACTGTCGTGCCTATGGACGCCATTTTATATGAAGAGGAAAATCCTTATGTGTATGTCATTGAAGAAAATAAAGCGGTAAAACAAGATGTTCAAACCGGTTTCCGTGACAATGAATTTATGCAGATCCTTGAAGGAGTTTCTAAAGGCCAGAAAGTAGCCGTAAACGGAAAAGAAAGATTAAAAGACGGTGCAGAAATAACTGAACAAAGTGAGTGAACCTATTAGATGAAAATTGCGAAGCTTTCTGTATTACGTCCCATTGCGATGTCAATGGTGATCATACTTATGTTAATCCTTGGTGCCGTCAGCATGCGCGGTATGCCGGTAGACTTATTTCCCGAGTTAACTTTTCCTATAGTAGCGGTAACCACCACCTATGAGGAGGCTGGTCCTGAAGAAATAGAGAACTTGATATCTTCTCCACTTGAGGATGCCATGAGCACTTTGCCGAATGTTGAATCTGTTACCTCTATCTCTCGGACAGGGGGCTCGCTTGTTCTCGTGTCTTTTACCTGGGGAACGAATATGGATTTCGCCTCCTTGGATATGAGGGAGCGGATTGATTCTGTTCGCGACTTCCTTCCTTCAGGTGCCAATCTGCCAAGGGTTCTCCGCTTCAATCCAAGTGACCTGCCAATTGTGCAACTTGCCATCACAGATCCTTCTGGAGAAATGACCAAAGCAAAGCAGTTGGCGGAACAAGATATAGAACCCCAACTAAGCAGTGTGGATGGAATTGCGTCTATTTCAGTGGAAGGCGGAGCAGAAAATGAAGTAAGGATAACGTTGGATCCAAACGCCCTTTCTTCCTTTGATGTATCTATTGATCAATTACAACAAATTATCGCTGCGGAAAACTTAAACCTTCCCGGTGGTTCTCTGACAGATCAAAATCAAAACCTGCCAATAAGGATTACCGGAGAATATGCCTCCATTTATGACATACAAACGCTTCCGATTCCTACTCCTAAAGGGGTCATCCAACTCGATCAGCTCGGTGAAGTAAAAGAAACCCTGCAACCGACAACGCAGCTAAGCTACTTGAATGGAGAACCCGCAGTAGGGATGTCGATATTGAAGCAGTCAGGAAGCAATACGGTTACGGTTGCAAACAATATTGAAGAAAAGTTAGAAGAAATCAGAAAAAACTTACCTGAAGGCGTCGAAATAAAGCCGATATTTGATCAAAGTCAATTTATCGAACAGTCCATTCGCGCCGTGACCACCAACATGATTGCTGGTAGTTTATTGGCTGCACTAGTTCTGTTTTTCTTTTTACGAAACATACGCAGTACGCTTATCATTTTATTTTCTATACCTGTTTCCATCGTCGCAACCTTTATCTTCATGTACTTTAGCGGCCAAACGTTAAATCTTCTGACTCTAGGGGGACTCGCGCTTGGAATTGGGATGATGGTGGATAACGCCATTGTCATATTGGAAAATATATATCGTTTACGACAAAAAGGTTATTCCATGAAAGATGCGGCAATTGAAGGAACTAGTGAAGTTGGCCCTGCCATCATCGCTTCCACTTTGACCACCGTCATCGTTTTCTTACCAATCGTATTTGTGGACGGTTTGGCTGCACAATTATTTAAACCATTAGCACTTGTGGTTTCGTTCTCGTTGCTCGCCTCATTGTTCACAGCATTGATCATTGTTCCGTTATTCTCATCTCTACTATTAAAAGTAAATACAAACACTTCTCGTTTCGAAGAGAGATTTACCGGATTCACCAATTGGTACCGTTCTATTTTGGAAAAGGTATTAAGGAATCCGAAGAAGACCGTAACCTCTATCGTCATTTTGTTTCTGATTTCATTAATTGGAATCCCTTTTATCGGAAAAGAATTCTTACCTCAGCAGGATCAAAGTTTCATTTCTATGACCGTACGCTTACCTGACGGGAGCTCACTAGATGCTACATATGATGTGATGGAAGAAATTGATTCGAGGTTGTCGGATATTAATGAAATTGACCTGGCATTTGTGACTGTCGGGGGAACAGACAACTTCTCGGTTTCAGCAGGTACTCAGACAAACCGGGCGAACTACAGCATTCTTTTGACACCTGTTATAGAACGGAGCCGCTCCGACAAACTTGTAGGAGACGAAATAAGGCAGAAGCTTGAGAATATCCCTGGTGCTGACATCTCCCTTTCTTCCGGGGACTCTGGTTTTTCTCAAAATCCTGTATCCTTAAGTATTACAGGACCTGATTTGACCACGCTGAAAGATATGGCCGATGAGACAGTCGAGCTTCTTTCTGAAATTGATGGAATCAGGGAACCTTCTTCTAACTATACAGAAGGTAATCCCGAGATTGTCGTTGATATTGACAGAGTTAAAGCAAGTCAGTTTGGCATTGGCAGTGCACAGATCGCTTCTGCCGTTTCAAATGCCACAAAAGGACTTGTCGCATCAAGAATGGCTCGTGACGGAGCTGAACTTGATATTCGATTAACGATTGAAGATACGTATACAGCTTCCATTCAAGATTTGGAAAAGTTGCTGATCAATACACCTACTGGTGAAAACATCCCTCTTCAAGCAGTGGCAACTGTTGAGCGAGGCCAAGGTCCAAGTCAGATTAATCGCACAAACAGAAACCGTGAGATTACGGTTAATGCTGATATTGTGAACCGGGATCTTGGAAGCGTCATTGATGATGTCGAACAAACATTGAAGGAAAACATCTACATTCCAAACAATCAATATAAAATAACGATTGGCGGACAGGATGAACAAATGAATGACGCCTTTTTCAAACTCGGAGGTGCCTTGGCACTTGCAGTTGTTCTTGTCTATATGGTCATGGCAGGACAGTTTGAATCTTACTTCTATCCATTTATCATTATGTTCAGCGTACCGCTGACGGTTATTGGAATCATTACCGGCCTTCTCGTCACCGGACAACCGCTTGGTGTTGGTTCCCTCGTCGGAATGCTGATTCTTACCGGAATCGTCGTCAATAACGCCATCGTATTTGTCGACTATGTGAATATGATGAAACGCGATGGCAAAACCACTTGGGATGCTATTCTTATAGCAGGACCAACCCGTTTACGACCAATCTTCATGACTGCTTTAACTACCATTCTCGGTTTGATTCCGTTAACCTTGGGCTTTGGAGAAGGGATGGAAATTCAGCAGCCGATGGCGATTGTAATTGTCTTCGGATTAAGTTTCGCAACCATTATTACATTGATTTTAATACCGGTTGTTTACTATCTGTTTGATGAATTTAAGGAAAAAAGAAAGCTTAAAAAGTTAGAAAAGCTGGATGCTTAAAAATTTTGCGGGAGGATGATGAACATGTTAAAAAGATGGATTTTGGTTATTACGCTTCTTGTGTCGAGTTTTCTTATCTATCCTCCCGTAACTGCTGAATCTCCTGGTGAAATTACTTATATCGCCATTGGAGATTCATTAACTGCAGGTCTTGGATCATCAGAAGAAAACTATTTACGCATTCACGGCTTTGTTCCGCAATTCACGAAGTATTTACGAGAGAAAAACAATGTGACTGTGGAGAATTATGGGATCCCAGGCCTTTCCTCTACAGGCTTATTGGCATTGTTGAATGCAGATGAGGCCTTGCAAAACCGTTTGAAAACGGCCGGAGTCATCTCTGTTTCCATTGGAGGGAATGACTTCTTACAAACCATCCGTTCTGTACCTGAGAGTGAGGATGAGACAGCACTTAATGTCCGGATGGAGATTTTGAAGAGGACTTATCAGGAGACCTATAAGTTGTTACGAGAACTGAATCCTGATGCTACTATCATTCTTTTAGGACTCTATAATCCATATCCAGAAGGTCATGAATTGACGGACCTTGGTGCTAAATATGCCCCATTGTTTAATGGCTTTATCGAAGAATATGGAGCTGAACCCAAAACACTGGTGATTGACCCGTATGAAGCGTTTGAGGGAAAGGCATTGGAGTGGACGCATATCTCAGAGGATGATATTCACCCTAATGATATGGGCTATACCGAGATTTTCAGGTTGATGAAGGGTGCATATAAGAAAAGTTTAGAATGATAGAGAAATCCCCCGGAAGTAAAGCATGGAGCTTTTATTTCCGGGGGATTTTCTTATACCTTATAATTTTGACAAAATATCCTCATTATTATCATCTTCATCATAGGTAAGTACTTTGTCTACTTTATCATATGATTCACCGTACAGTTCTTTATCTTTATATGTATGAATTTGCTCGTATGTAGCTTTCATTCCCTCGTAGATCGCTTCTTCCCCTGCATTCGTCGGTGACCAGTATAGAATCTCCATTGCATTCACTTCATTTGTTGCAAGAGAACGACGTCTATAACCGATTGATGTGGCATGTTCAAACCCTTCTCTTTTATAAAAACGGAGTCTTTTTTCCGTGTCTGTGTCTTCGTAATCCACAGGCTCTACTTCAAGAATAACCGGCTTGCCTTTTTCCTTCATTTTGTCTAGCAACTTATGTCCAAGCCCCATCCCTCTTGCATCTTTTGAAACAAACAAGTAGTCGATAAAAATGAAATTTTCAAGCTCCACATACATTAATACATGATGCTCCCCTTCATCCTTATGATAAATGTCCCCTCTTTCTTTTAAAAGAAGCTCCATATGCTCCCTGGATTTCATCTCTTCTACTGGAAAATACTGATTTAACTTCTCATACCAATTCATTCCGTAATAAACTCCCCTTTCGTTTTATCTCTATGTACACTTTAAGTATAACAAACTTGAACAGACCTCAGTGTTAATATACCCTCTTCCTTTTCTATTAAACATACCATACAATAGGAGTATGATTGTTTTTTGTATACGATTACATAAGACAAAGGGGATGTGTGGTTTTGATCGAATATTTCATTGATTTTACCATCGTGGCTATATTGGTCATCGGAATTACCGCCGTTATGGGCGTACTGACAAATGGTATCGGGGAAAAGCTTTTTGGCGGAAAAAAAGGCACGGAAAGCTTCGATAAGTCAGCTAGCGTGCAGGCTGGATGGAAGAGTGTTGGAGGGAAAAAGAAATAACACAAAAAAGCTGCCAGATGATTGGCAGCTTTTTTAAATATCTTCTTAGTCATTAAGTGGGGTAAAGTCTAGTCCTTCTGTATAGCTGTTACCTGCATTCCAAATCAGGTATTCATCAATTCCATTCTCGTTTAGCGCACGGATTTGATCCTCCACTTCCTTAGGACCATATGGAATATAATTCCCTGCCCCAAGCCATGTAGCTGTGAAGTCCTGAATCCAAGGTCTTGATACAGGTCTATTTTCCAGTTCATCCAGCTTGGCGTTTTCTAATTTAGAGTATTCGGCAATCAGCTTGTATGGCTCCGTATCGGGCTTTGCAATCCCGAAATATGCTGTCCAGTGGCTTGGATAGATCATGGATGAAATTACATCCACGTGTTCTGAGATGCGACTGAAGTTCTGTCCGATTCCTGGTGCTTCTGGCAATGTTGCTGTATAACCAAAAATATCTACGGACACTTGCACATTGTAAGGCTCTAACCGCTCACGTGCATACTCCACGAAATCTGTTACCGCTTCCACTCGCTTTTGAACATTGTCCATATCTAAATCCTTGTACTCTCCGTAGGTGTATTCAAGACTTGTGTCTCTATTTTCAAAACCTTCCGGGAAACGCACATAGTCGAACTGTATTTCCTGAAAGCCCATTTTCGCGGCTTCAATCGCAATGTCTACATTGTAATCCCAAACTTCCTTTAAGAAAGGACTGACAAATGCTTCTTCCCGACCATTCACCCACACTTTACCGTTTTCCTGGAAAGACAGGTCCGGGCGCTTCTTCGCAAGCACAGTATCCTTGAAAACTACGATTCTACCAATTGGGTAGACTTCATTTTCTTCCAAGGTTTTCATCATTTGTTTTGGGTCCTTGATGTAAGGTTGTGCAATGTCCATGAATGGGGAGTCTTCCTCCTCCGGTATGTAAGTCAGATATCCATGATCATCCTTAATATCAATAACCATTGCGTTAAGGTCTGTTTTGTTCAAAAGATCTAGTAAGCGTGGAAATCTTTCCCCACCTGCTGAATGACCTGTTACATAGATTCCTCTAACTGCATCTGGATATGTAAAAGTATATCCTGAGTCAAATGCAAATCTCGCAATCGATATAGGCAGCTCGCGTGTTTGCAATTCCACCTTTTTTGTTGCATGTTGTGCCGCTTGAAGTACTTCTTCTCCTTCTGCTTGTACTAGTGTTCCACCTAATACGAAAATTCCGACTGCAGCCACCAGACCACCAATCATTTTTTTCATCATTTCATTTCAAAATCCCTTCTCTTATTTGCTATCTCTATTATACTGGAAAATCGTTGTTTTTTTACCTTTTTCAACAATTTCCTTCAAAATAATTCGAGAGTACTAGAGTGGAAGGGGGGGATGAGGGTGATAAGGGTTTGGAGGAAGAGTCTCTGTTACCGTTTTGGCTTCTGCGGAGGAGTTTCGGGCGGAGAGACGGCCTCTCTCTTACCGTTTTAGCTTTGGAGGAGGAGTTTCGTTCATAGAGAGCCCTTCTATTAGACTTTTCCCCCTCTCCCCCACTAGCTTCGGGAGTTTAGAACTCATCCCTCCCGCTATCACAAAAAAACCGATCCCCACAATCGGGGAATCGGTTTCCTTACATCTTATTTACCTGCATACTCAGCTTGATACTTTTTAAACTCCGCTTCAGAACACAAGACAAAGTGTCCTGGTCGTACTTCACGCAACTCTAACTCCTCATCCTTGGCATAGCCATGGGATGCTGGATCGTAAGCAAAACGTTTACGGCTGCGCTCAGAATCCGGATCAGGTTGAGGAATCGCGGACAATAAAGATTTTGTGTACGGATGAATTGGATTATTATAAAGCTCGTTACTATCAGCAAGCTCAACAATCTTACCAAAATACATTACTCCGATACGGTCGGAGATGTATTTCACCATGGAAAGGTCATGGGCGATGAACAAGTACGTTAGCCCTTTTTCCTTTTGAAGCTTTTTCATCAAGTTAACAACCTGTGCCTGAATGGAAACATCCAATGCTGAAATCGGCTCATCGGCAATGATGAAATCCGGTTCCACCGCTAGTGCACGGGCGATACCGATACGTTGGCGCTGCCCGCCACTGAATTCATGTGGATAGCGGTTGGCGTGCTCTTTATTTAAACCAACCGTTTCTAATAGTTCATGCACACGAGCAAGACGTTCCTTTTTCGACTTCGCCAATCCGTGAATGTCAATTCCTTCTGCGATGCAGTCAGCAACAGTCATACGTGGATTTAAGCTAGCAGAAGGATCTTGGAAGATCATTTGCATCTTGCGGTTGAATTTCAACAAGTCTTTCTTAGACTTTTTGCCGTGAACGTTCTCGCCCTCAAAGAGTACTTCTCCGTCTGTTGCATCATAAAGGCGGATGATGGTACGTCCTGTTGTAGACTTTCCACATCCGGACTCTCCAACAAGTCCAAGTGTTTCTCCGCGATAAATATCGAAATTCAAGCCGTCTACTGCTTTAACCATATTCGGCTTTCCTTCATTAAAGTATTGCTTCAAGTTGCGAATTTCCACTAACTTTTCATTAGTTGCCATTGTTTCCACCGTCCTTTACCAAAACAGGCTTTTCGAAGTTTTGTGGCATGTGACGTCGACGCTTTTGAACAGCTAGTGGTGGTTCTACTGCCGGTGCATCTTCATGTAACAACCACGTTTTCGCAAAGTGCGTTTTGGAAATTTGGAACATTGGTGGCTCCATTTCCAAATCAATTTGCATAGCGAATTCGTTACGTGGAGCAAATGCATCTCCTTTTGGTGGATCAGATAAATCTGGTGGTGAACCAGGAATCGCATAAAGCTCATCCTCATCGCCTAGATCCAAGTCAGGCATGGAGCTTAATAGCCCCCATGTGTAAGGGTGGCGTGGATCATAGAAAATCTCATCCACTGTACCTGTTTCGATGATTTGGCCACCATACATAACAGCTACTCGGTCTGCAACGTTAGCTACAACACCAAGATCATGTGTAATAAAAATGATGGATGTATCTATTTTCTTCTGAAGGTCTTTCATCAAGTCAAGAATCTGTGCTTGGATGGTAACGTCCAGTGCAGTAGTAGGTTCATCTGCTATTAACACTTTAGGGTTACACGCAAGTGATATTGCAATAACAACCCTTTGTCTCATCCCCCCAGAGAATTGGTGAGGATATTGCTTAAAACGTTCTTCTGGCATCGGTATCCCTACAAGACGAAGCAAGTCGATTGCTTTTTCTGCAGCGGCGCTTTTGCTCAGTTTCTGGTGTTTAATGATTCCTTCCATAATCTGTTTACCAACAGTCATTGTCGGATTTAGAGAAGTCATTGGGTCCTGGAAAATCATTGCGATATCTTTTCCGCGGATGTTCTGCATTTCTTTTTCAGAAAGCTTTGCTAGGTCTTTTCCGTCAAATAAGATTTCACCGTGTTTAATATTGGAATTATGTTTTGGTAATAAGCGCATAACGGTTTTGGTTGTTACGGATTTACCGGAACCGGACTCCCCCACAATCGCAAGGGTCTCACCTTTTTTCAAGTCGAAGTCAACTCCACGGATAGCCTTAACTTCTCCTCCGAATGTATCAAAAGAAACATGTAAGTTTTTCACTTCAAGTATTTTTTCCATTGTCATTCACCTGCCTTTATAACTAGTCTTTCATTTTAGGATCTAATGCATCACGGAACCCGTCCGCTACAAGGTTAAACGCAATCATCAATAAACTGATGATAATTGCAGGGAACACCATGATGTGCGGGAAGATCTGTAAGGATTTGAATCCGTCGTCTATTAACGTACCAAGTGATGCCATGGGAGGCTTCAAGCCGAGCCCAATGAAGCTAAGGAATGCTTCGAAGAAAATAGCACTTGGAATGGTGAACATTGTATTAATGATGACTACTCCTACCACGTTTGGCAGTAAGTGTTTCGTTATGATTCGGTTATTGGTTGAACCGAGCGTTTTGGATGCGAGGACATATTCCTGGCTCTTGAGCTTTAGAACCTGTCCCCTGACGACCCTGGCCATTCCGACCCAACCGGTTATGGTTAATGCTATGGTAATCGCTATAATCCCCGGCTCTAGCACGAGAATCATTAGAATAACGATAACTAAGTTTGGAATACCAACTAAAACTTCGATGATACGTTGCATGATGTTATCTGTACGTCCACCATAAAAACCTGATATTCCACCATAAGCTACACCAATTACCATATCAATGAAAGCTGCCAATAAGGCAATGTATAGAGAAATACGTGTACCTGTCCAAACACGTGTCCATAAGTCACGTCCAAGGCTATCGGTACCAAACCAATAATAATCTGTTATACCACGTTGCTCGTACACGTCCACTCCATCTCTTGTTCCATCCATGATACCAAGGTTCTCAATGCCAGGAACTTTAGGAGGTAGATTACCCTGTGTTACATCCTGAGTATTAAAACCGTGATTATTCATAAATGGGCCAAAGATTGCGAGAAATGCAATGACGATTAGAATAACAGCTCCAGCAATAGCGGCTTTATTTTTCTTAATGCGCAACCAGGCAGTTTGCCAATAGGTCAAACTTGGTTTCGCTATTTTTTCACTTTTACTTGGGTCTTGTGCAGCCGGTTGGAATAATTCCTTAGGCAGTTTATCAAAATTGTTGTTATTCATTATTTCTTACCTCCTGCCAGGCGAATACGCGGGTCGATAATTCCATAAAGAATATCAACTACAAGAACGATGACAATGAAAAGTGCTGCAAAAAACAATGTCGTTCCCATGATTACTGGATAATCGTTTGTTGTAATGGAACGCACAAACTGTTCTCCAAGACCTGGGATTGAGAAGATTTTCTCAATAACAAGTGTTCCTGTCATCAAACTTACAGCCAACGGTCCTAGAACCGTTACGACTGGAATCAATGCATTTCTTAATGCGTGCTTTACAGCGATATCATAATTGGAAGCACCTTTTGCACGTGCCAAAGTAATATAATCTGAACCTAAAACCTCAATCATTTCGGTACGCATGAAACGTGCGGAAATGGCGATTGGGAACATAGATAGTGCAATCGTAGGCAAGACCGTAAATTCCCATCCTGACCAAAACGCAACTGGGAACCAGCCAAGTTTAACACCAATCCAGTATTGTAATAACCCCGCGAAAACAAAGGAAGGGATGGATTTACCAAGCACCGCCATAATTGTAGATCCGTAGTCAACCCATGTGTTTTGTCTTAATGCAGCAATAACTCCCAAGAATATTCCGATTATTGTACCGAAGAACATTGCTTGAAATCCGAGTTGAGCTGATGGACCAATACGTTGCATGATCAAGCTCGTAACGCTTCTGTTATCATATTGAAACGAGATACCAAGATCACCTTGAACTAGGCTTCCAATATATTTCAAATATTGTACAGGCATTGGATCATCAAGACCATATTTGGCATTTAGTATTGCTTTTTGTGCTTCTGACAGTTTGTCTTGCATCGTAAATGGGGAACCTGGCATCATCTTCATCAGGAAGAATGTAAATGAGGCAATTAAGAATAAGGTGATAAACATATATAAGATACGTTGCAACAAGTACTTTGTCATCTCTGCACCTCCTAAAAAATAATGCGTCGAATTCGAATTGTTTATAATTTTCCCTAAAATTCGACAATTTCCTTACAGGGAAAAAGAGAGTATATGTTTCAAATATACTCTCTTTATCTCTATTTTAAAAGAATTATTTTTATATCAGTATAATATTATTTACCGCTGATGTAAGCCCATTTGTAGCTGAAGTCAGGACCGAAGTTGTGACGGTATACGTTTTGAACGTAAGGCTTCCAAAGTCTTGTTGTTCCGCGTTGGTAAATCGGAGCAATTGCAGCATCTTCTTCAAGAAGAATTCTTTCTGCTTCTTGCATCGCCTCAAAACGTTTTACAGGATCGTTCGCATACGTTGTCATTACATCGTTCAATAATTTATCGTACTCTTCGTTGGAGTAACCCATCTTGTTGTTTCCTCCATCTGTAATCCAAAGGTTAGAGAAAGAAATCGCATCAAGATAGTCAGGACCCCATCCAGCAAGCTGCATATCATAGTCCATTGCCGCATCTAAATCTAGGCGTTGAGCAAATGGTACTTCTTTCAACTTGATTGTTAAACCAGGAAGATTTTCTTGCATTTGGTTTTGAAGGTATTCTTGCATAGTTTTCGCTGTTTCAGTGTCTCCACCAAGGATTTCAATTGTAACAGCTTCAGTTCCTAATTCTTCTAGCCCTTTTTCCCAATACTCTTTTGCTTTTTCAGCATCGAATGCATTGAAATCGCCATTTTTCTCACGGAAGTCTTCTCCCGTTTCTGGGTGTTGAACAAATTCAACTGGTACAGAATAGTTTGCTGGAATAGAACCGTTGTTCAATACATAATCAGCCATGTCTTGCTTGTTGAAGCCCATAGAAATTGCTTTACGGATGTTAACATTCGCTAATGCTTCGTTTTTCGTTTGGTTAAATTTAAACCAGAAAATAGTTGGCTCTAAGTAAGAAATCAAGTCTGGATCTTCTTTGTACTGAGTTACAAAGTCAGATGTTAAACCTGGAGAGATATCAATTTGTTGTGCAGTGTATAAGTTAACACCAGTAGAAACCTCTTTAACAACTTTTACATTGATTTCATCAAGTTTTACTGTTTCTGCATCCCAATAATCAGCATTTTTCTTCATTGTCCAGCCTACTTCATGCTCCCAGCTGTCTAAAGTGAATGGACCATTGTAGATTAGTGTATCAGCTTCTAATGCATATTGGTCACCTTGTTCTTCCAAGAACTTTTGGTTTTGTGGGAAGAACGTAGGGAACGTCATTAAAGATTCGAAATAAGCAACAGGTTGCTCAAGTGTTACCTCAAGAGTGTAATCATCAACTGCTTTTACACCAAGCTCTTCAAGTGGTAATTCACCAGCAGAAACTTGTGTAGCATTTTTAATTTTTCCGTTCATCATATATGGACCATACTCAGAACCAGTGTTTGGATCTACAGCACGCTGCCAAGCATAAACGAAATCGTTTGCCGTTACAGGGTCACCATTGGACCAAACGGAATCTTCACGCAATGTGAAAGTATAAGTAAGGCCGTCTTCAGATACTTCATGACTTTTCGCAACACCTTCAACTACTTCATCATTTTCTCCAAGTCTGTAAAGACCTTCAAATACGTTGTTCATAACGTTGAATGCTACTGCATCCGTACCTTGTACGGTGTCCATTGTTGGAATCTCTGCAGAATCTACTACGTTAAGTACTTGTGGACCTGTTGGTTCTCCTTCACCTGTTGGTGGAGTATCCCCTTGTCCTCCATTGTTTTGCGCTGAATTTCCGCCGCCACATGCAGCTAAGAAAGCACTAAGTACAAGTGTAAGCGCTAAAAGAAGTAAATATTTTGACTTTTTCATTTACTTAACCCCCTAAAAAATTATGTCGAAAATTGTTGTGTTTCGAGGTAACGAGTTTTATTATACAAGTTTTCTAAACATTGTGCATTCATAAATTTAACGTCAATTTTACAAATTACTGATATTTCAAGCTTCTTCATTACAAAAATAGTTCTAAAGACCTATAAGGTGGTCACCAGAAGTGTTCCATATATTACAAATCTTTTACAAATATTACACCAAGTTTTCTTTTTATCTTTACAAGTAATTCCTTTTATAGTTTCTTTATATTTGTCTTATTCTATTCATTTCATTACAATACAATTTAGATGACTAAACTTTACACTTCTTACGTAGGAGGAAGCATGAATATTTCCGTTAAATCTTCACTCGTTTTTTTCTTAATTTTACTTTTAACAACCTTCGGCACATGTTGGATATATTATGGGGGAATTAACCTGCTGACCTTCATTAATACATCCTTTACCATTTCCAGTATCTTTATTTTTATTTCTTTATTCACACTAGTGGTCCAAAAAGGTTTTTTTGACGGCATAACTTATAGTTTCAGGAGAATCTTTGCATCCACGCAACCTGACAAAGAGTTAGAGCAAGATATTAGAAATGAAATGAGGCCGCCATCGGAACTGCTACAACCACTATCTACTCAGCATATTTTTGTAGCTTCCTTGTTGTTGTTCCTTTGTATGTTGATTTCGTTATTTATGTATTACAATAGTTGATATTTTCCATTGAAATGGTTATAATAAGAGAATATTTATTCATTAAAAGCAATGATGAAGAGTAGTAATAAACAGGTTAGTTTTTAGAGAGTTTGTGGTTGGTGGGAACAAACAGCTAACGTTTATGAATGGACTTCTGAGCTTCACGGCTGAACATATTAGTAGGCTGTGACGTATCCTTACGTTACAAGGTTAAGTGATTTCTGCAATTTTGTGTGAAATAATAAGGGTGGTACCACGGTCCATTCGTCCCTTTTCTAGGGATGAATGGGCCTTTTTGTATTTTCCAATAAAGTTTATCGTTGATTGCAGTGGAAGGCGCTTCGCTTTCCTGCGCGCCTTCCACTGCAATCAACTAATTATTTTAGACAAAGTGAATTTAGCCAGCACTTATATTTTAAGAAGAGGAGAATGAAAAATGAAAACAATTTTCTCAGGAATTCAGCCAAGTGGTAATGTCACACTTGGTAACTACATCGGAGCAATGAAGCAGTTTGTCGAATTGCAAAACGACTACAACAGTTACTTCTGTATCGTGGACCAACATGCAATTACCGTTCAACAGGATCCTCAGGAGCTTCGCAAAAATATCCGAAAGCTTGCTGCTTTATACTTGGCAATTGGCCTTGACCCAGAAAAAGCAACACTTTTTATTCAATCCGAAGTACCTGCGCACGCGCAACTAGGTTGGATGATGCAATGCGTTGCCTATATCGGGGAATTGGAAAGAATGACACAATTTAAAGATAAATCAACTGGTAAGGAAGCCGTAACTGCGGGATTACTTACTTATCCACCATTAATGGCGGCTGATATTCTGCTTTACAACACAGATGTTGTTCCCGTCGGAGAAGATCAAAAGCAACATCTTGAATTGACCAGAGACCTTGCAGAACGCTTTAATAAGAAATACCGTGAGATTTTGACTGTTCCAGAAGTCAAAATTGCCAAGGTTGGTGCCAGAATCATGTCACTAACAGAGCCAACAAAGAAAATGAGCAAATCTGATCCAAATTTGAAATCCTTTATTTCCTTATTGGATACACCAAAGCAACTTGAGAAGAAAATTAAAAGTGCAGTAACCGACTCTGAAGGAATTGTTCGTTATGATAAAGAAAACAAACCTGGAGTTTCCAATCTACTTTCTATCTATTCCATCTTGGCCAACAAAACGATTGAAGAATTGGAAGTTCAATATGAAGGAAAAGGATATGGGGACTTTAAAGGTGACCTTGCCAAAGTCGTAGTCGAAGCTCTTGAACCTATTCAAACGAAGTACAATGATCTTATTGAATCAGACAAACTTGATGCCATCCTTGATGAAGGTGCCGAACGCGCAAACCGTGTTGCCATGAAAACACTTAAGAAAATTGAAAATGCAATGGGCCTAGGCCGTAAACGCCGATAATTACAAATAAAAAAAGCTGTCAGTGCAAATCTCTGACAGCTTTTTTCTTTCCTCGGAAATATTCGACAGTTAATTAACTTTCGGGTGTTGCTCCAACTCCCACAACTTCTCAAAAAACGGCTGACCTTTTACCAAATGTTCACAAAATGTCTGATGTTTTTCAGACCAACCATCCCTTGTTTCCTCAAGTAATTGTGACCACACTTCCTCAAAACTCATCGACTGAATTTCTCGGTAATGAATAGGGTTCCATTCTGTATACCAATATCTAATTTCAGCAACATTACAAGTGGATCTTAATTGATCCAATGCCATAAAAAGGAGTTGCTTCAACTGTCTTTCTTTTCTAGTCAAACCGTTCATTATTTCCGGTGATGGGGATAAAATATGATAATCTTTTTGCGATTTGCTAGTTGGTGAGAATGAATACTTTTCATAATCATGGTTTTCCACCATATCATATACTAATTGTTCTTGCCTTGGAATAAGTCTACTTTTTCGAATTGGAATATTATAACCGATCGTATCTACAGCCAATATCCCTTGTCCATCTGTAACAACAAAGCAGTAGTCCAGTTGAATTCTCTCATGGTTTTTGCGAATATAGCTTTTTTGAAAAATATCTTCCAGCAAAGATGAAGGCAGCTCTTGGAGGTCGTTTTCAATATAATGAAACAAAACAGAATCTACTTTCAACAGAGGAACTTGGTCCAATAATTCTACACTATCGTCCTTCCTCCACTCATGAAAATGACAAACATTATAACCGTTTTCTTCTCCTTCAAACCAATTTACCCATACGTCATGAAGATACAACATATCATACCCCTCACTTCACATCTACTCTTTTATTTATCCAACAGTATGAACAGTGAAGTGCATAATTATTCCAAAATACCCAATTAATTTTCCATAAGTCTACTCATTGTCCCGAAAAGAGGGATTTGGGTTGCCAGATAAATAGATGCTGATGGCAACCAGAATCATGCCAATAGGTAAAAGATAGCATTCTGGTCTGGAGAGCAGAAAAAATAAGAACTCCATTAAACTTAATCCTGTTGCAAATAAATTCATGTATGCCAATATACTAATTCCGCCAACAACCGAGATTCCAAATCCAGTAACAAAAAGAATCCCCCTGACCATTAGCCATCTCTCACAGAATATTTCCTATTTATGAGCATCATAATGTCTCCTTGTCCAATCTATCTATTATTATTATCATTTTATGATATGACAAAAAAATAATGACAAGTTCGATTAAAAATAGGCAAAAAGAAAAGCCGAGATCGGCTCTCAGCTTTTCTAGTCAAGTGTTTTTGGATCAAGTGCATCACGTAATCCGTCTCCAACAAAGTTGAAACTTAACACTGTTATTAAAATCATTAACCCAGGAAATAGCGGATACCACCAGTGTTTTAACATGATAGTAAAGTTTTGCGCATCTTGCAGCATGTTACCCCAACTTGGTGTTGGTGGTTGAATCCCTAAACCTAAGTAACTTAACGCTGATTCTGCCAAGATTACTCCCCCTACACCTAATGTTGCAGATACGATGATTGGACCCATCGCATTTGGTAGGATATGAGAAAAGATAATTGTATGGCTTCTCGTTCCAATTGTTTTGGAAGCAAGTACGAATTCACGTGTACGAAGTGATAAGAACTCTCCACGCACAAGACGTGCTGTAAACGTCCATCCAGTTAAAGCGAAAATCAAAATTAGCTTGTCCACACCTGGTTGGAAGATTGTAACCAATGTGATTAGCAAGAAAATAGTTGGAATGGAAATGATAACGTCTACGATACGCATTAGAACTGCATCAATTTTCCCTCCAAAATAACCGGCAACCGCACCAATAACTGTTCCAATTGTAATGGAACCTGCTACAGACGCAAATCCAACTAGTAGTGATACCCTTGCTCCAAACAGGATACGTGCAAATACATCACGACCATATCTGTCCGTTCCAAGCCAATGTTCTCCACCTGGAGTTTGCAATTTGTTCAATAAGCTCTGCTTTTGCGGTTCAAACTGAGCAATAAGCGGTGCAAATAGTGCTAATGTAATAATTATGAAGAGAAGTACTGCCCCGATGACAGCAAGTTTATTCTTCATGAATTTACTAATCGTTATTTTCGTTAATGTATCAGGTTTTTTCTTAATATTGGGGTTTAACGATTGGTTAGTTGGTTGAGTTGATGGTTGAGTTTGCATCGATGTTCCCCCTTCTAGTACTCAATTCTCGGGTCAAAAATTGCATATAGAATATCGGCAACCAAGTTTCCGATAACTACAAAGACCGCTGAGATAACTGTTAGTGCCATGATTACTGGATAGTCACGCTGGAATGCGGAATCAAAGAATAACAATCCAATACCAGGCCAAGCAAAAATCTTTTCAACAATAACCGATCCCCCAATGAAACCGGGTAGCATTAAACCAAATATCGTAATTACTGGAATTAATCCATTACGCAAACCATGTTTATAGGTTACTTTGTTTTCTTTTAAACCTTTTGCTCTTGCTGTACGCATATAATCTTGCTTTAACACTTCGAGCATACTAGAACGTGTATATCTTGTTAGACCTGCCATATCGGCTGTTGCCAATACGAATGCTGGCAGAATCAAGTGTTGTATTCGATCAAGGATGCTGAATTCAGCATTCAAGGTAGCTACACCACCCGTAGGCAGCCATTGCAGTTGGACAGCAAATACCATGATAAGAACTAAACCTATCCAGAAGTTAGGTGTTGCAAGTCCTAAGAAGGACGTTACTGTAACTGTATAATCAGTTAGACTGTACTGCTTTCTAGCGGAAATAACGCCAAACGGAATTGCAACAATTACTGCCAATACAGTGGAGACAATCATTAATAATAATGTATTAGGCAGGCGGTTCATAATCATTTCACTAACAGGCACTCCACGACGAATTAATGACTCTCCAAAGTCCCCTTGCGCCATGTTTGTTACCCATTTAAAGTATTGCTCGTGAACAGGATCATTTAATCCATATCGTTCTTCAAACTTCTTCATGTCTTCACTGCTAATATTCGGATCCATCATTAAAGAGGTAGGCCCACCTGGTGCCATTTGAATAATGGCAAAAGATAATACTGTAATACCGAATAATAGGGGAATCGCCATTAAAGAACGGCGGATGATATATGAGATCATAGCTGATTCTCCTTTTCTGTCTTTACTTTAGGAAGGTAGAAGTAAACGTGATTTTTATTTTAATACTGTACATTTTGCGACGTTGCACAGTAAAGTGTTCAAATTTAAAGAAATACAAGTTTGATAGGTTCAAACTGTTATTTCCGTTCCGTGGAAACAGTATCAAAGTAATTCATTTCAGTAAAAAAGAAGGAAGGGAAACTCCCCTCCCTCTCTTTCTACCCTTTATGGAGGTTAAATTAGTTCTCAGTGTTCGGGTTTAACCACCATTCGTTGATTTTGAAGAATTCATCTCTTGCATGGAATTCTGTGCCTTCTAGATTAGTAGGCATTGCATGGTGAGCATTTGGATAGTACAAGAAAGTATATGGTTGCTCTTCAGCAATGATTCTGTTGATTTCTTGGATCTTAGCAGCACGCTCGTCGCGATCCATTGTTAGGTTAGCTTCGTCCATTAGCTTATCAGCTTCTGGGTTAGACCATCCAACGAAGTTCAAACCTTCTTCGATTTCTTTAGAGTGGAAGATTCCACTTGGATCTGGATCTGTAGATAGAGCCCATCCTAAGATGATAGCATCGAAGTTCCATTTTGGAGGATCGATGTCAGCCAAGAATGCAGACCATTCCATGATATCTGGAGTAACTTTGATTCCAAGCTCAGCGAACTGTTCTTGAACTACTACAGCGATATCTTCACGAACTTTGTTACCTTGGTTAGTTTTTAAAGTGAACTCAAATTTCTGACCGTCTTTTTCAAGAGTTCCGTCAGCACCTGGAGTCCATCCAGCTTCTTCAAGCATTGCTTTTGCTTTTTCTACATCGTACTCAAAGCGAGGTACATCTTCGTCATAAGCCCAGCTAAGTGGAGACTCAGGAACATCAGCAACTTCACCGTCACCGTTCATTACAGACTCAACGATTAGTTCACGATCTAGAGCGTGAGTTAAAGCTTGACGTACTTTTTTATCTTCAAATAAAGGGTTACGTAGGTTGTATCCTAGGTAAGTGTAAGATAGTGCTAAACCAGATTCTACTTTTAATTGACCATTAGCTTCCCACTCTTTAACTGTTGCAATGTCAGATGCAGGAACTGTGTAGTAATGGATATCACCAGCAGCTAATGCAGTCATTAATGCATCTGCATCAGGAATAATACGGTAAGTTAAAGAATCTAAGTATGGACGACCATTCCAGTAGTCATCATTTGCTACAACTTTAACAAATTGTCCATCTTCCCAAGTTTCGAACTTGAATGGACCTGCTCCGATTGGGTTTTTCGTGTTGAACTCAGTGTACTCACCAAGCTCAGCAATTGGAACCTCACCTAAGATGTGCTCAGGAAGGATAGGGTAACCTAATGCGATGTGGATTGTTGGATCTACTGCATTTAGAGTTACTTTAACAGTCAAATCGTCAACTTTTTCAACTGATTCGATTTTCTCGAAGTAACCAGCACGAGGACCATCATAGTCTTCGCTTAAAGGAATGCTAAGAGTGAAGACAACGTCATCAGCAGTTAAAGCTTCACCATCATGGAACTTGATACCGTCTTTAATTTTTAGCGTATGAACTAGGTCATCTTCAGAGATATCCCAGCTTTCAGCCATGTTCAATTGTGTTTCAAAAGAAGTGTCGCTTGTTAATAATCCGTCAAAAATGAAACCTTCGATTGCAGAACTTGCAGTATCTGCAGAGTAAAGCGGGTTGAACATTGTAGGGCTACCAGTAGAACCAATTACAAGATCTCCACCTTGTACAGGCTCAGTTGTAGCTTCTTCATCTTCTTCAGCCGGCTCTTCATTGTTTTCCCCAGCTGGTGCATTGTTTGTGTTGTTAGTGTTTGTACCTGCATTGTTCGATCCGCTACAAGCAGCAAGGAACAAGGACAGAACTAACGTTAAAACGATAAGTAGTAATGATTTTTGTTTCACGTTTACTCCCCCTAAAATTTTTTAATGTTCTGAAAATGAAAGGTAAAGAAAGTTAACTTTTGGATTATCTCCCCCTTTCAAAGGGTATATATTTTATGTACTTGCCACCTATTCGTATAGGTGACAAGCAACAAAATGATCTGGTTTAACCTCTTTGAATTGAGGAACAATTTGCTTACAAACATCCATTGCTGCCGGGCAGCGTGTATGGAATACACAACCAGTCGGCGGATTAGCCGGACTTGGTAATTCACCCTTCAGAACGATACGCTCTCTCTTCACTTGCCCTTTGCGACGAGTGGAAGGTACAGCAGATAGTAATGCTTGCGTGTAAGGATGTAGAGGTTCACTATATAAATCTTGCTTGGTAGCTAGTTCCATCATCCGCCCTAAATACATTACGCCGACCCTGTCACTAATATGACGAACTACACTTAAATCATGTGAAATGAAGATGTAAGATAGTCCCATTTCTTTCTGAAGGTCTTGCATAAGGTTAATGATTTGGGCTTGTATAGATACATCCAGTGCAGATACTGCTTCATCCGCAATAATCAATTCCGGGTTTAGTGCAAGCGCTCTGGCAATACCGATACGTTGACGTTGTCCACCGGAAAACTCATGCGGGTAACGGTTGATAAAACTTGGATCTAATCCTACTTTTGCTAGTAATTCCTGCACTTTTTCTTCTCGCTCTTTTTTAGTGAACAAGTTATGTGTGTTATATGGTTCTTTTAGGATTGATCTTAAAGTTTTTCTTGGGTTAAGAGTAGCGAACGGGTCTTGAAAGACCATTTGAATATCTTTACGAACCGTCCTTCTAAGTTCACTTTCACTCATTGTCGCAATATCTCTTCCCTTAAATATGATGTTTCCTTCTGTAGGTTCGTAAAGTCTGATGATGGTTCTTCCTGTTGTGGATTTTCCACATCCAGATTCACCAACAAGTCCTAATGTTTCACCTTTTTTAATGTAAAAGTTTAGGTCATCTACAGCTTTTACATCCCCTACATGCCTTTGTAATAAGCCTGCTTTAATTGGGAAATATTTCTTCAACCCTCTTACTTCAAGGATATTATCAGAACTTGTTTCCGTTAAAGTATTTTCTGATTTAATCTCGGTTGCAGTCATTATTTCGCCTCCTCGCCTTCGTATAAGAAGCATCGAACGGAGCGATTTCCGCTTCGCTTAAGAAGTTCAGGAATTTCGCTGTGACAACGATCGAATGCTTTTGGACAGCGCGGGGCAAAACGACAGCCCTGTGGTAGATTGGTTGGCGGTGGAACGTTACCATCGATAGATTGAAGTCGAGAAATATCTTCTTCAATATCAGGTATGGACCCCATCAAACCATTTGTGTATGGGTGCAGCGGCTCTTCGAACAAATCGTCAACTGACGCTTCCTCTACCACTTGACCACAATACATAACTACTACTCTATCAGCTACTTCTGATACAACCCCTAAGTCATGCGTTATTAACAAGATGGAAGTGTCAAATTTATGGCTAAGGTCTTTCATTAAATCTAGTATTTGAGCTTGAATGGTAACATCTAGCGCTGTGGTTGGCTCATCCGCAATTAATAACTTAGGATTACAGCTCATCGCCATTGCGATCATTACCCTTTGTCTCATACCACCTGAAAGACGGTGCGGATAATCATTGACAATTTCAGCTGCTCTTGAAAATCCTACAACTTCTAGCATTTCAATCGCTTTTTTCATTGCTGCTGTTTTTGACATTTTTTGATGAAGTATTAATACTTCTGTAATTTGCTCACCGATTGTTAAAACCGGATTCAATGATGTCATTGGTTCCTGAAAGATCATGGAAATATCATTTCCACGAACTTTACATAATTGATTTTCTGTTAGTTTCACAAGATCCTGTCCGTCGAATAGAATTTCACCATCAACGATTTTCCCTCCTGGGCTAGGTACAAGACCCATAATAGATAGGGAAGTGATAGATTTACCAGATCCTGATTCTCCAACGAGTGCTACAGTCTCTCCTTTTTTAATGGAGATATCTACACCATCTACAGCTGGAATAGCTTGCTTTTTTCTAAAAAAGTGAGTTTTTAGGTTTCTCACTTCTAATAAAGCTGACATTTAGCCTTCACCATCCTTTTTTCTTTCGATGCATGGTCTGTATGATGTCTAAATATGTAATATAGAGAACCTAGAAAAATTTAACTAATTCTTAATCTTTATATTACAAATTTACAAAACTACTAGCTATTAATCTATTCAAAGATTGCCATTATAGATTTTCCATGCTGTTTATTACAAAATCTTCAGTCTTTTTACTCAAAATTAACTGTAAAAACTAAATTATCGGAAAATAATTATCGTCTGTTTGTATATTATTACAATTCCGTTACAAGTTCAAGCATATTTTGAAAATAAACTAAAAATTTTTTTAATTAAAACTTGTAGCAATCTTCTACAAAAACTGATTATATACAAAAAAAAACAAAAAAACTAGCTTTTTTTGCTAGATTTTTTGTTTTTTTGTTATTTTTCTCCTATTCCTCAAAGAATTATTCAAATGATAACTTTGCTATCTCAGAAAGGCTCTTTGACATTAATGCTCGATAGGTAATTTTCTTCTCTTTTAATATTTTCTGAATAAGGTAATATCCCACACAATAACCAAGCATTTTGGGGTAAAATCCTTTGCCATATAGCAGTTTCATATGATCCTTTTCGCTCTTTTTCACCTCTTTATTCGGAATTATAAATTTGTTTAGGAAGGTTTCAAGTTCTTTATCTGTGTAGTAAGAAGTCCAGCTAGAGGTATATTCCTTTCCTACTACGCTTTTTACCGCACTTTCGGCAAGCCCTTCAATTAGTACAGAATCTAAAAGCGTATACTGATCATCTTTTCTGTTGTTTTTGGAGAGTACACATATATGGTTATATTCATGAGTCAGCAAAGCTTTCATTTCATTTACTTCAATATCCTCAGGTAGAAATAAAAACAGTTTATCTTTGAATGCTACCCCGGCTTTTCCTTTGAAATCCCTTTTTATTTGGTTATTGTATTTGTCAGAAGGAAAGATGAAAATTGGGATGTCTGGTCCATTCCAAAGTTTCTTTAGCCGTTTCCATTCCGCCAAGACAATATTCCAGCAATCCAATGTCTTTAGTTTTTCAACCGTACCTTTTCCATCCCTAACCGGTCGATACATCCCATGCATAATCAGATAGTCATAAAGTTCCGCTGCAGTTACGTCCTCAAAGTACTTCAGCAATTTCTTGGAAATGTTCAATGGCTGGTGATAGTCCTCTTCCAACCATCTATCCGTATGAATAATACTCATGCTCTACAGCCCTTTTCTTTGCTTTTTGATTTCATTGTATGATGAGAGAGGGTGATTGGTGAGGTGGGTCGGATGGGAAGTAGGATTGAGTTGAATTTAGAATTTAGATGCCTGACCTAAAATGCATAAAGATCTTGCTGAACGGCGTTTCATTCTACCATGTCTTTATGCACCTTCTAAAGACCTCGCTGAACCGCGTTTCCACCCCGACATGTCTTTATGCACCTTGTAAAGACTTCGACGGCCGGCGTTTTCACTCCAGCATGTCTTTATACACCTTGTAAAGACCTCGCTGAACAGCTTCTTCACTCCAGCATGTCTTTATACACCAATATACAAAACAGCTACTAAATTCTAAACTTAATGACTTTCATAACCCCTTACTAGAATGAAATAATCTTGTTGTTTGAAGTGGAAGGCGCGCAGACGCCCGCGGGAGGAAGGACAGGGAAGACCCCGCAGGCGAGCGAAGCGCCTGGAACGGAAATCAACCGAATTACAGACTTTCTTATTCCTATATTTTCAAAAAAACTTCAAATCAAAGTATCTTTAAAAACGCAAAAAGCCGCAAGAAGCATAATACACTTCTTACGGCTCATGTGAATTATTCGTATTTCTTAAACACGATCGTTGCGTTGTGTCCGCCAAAGCCAAGTGAGTTGCTCATTGCAGCTTTGACTTCTTTGTGCCTTGCTTCGTTCGGCACATAATCAAGGTCACATTCTGGATCTGGTGTATCCAGATTGATGGTTGGCGGTATAACGGCGTTTTCAATGGCCTTAATGGTGAAAATCGCTTCTACCCCACCTGCTGCTCCAAGCAAATGACCTGTCATGGACTTTGTAGAGCTAATAGCTACATCGCTCGCATGTGCGCCAAGCACTTCTTTGATAGCAAGTGTTTCAAACTTGTCATTATATTCCGTGCTTGTTCCATGCGCATTAATATAATCGATATCTCCTGGTTGAAGGCCGGCATCTTTAATCGCCATTCTCATCGCACGGACACCGCCTTCTCCGCCCGGTGCAGGTGCTGTGATATGATGGGCATCACCAGTCGCGCCGTAGCCAACAATCTCGGCATAAATGCGAGCACCTCGTGCCAGGGCATGTTCAAGCTCTTCCAACACGACAATCCCTGCTCCTTCACCCATGACAAAGCCGTCACGGTTTGCATCAAATGGTCGGCTCGCCGTTTTTGGATCTGGGTTCATGGATAATGCTTTTGCAGAACTGAATCCTGCAAAGGACATTTCCGTCAGTGGCGCTTCAGTTCCTCCTGAAATCATAACATCCGCATCACCGCGTTGGATGACTTTAAATGCATCTCCAATGGAGTTTGTACCTGTTGCACAGGCTGTTACTGTACAAGAGTTCACACCTTTTGCCCCAAGTGCAATACTGATTTGACCTGTAGCCATATCAGGAATCATCATTGGAACGAAAAACGGGCTTACACGACGTGCGCCTTTTTCCAAGAACGTTTTATATTGTTGTTCAAAGGTCTCCATTCCACCAATTCCGGAACCTACCCACACACCCACTCTAGGAGCTATTTCATCTGTAATGTCCAAATTAGCATCCTTAACAGCCATGAAAGAAGCTGCGATAGCGTATTGAGTAAAACGATCCATTCTTCTCGCTTCTTTTTTATCCATAAAATCTTCTGCATTAAAGTTTGTGATTTCTGCAGCCACTTTTGCAGGGAATTTTTCACTATCCACCCTAGTAAGCGGTCCTACACCAGAAACTCCCTTAATGGCATTTTCCCACGCCTCATTTACATTTAAACCAATTGGAGTCACTGCTCCAAGGCCAGTTACTACTACTCTTTTTTTAGGCATTTGCATGATTGTCCTGCTCCTTCCACCATTGTATCCAATTTATATTTATTATCTTCCCCATCTAATGGCGATTGCTCCCCAAGTTAATCCTCCACCAAATCCTACCATAACCACTAAATCATCGTCATGTATATTTCCTTTTTCTATTTCCTCCACTATGGAAATCGGAATAGAGGCAGCCGATGTATTTCCGTATTTCTGCACGGTCATTGACATCTTTTCCAGTGGAAGGCCCAGTCTTTCCCTTGCTGCTTCCATGATTCGAATGTTTGCTTGATGAGGAATTAGAAAATCCACATCTTCTTTTGATAAACCGGCTTTTTCTAATACATTTACAGCTGATTCACCCATTTGACGAACCGCAAATTTAAAAACTTCGCGGCCATTCATTACAATGGTTTCATCTTGATATAAATGTTTCGCTCCCGTGCCATCTGCACCAAGTTCGAAAGATAAAATTCCTCTACCTTTTGAAACCGGACCAATTACAGTCGCTCCTGCCCCGTCACCAAATAAGACTGCCGTGTTGCGGTCTTCCCAGTCTACAATCTTGGACAGTTTTTCTACACCTACTACTAGAACATGCTTATATGTTCCTGCTTCTACAAATTGTTTTGCTGTAATGATTCCGTACATAAATCCTGCACATGCTGCACTCATATCAAAGGCGCATGCCTTTTTGGCACCTAGTCGTTCCTGAATCATGCAAGCAACACTTGGAAAAGGATTATCAGGTGTTACAGTAGCGACGATGATCATGTCAAGTTCTTCTGCTGTAATTCCTGCATCTTTCAGTGCTTTTTCTGCTGCATAATATGCCATGTGAGATGTATCTACATCGTCTGTTGCAATTCTTCGTTCCTCTATGCCTGTTCTTGTTTTTATCCATTCATCTGTCGTATCGACCATTTTTTCTAAATCTGCATTCGTTAATATTTTTTCAGGTACATATCTACCGATTCCTAGTATCCCTGCATTCACCGATAAAACACCTAACTCTCTTATTGGACTTTTATTATCAATTATTATGACTTGGTACTAATTTTAACGTATTCTATCCGGATTGACAATACATAAATGCCTATTTTACGTGGAAGGGAAGCTTTTGGACCAATGCCTATCCCATTTAAATTAGACGGCATACTATATTTTCAGAGGGGATAAATGCTGATTAGGTGAGGTGAAAATCATGAGTGAAGAACAAAAGAAGGTAGACAACGAAGTGGAAGTAGATCCATTCACTAGAATGATGTTTGGAGTTCAGCCTAGAAGACAACCAGCCGAAGATAAAACAGAAAGTGCTTCTGATAAGAAGGTTGGGGATGAATATTACGCACTTATGGAGCAGGTAGACTCCATTATGGAATCAGTCAATAAACTGAAACCGATGATTAAGGAGTTTTCTCCAATATTGGATTATTTCAAGAAGTAATCCATTCAGGATGCACATAAAAAGGACTATCCAGCAAATCTCCCCTGGATAGTCCTTATTTTAGTCTAAATCTAACGCATTTTGTTTTCCAAGCTCATATGCTTCATCCATCACTTTTGTCAGTAACGAGACAAGTGGTTGAATATGTTGAGGCTCCAACTCTAACCCTGTTTCATCAAGCATTTGTTTTGCTTCTGGTAAATATTTCATAGCTATGGCCATATATTGCATCGTTCTATCTTGTTCCATTTTCGTACCTACTTTCTATTTTTCGTTTGGTAATAAACCGGTAGACTTATAATCCTCGATTTGTTGGTAAATGCTAGCCTGGTATTCCTCGCTTACTAGCGGACTGAATGTTCCAAGTGAAATGACATCATCTTTAAAATCGAAGGAAAGGTTACCAGATTCTAATTCACCTGCAAAGAAACGACTGGCTACCAATTCATACAAGGCAGGGACATGCTGTATGGTACTGGTTAGTACAGTATTCTCTCCTAAGTCGGACTGATCAGAGACGAATCCTACCGCATAAAGCCCTTGTTCCTTTAGGCTATTGATGACAGGTACATTATATCCGTCACCAGCAGGATAAACAACATCCACCTCTTGATCGATCATACTGTCAAGCACTTCCAATGCCTTATCAGGATCATTCCAGTCTTGCGTGTACTTAATTATGATTTTAGCATCAGGATTTTCATATAATGCCCCTTCGAAAAATCCGTCCACTTCAGGCTGCCATTCAAATGCGGCTAAAATTCCAATAGTATTAGTCTCCGTCATATGGCCAGCTACCATTCCACCGAAAAAGCCCATGGCATGTGCTTCAAAATTCAAACTTGTTACATTGTCCCCTTGTACTTGGGAATTAAAACATACAAAATGAATGTCTGGATAATCGGATGAAATCTCATTGAATGTTTGAGCATATTCGCTGCCATGCCCAAATACCAAGGTAACTCCATCTTTATGAAACTCTTTCACCGCTTCTTTAATCGATGTAGCAGTATGTATGCCTTCTTTATAATATACATCCAGGTCATATTCCGTTTGAATCCGCAACAGCCCTTTATAGCCTTTTGTTCCCCATACTTGGTCACTTATCGTATCAGGGACCAACAAGCCGACCTTTTGATCTCCGCTTTCAGGAGTAGTTTGTCCACATGCAGTTAATAAAAGAATAAATAGTATGACTACCATTAAAGATTTTTTCATGTAAGTACCACCCCCTAGTGCCTAAAAGGATTGCCCCTCTATTTCTGGTTCAAGATCTTCCTTTTATATTGTACATGCTTTAATGATAAAGGAAAAGTTAATATTCTGTTAAAATGCATGGAATGGAGGGGCAGTTCTCTATTATTCGATTTTCAACCTATGGTTCAATTGATCCCTTTGTGCTTGAATACCTTCTTTTATTGTATGGTGTTGTGGCACTTTGTATTTTGTGAACTTCTTTACTTCCTCTGGTTCAACAATAGTTAGACTGGTCAGGTTTAACTCTTTTATTAATTCTTCCAATGCCCTTGAATTATCATTCTCAAAAAGAACTTCCTTCACGTTTTCATTACGGATTAAAAAGTTATAGATAGCTTCTGCAACATCTTCCACAAACAAAACATCCTGTTCTTTGATTGCCATCGGGACAGATTCTTTTTGCTCTAATTCTTCTAGTAACCTTTTATGAACCGATTCCTCTTCATGCTGCCATGGACCATAGACCATCGGCAAATATATGGCACAATAGGATTGGTCTTCGCTACCTGATAATTTACTCATTACCTGTTGTCTAAATTCTCTGTTCCATGCAAATTTGCCGTAAGAAGAGATAAATACAAGTTTCTTTGCATGTTCTGCTAGATCAACATATTGTTTTTGTTCTTTTTCATCCACGTTATCTATCTCGTCTAGACAATAAAATACGGCATCTATGCTTTGGTTGGAAAAACGTTCCGATTGAGAACTAAAAAAAGCGTTGCGTCCAATCTCCATTAACATCTCTTCTGACTTTCCATCCATTTTCTCCGACCATACCAGCCCTGTAACTTCTACTTCTTTATCAATCAGATATTGACAAAGGGCGAAACCAACTTGTGTGGTGGCTCCAAGGACCACTGCATTTTTCATCATTTTATTATTCCACCCATCTTTATTGATACTGTATCCATATGCAAAAAAACAAAATTATAGTCCCGATTCCATATGTGCGGAATGGGACTTTTATAATTCTTGTTCATATTTCTTGAAGAACTGGCATATGGATGGACCGTATGAATATCGTTTTTCTACAAGATGATAGGCAACTGTTATTGGTGAATGATTTGCTGAGCGCAACTCCTCATATTTCTTGCAGTGTAGATTGGGATCGAACGTAAAATTGGTGGTGGTTTGCCAGATTTTCACCGGTATGGAACATTGTTGAAACTGGGCTAGATCAGGAAGATCTTGATATGCTTCAAGTTCATTAACCGGTACGTTATAGGCCTTAGCGATTTCGTTCTTCACCTTTTTATAGAAAAACTTTCTGTCTTTTTCCTGTGCGAGTTGTGCTTTTAAGTCCATGCATGGATTAATGAGTGCAACAGATCGGATTTGTTCCTTTAACTCTTCCATTAGTTGCAAAGCTGTTAACGCACCCATCCCTTCTGCTATGATATGAATCTTATCATTTAGGATTTCCTGTTTCATGATGATATGATAAAGCTGTTTAGCTTGAAGTACAGACTGACCGCTACCCCAATGAGCCCCATAAAGGTTGGAATAAAACAAGGTGTATCCACATTTCAGTATTTCTTCCACAATTTTATTACGCCCGATATGCTGCAACCACAGGCTATTATGTTCATCAACAAAATGGTTGGTATCTCCAATGATAAGACAGCCGAAACCATTCGGTTTTTCTGGCACATGTACAGCATTCCATTGACCGCCCATTTGAAAAAAACGTTGATCTAAGCTCATCCGACTCATCTACCCCCCACTCATCACAAACTTATATATCGTATGCTATGTAGAAAAGTTCTGTTATGACAGAGTCAAAAGGCCACTTTTCAAAGATAAAATGATAAAACGCAACCTAAAAAAAGAAAAAGGAAGGTGACTAAAACCTAATCCCCTCCCACTTCATCATATTGAAGCTCTTCTCTTAAATTCTCCAAAGTACGTTGACCCAACTCCGTTAAATTACTCCCCTCTTGATCTAACAACAATTTCAATTCAAGAAGTTTTTCATTACTATTCACCATTTAACAACCCCTTTTTCGACTAAGTTAAACATATTTACATTTATTATATGCCGCGTTTGTGGTAAAATATCCTCTGAATGAGCTTTGAAATAATGAAATGGAGGGGGAGTCACAATGCGCGCATTTTGGACTATTTTCTGGTCACTTCTTCTTATAAACATGGTTTCTTATGTTGTAGCTAACATGCAGGGTGATACATATAACTACGTATTAGCTTCAATCATTGCGGTCGTTTTCGCTGTATTAGTGATGCTGATCGGGGAAGCGTTACCAAACGAACCGGTAGAAAAGCACTAATAGTTGTAAAAAAAGAACTTGCTCCCAGAGACAAGTTCTTTTTTTGTCCTTAATATTATTTGTCATTGATGACGAGTTTTCCTTCTTCTACTTCAATAATTATTTCTTGAAAATCTTGGATGCTCCCTTTTATTATTTCTTTTGCAATTAAAGTCTCGATATGTTTTTGGATAAACCTTTTTAATGGTCTTGCTCCGAAAACAGGATCATAAGCACTGTCGGCAATGAAGCGCTTTGCTTCTTCTGACAGGGCTAATGTTAAATGCTTATCCTCCAGTCGCTTTTGCAGATCTTTTATCAACTTTTCTACAATTAATCCAATTTCACTTTTAGATAGTGGAGAAAAGATGACCGTGTCGTCTATTCGGTTTAACAATTCAGGCCTGAAGTGACTTCGTAATTGCAGAATCACTTTTTCCTTTGTATCCTCCGTTAGCTCTTCTCCTGCATGTTCCAACAAAATATGAGAGCCGATATTTGAGGTCATGATGATGACTGTATTTTTGAAATCAACTGTTTTCCCTTGTGAATCTGTAATCCGTCCGTCATCCAACATTTGCAATAGAATATTGAAAACTTCAGGGTGAGCTTTTTCTACTTCATCTAGAAGGATGACAGAATAAGGCTTCCTTCTGACTGCTTCTGTCAATTGGCCACCTTCTTCATAACCAACATAGCCTGGAGGTGCGCCGATTAATCTTGAAACCGCATGTTTTTCCATATACTCTGACATATCAATGCGGATAATCTGCTCTTCACTATCAAATAGCGATTGTGCAAGTGCTCTGGCAAGCTCCGTCTTCCCTACCCCAGTAGGACCAAGGAATATGAAAGAGCCAATGGGACGGTTTGGATCTTTAATTCCAGCTCTTGCCCGAATGACAGCTTCCGATACAAGCTGGACCGCTTCTTCTTGGCCCACTACCCGTTCATGAAGAATTTCCTCCAGTTTTAACAGTTTTTCTCTTTCTCCTTCCACAAGCTTTGTAACAGGAATGCCCGTCCACTTAGCCACAATACCGGCTATTTCTTCTTCGGTCACTTCTTCTCTAAGAAGTTGGTTTGATTGCTTCTTCTGTTTGGCTTTTTCCTCTAGTTGCAGCAGTTCTTTTTCCAGACTAGGTATTTTTCCATGTCTCAGTTCTGCAGCTTTGTTCAGATCATAATTATTTTCAGCGGTCGCCAAATCACGTTTGGATTTCTCCAATTCTTCTCGTTTGACTCTGACTAACTGGATATCATCCTTCTCCAGCTGCCATTGTGCTTTCATTGCAGAAGAGGTTTCTTTTAAGTTCGCTAATTCCTGCTGAAGTTGGGTGAGCCTCTCCATGCTCGCCTGGTCCTTTTCTTGCTTTAGGGCCGCTTCCTCAATTTCAAGTTGCATGACCCTTCTCGTCACTTCATCAAGTTCAGATGGCATGGAGTCTATTTCAGTCCGAATCATGGCACAAGCTTCATCCACCAGGTCAATTGCCTTGTCTGGTAAAAAGCGTTCAGAAATATAACGATTTGATAATACTGCCGCCGAAACAATGGCCCTGTCGTGGATATTGACCCCATGATGTATTTCAAAACGTTCTTTAAGTCCACGTAAAATGGAGATGGTGTCCTCCACTGTAGGTTCTTGGACAAGAACCTGTTGAAAACGGCGCTCCAACGCGGGGTCTTTTTCAATATATTGGCGATGCTCATTTAAGGTGGTGGCACCTATACAGTGTAATTCACCCCGGGCTAGCATCGGTTTTAGCATATTGCCAGCGTCCATCGAACCTTCCGTTTTACCGGCACCAACTATCGTGTGCAGTTCATCGATAAAAAGCAGTATCTGTCCGTCGCTCTTTTTGATTTCATGGAGTACTGCTTTGAGGCGTTCTTCAAACTCTCCTCTATATTTTGCACCAGCTACTAGTGAGCTTAAGTCGAGCGAAAATATAGTTTTATCCTTTAAGCCATCTGGAACGTCTTTTCTCACAATACGCTGCGCTAGACCTTCGACTATTGCGGTTTTCCCCACACCCGGTTCCCCGATAAGGACAGGGTTATTTTTTGTTTTTCTGGAAAGAATCCTAATGACCCTGCGGATTTCTTGATCACGTCCAATTACAGGATCTAGTTTACCGCTTTTTACTTCTTCAATTAAATCTCTTCCATATTTTTTTAACGCTTCATATGTAGACTCTGGTTCTTTGGAAGTCACTCGTTGGTTCCCCCTTATTTCTTGGATGGCTTGTTTTAAGCGTGCTTCATTAAGATTGTAGGTATTGCTTAACTTTTTCAACTGATAAGTTGTGCTGTTGTGGTGGAATAGAGCAAGAAGTATATGTTCGATGGAGAGATAATCATCTTCCCACTCTGTTTTCCATTCATCGGCTTTTTTGAATGTTTGGTTCAGCTGATTGCTTATATAGGCGTCGCTGGTTGCACCGGATACTTCAGGTTTTGATTTAAGTAGCGTCTTAAGGTCGAGTTGGAGCGCTTGAGTATCTATTTTCAGCTTTTGGAGGACTCTTTCTGTCAGCCCCTCATATTGTTGAAGCAACGCAAGAAGTAGGTGTTCCTGTTCAATTTGCTGATGATTCATCTTTTCCGCCAGACTCTTGGCCATCACAATGGCTTCTTGGAGCTTGGTGGTCATTTGATTGATGTTCATATTTGAGATCACTCCTTTGATTTAGATAAGTGTGAGTTGTTTTGGCTCTTTGGTGACCCCTAACCACTCATTTCTCTTGTTTTAGGGCATCAGATTACCCCAACGCTGAAAAGAAAGTACTCATACCCCTTTTACGTATTTTCAAGAAAAAAGTTTCCCTAAGGTTCTATCCAAAAAAGCCACCCTCTCATAAAGAGGATGACTTAATAATTACGGACGGCGCTTTTTTGCCCAGAGGCGATTGTGGTTGGAAGTTTCGGGAAAAGTGTCCCCGGCTTTTAGGTTTACCTTCTGAGGATTTTTCACTCCGCTTCCGGTCTCCCCAATTTCAAGATAAATGCCGTTATTGGGCGCTTTTTGACCCGGTCTGAATTGTTGATTCTGTCCCATACGATTACCTCCTATAGTCAGATCATGAAAATTCTAAGACTGTACCTTAAAGCAAACATGAGATGAAACTATCTCCCTTTTATCGTTCCCAAGTTGTCTTGTTTCATGTCTCAATCCATAGAAGGTCAAGTCATCCATTATTAAGCAATCGTCAGAACTTCATGCTTAGAGGCAAGGTCAATAAAATGTCCCATGCCGCTGATTTCGCCACTAATAAGCTTCTGTTCCACCTCATAATGGTCGACACAAGTTTTACAAGCATATACTGGCACACCAGATTCATGAATTTCTTTTAAGTGAACAGAAACCAGAGAATCCCCTGTTAACGTGTGTACCCCTGTATTCATCAGGAAAATCGCCTCTGGTTTATCTTCGCGTTGCTTAAGGATTGTAAAAAAGGTCTCAAGGACACCTTCACCTAAAGCTTCATCGCCTTTACCTAATTGATTGGAACTGACAAGTATCACTTTGTTTTTCATGACCATTTCTCCCCTTCCACTCTAAAATATTTTTTTAGTCTGTGACGTTCAATGCTATTTTTGCTAAACGAGACATTCGGTCCTTGCTCCAAGGCGGGTTAAATGTAATATTTACGTCTACTTCATTAATTTCCTCCACCGGTGCCAGCTTCTTTTTGACATCTTCCACGATCTCCCCTGCAAGCGGGCAGCCAATCGATGTTAATGTCATGGTAATATCCACATTATTGGATGCATCGATCTCTACGTCATACACTAGTCCAAGGTTAACAATGTCAACACCTAGTTCCGGATCTTCTACTTCCTCCAAAATCTCCATTACTTTATCTTTTAATGCTTCCTGCATGATATCGCTCCTTTATGCTTTGTGTTAGGTGTTCGTCAAACCAATCCACTGTTGCCAACACACCTTCTCTGCTTACTTTATGATCTGCATATTCATCCACGATGACCTTTATATTGTTTGGCTTATTTTTATAATAACCTTTATTAGCTTTTACAAACGTCAAGAGTGGATCAATCGGCACCTCTGTGTCCCGCTTTCCATGCCAGCATAACAACGGCCGCGCGTTAAGGGCTGATGGAGCGCTTGCTAGGTCATATGGTTTCAATTTCGCGTAGTATGATTCCAATTGTTCTTCAGTAAATGGCAATGCAAAGCCTGCCTCAAGGAACTTGTCCACTTTGTAGCGTGCAAAATCTTGATAGCTTGGACAACCCATTAAACTGACTGCTGCTTTGATCCAAGGGTATTTTTTTAATGCCCCAAATGTTACGATGCCACCCATGGATGTTCCTGCAACCCCAATTTCCGATTCATCGGCTAACCCTGATTCGGTGAGGTGTTTCTTTAAAATATCTATTTCATGAATCGTTTGGATTACTATTTCCCAGAATGCCTGCATCATTTGTTGACTCTTCAAACCGCTGTCCCTGTCTCCATGATGGATGCAATCAGGAAGTATTACGCGGAAACCTTTTTCAGCTAAAAGGTAGGCATAATGCAGGTTATTTTCCTTAACACTTTGAAACCCATGTACAAAGATAACAGTAGGCTTTAAATTTGAAAAGGATTCTGCTTCACATACATGTAGAAAGGAAACAGCACCTGTTTTCTGCTTGACGACATTAATCATCTTACATCCCCCAGTCCATTTTTACCGCATTTTTCCTATTTAATATACTCTTGACTAGTTTAACATGTAGACAATCAAATTTGAAAAAGGTTACACTTGAATTAGAAATATTTTTTTTGTACAAAAAAGGAGTTTGATATGGTGGAAAAACATTTAATTGCAGTTGACCTGGACGGAACATTATTGACAGACGACAAAAAAATTTCTAAACGAAATAAAATCGCCCTACAAAAAGCGATGGAGCAAGGACATGAAGTCGTCATTGCAACCGGACGACCATACAGAGCAAGCATCATGTATTATGAAGAAATGAATCTTACTTCACCTATCGTCAACTTTAACGGTGCATTTGTTCATTACCCCGGCAACGATGAATGGGGCATTTATCATGAGCCACTTTCCATTGATACGGTAAAAGAAATAGTGGAAGTAAGCGAAAAATATAACATACATAATATTTTGGCAGAAGTAATGGATGATGTTTACTTTCACTTCCATGATGAAAAATTGTTGGATATCTTCGGGTTTGGCAATCCAAAGATTGAGACTGGTGACTTGAGAAAAGTATTGAAAAAGGACCCTACGTGTATCCTTATTCATGCAAGTGAAGACGAAGTACCTAAAATAAGGGAATACTTATCGGAAGTACACGCAGAAGTGATTGACCACAGGCGATGGGCAGCACCATGGCATGTTATTGAGCTTGTGCGAACCGGCATGAACAAAGCGGTGGGATTACAAAGAGTGGCCGCACATTACAATATTCCACAAGAAAACATCATTGCATTTGGTGACGAAGATAATGATTACGAAATGATTGAGTATGCAGGAACTGGTGTTGCAATGGGCAATGCCATTGACGGACTGAAAGAAAAAGCCAACGAAATTACATTAAGTAACGAAGAAGATGGGATTGCTGTATTTTTAGAAAAAAAACTGCAACTCTGACCAATATTTGGCCTAATAGAAAGCACTATTTTTACTTAGACTACATAGTGGGCAAGTGATTGTCCGATATGAAAAGGGGGGCTTTCATAATGGGTAGAAGCAGCAAATCAAAACGTTTTGTTCAGCAGGGTAAAAATTCTGTACAGCTTCATGACCAACAAATCCCTTATCACCTGACGATGGAACAAGCAGAAGAGCGCAAAGCTCATCAAGCCGAACGCAACTCTCTTGGAGGAATATAATTATGGGAAACCAATTATTCCAATCCGCTCGTGAAGCAGTGATGAATGTGGTAAAAGGCAAACATGAGTCTGTACCTGAACATAACCATAAACATGATTATTCATCTGAAATCGACTCGAATTCGATGAGTGTTGCCAAAAACGCATTATCCTCCGCTTATGCAAATTCAAACGACGCTGAAAAAGCACAGCTTCACGAATTGCAGGAAGAACTTTTCAACAGTCAACAAGACAAGTAACAAACTAAAACAGCGCACTAGCCTCAGAGCTTATGCGCTGTTTTTTTAAATTTCGAGCTGGTGATTGGAGCAAAGGGCGTAGACTCCTGCGGGGGAAGTAGCGACAATGTTGAGACCCCGCAACGCAGTGAGGAGGCTCAAGGTCGCCCCGCGGAAAGCGAAGCCCGGTGCGGAAATCACCAGTGGTGTATAAGGGAACTTAATCTTTCCGGAAGAACCCAAAGATACCAGTAGTCTGTACGATATTAGTAAAAGCATTCGGATCCGCTTCCTTTAAAATCCGCTCCAAATCATACATCTCATAACGAGTGATAACAATCATCAACATTTCCTTATCTTCCCCAGTAAAAGCCCCGCGTGCCGGAACCGACGTAATACCGCGAACCATTTTTGCATGAATCGCTTCTTTTACCGCCTGACCTTTCTTCGTCACAATCATCGCAGTCAATTTCTCATGTCTCGTATGGATCGCATCAATTACACGAGTAGAAGCATAAAGTGTCACAAGTGTGTATAAAGCTTTTTCCCAACCAAACACAAGACCCGCTGTGACGATAATTACCGCATTTAGAGCAAAGAAATACGTTCCGACAGGCTTGTCCTTCATCCGGGATAAAATCATCGCGATGATATCCAAACCACCTGTGGATGCCCCCCACTTAAGTGTCAACCCGACACCCACCGCAGCGATGACACCACCAAAAACAGCATTAAGTAGAATGTCGTCGTTAAAGCTGTAAATCGGAACCACTTCTAGAAAAAACGACATTAAGAAAACACTTAAAAAACTATAAATAGTAAAAGAGCGTCCTACCTTCTTCCACGCCAATATGGTAACCGGTATATTAAGAAGCAATAACGTTATACCTGTAGATACCGTGAAAGGAAGAAAATCTTCTGAAATACGGAATATCAGCTGGGATACACCTGTAAATCCACTAGCATAAACATCCGCCGGTATAAGGAAGAAGTTCATCGCAATTGCGTTTAAAAATGCTCCCACCAGTACAATTAGCACCTTTTTTACATGTTGTTGCACATCCATATGGCCAAAAACCTCCTAACAGCCTGCTGCCTTATTTTATGTATTTTTCCTCTTTTTACCCTCCTGAAACGAAAATCTGGATTTTCTTTTCTTGAAGAGTGGTTCATTAATAGGTAAACTTGAAAAAAGGAGCAATATTCCTCTAATGGAAGGAACGTTAATTTTTTCATATAGCTTAACCCATGCTTGTAAGTATAGTAAAGAAGGTGACCTTATGACAATAAGAATTATCGCAGATAGTGCCAGCGACTTACCAAAAGATTTTTTTGCAAGTGATATGGTAGACCTTATTCCTTTAAAAGTACTGTTCGGTGAAACAGAATATGAGGACATGGTCACTATTGATTCTTCACAAGTTTATGATGCCATGCGCAGTGGCGAAGTAGTTAAAACTTCACAAGCTTCCCCTGTTTTTATGAAAGATTTATTTACTGAGGTAGCTAAAAAAGGTGAAACCGCTATTTATGTAGCATTCTCTTCCGAATTATCTGGTACATATCAAACCGCCGTACTTATGCAAAAAGAAGTATTGGAGGAATATCCTGATCTTGACCTGACAATCATCGATTCAAAATGCGCCTCACTTGGATATGGACTAGTCGTGAAGCGTGCAGTTGAATTGGCGAGTGGAGGAGCATCCAAAGAAGAATTGTTGTCTTCCGTGAATCATGATATAAGTCATATGGAACATGTTTTCACAGTGGATAATTTGGATTATTTAGCTCGTGGCGGGCGCGTAAGTAAAGCATCCGCATTTGTCGGAGGGCTTTTGAATATCAAGCCTTTACTTCATATGGAAGATGGCAAATTGGTCCCACTTGAGAAAATTCGTGGCCGCAAGAAAGTGTTGCGCCGGATGGTGGAAGTGATGCGGGAGCGCAATGGTTTTGACACTTCGGAACAACGGATCGGAATCAGCCATGGAGACGACCTTGCTACTGCAGAAGCGTTAAAAGAAATGATAAAAGAGTCATGTGATTGTGATGACTTCACGATTACATCTATCGGTTCAGCAGTAGGTGCTCATTCTGGTCCAGGAACCATCGCCTTATTCTTCCTCAACGGGAAAAAAGCGTAACACATAACTTCATGCAAGCAGGACAACCTATTCCTATCTTTTTCAGAAAGGGGTAGGTTTTTCTATGCCACACACAAGCGATAACGACAAAAAAGCAAAAGACAACAACGCGAAACGCCATGAAAAGAATATGCAGCGTGAGAAGAATGCACAAAAAGGTGAACGTCAGTATTCTAAGACGACGGATCATTTGTAGAATATATTGGAGAGTCGCTTCTATTAATGGGGGCGACTTTTTTGTGTGGGGAAGTTCTATTAGACATTTCGATTGCGTTAGTCGTTAGTTCGGGCGTATAGAACCGTTCTATTAGACATTCCACTTAGGTTTGTCGACTGTTCGGGCGTATAGAGCAAGTCTAAGTGACCATTTTCCTACTTCAACTCTCGTTTCGAGCTTTGAGACGCTCTCTCTCTTACTGTTTTCCTACTTCAACTCTCCTTTCGGGCTTTGAGACGCCCCCTCTCTTACCGTTTTCCTACTTCACCTACAGCTTAAGGCTTTGAGAAACAAAAACAGCCCACTAGTCACCTAATGGGCTGCAAAACCGGCGTAGCCGAACACACTATTATTTTTCTTCTTCCTTTTTATACGTCCAACCCTCGGACTGACGGATTAATCCTTGTTTCAAGAGCTTGCCCATTGCACGCTTAAATGCCGCTTTGCTGATATTGAACTGCTCCTTGATATCCTCAGGGGCACTTTTATCACTATAAGGCATCGCTCCACCTCTTAGCTCAAGATAGTCCATGATAACTTGGGCATCTTCATCCATTGCTTCTTGTTTGCGTGGCAATAGAGAGACATTAATGGTTCCGTCATCCTTTACATCAATGACTCTTCCTTCCACTACCTGGCCCAATCTTGGCTCTTCCTTGCGTTCTGAGTTATGAATGAAGCCTACATAGCCTTCATTTGATATCATGTAGCTTCCTACTTTTAAAAGGCGGTAGATAGTCCCTTGAATATTTTGATTAAGGATATCGGATGGTGCGTTAATGGATCTGTCTAACATTACATCTTGTGTAGCAAGTTTTCCAATCAATTTTCCACGGCGGTCCGTTTTTACTCGGCACAGCAAATGGTCTCCAACTTGCGGCCAAATTTCTTCAAACACTGGAAGGTCATCTGCAGGAATAAGTGCATCCTTGGCGATTCCGATGTTTATAAAAACGCCAAGGCCCGGCAGCGGTTCCACCACTTCCATCCACTCATGCCCGTTAAGACCTTTTGGAATCGTCATGGTAGCAGTAATACGGCTTTTTTGGTCAGAGTATAAAAAAACCTCGACCGTTTCATCTTCCCCTAATTCTCTTGTTGCTTCATTTTTATGAAGTAGGATAGTCTCTTCTCCATCTGTTAGCATATATCCAAGCGGCGTCTCGCGATCAACCGTCAATTCTAATACTGTACCTGTTTGCATCATTTCGCTATACCTTCCTTTTTGCCCATTATTATCATCCACATTCATAAACCAATGAATGTTGGAGTTTGTTATGTAAAGTGTACATGACTTTGATTAAGTTGTCCAAATCGCTTTATTCTACTATAATTAGGAACAGAAAGCGATATTTTCTTACGATTACCATTTGGTAAAATTTTTAAACCTATAGTGGAGGGATTTCCATGGCAAAAGAGAGTTCTTTTGATATTGTTTCAAAAGTAGATTTATCCGAAGTGACAAACGCTATTAATATTGCGTTAAAAGAAATTCAGAATCGATTTGACTTTAAAGGTTCTGTCAGTGACATCAAGTTAGAAAAAGAAGAAATTGTCCTTCTTTCCGACAGTGAATTTAAATTAGATCAACTGAAAGATGTAATGGTTAGTAAAATGATTAAGCGAAATGTTCCAACGAAAAATATTCAATACGGTAAAATTGAAGATGCTTCTAAAGGAGCCGTTCGCCAGCGCGGAAAGCTTGTACAAGGCATTGATAAAGACAATACGAAAAAAATCAACACCATCATCAAAAACTCTGGATTAAAAGTGAAAACGCAAATCCAGGATGATCAGGTACGTGTTACAGGAAAGAATCGTGATGATCTTCAACAGGTGATTGCTGCTCTTCGTGAGGCTGACTTGGATATCGACCTGCAATTTGTAAACTACCGTTAAGCTGCACCCATACATATATACCCCCGTCCAAAACATGACGGGGGTATTTTATTTTATATAAATTTCCCCATTATCAGTTCGTCCGAATACGTTCCGTCCTCAAATTTCACATGCCTTTCTTTTCTTCCTTCCACTTTAAATCCTAGTTTTTCATATAAATGGATGGCACGTTCATTGTGGGCGAACACTTCTAGGCACACTTTCTCTATATCTTTATCCTCTTTTGCCCAATCAAGCAGTTTTTGTATCATCTTGCTTCCTAAGCCATTGTTACAGTACTCTTCCTGTATGCTGATGCCAAACATGCAGATATGCTTTACTCTTTTTCTAGAGCCTTTGGTGGCATTGATCATTCCAACAATATTGGAGGAGCCTTGTTCTGCCACGAGGGTTAGGTGTCCTTTTTCCATATTACCTTTTAACCATTGTACTTCCTGCTCTACTGTGACGTTGAATTCTTCCGGTGAGGTCAATAGGTTACGCCCCTCCCCATATACTTTTTTTGCATGCTTTAAAAGCGCTTCAGCATCTTCTATTCTTGCTTCTCTTATTATCATCGTATCTCTCCCCTTTTTTCTCCCTTTGGATAAATTATAGGCGCTTTTCTCATAATAGGAAAGATTATCGGAGGTGCTAATTATGACAAATCAACAGAAACAAACGCTTCCCCCACAGCATCAAAACCAGCAGCCTGGCATAGAGTCCGAGATGACACCTAAACCTAAGTCTGAGGACTCAACATATAAAGGCAGTGAAAAGTTAAAGGATAAAGTGGCCATCATTACTGGCGGAGACAGTGGGATCGGTAGAGCTGTCGCTATTTATTATGCAAAAGAAGGGGCAGACGTTGTAGTCGTCTATTTAAATGAACACGAGGATGCGAAGGAAACACAAAGGCAAGTGAAAGCGGAAGGTCGAAAATGTCATCTTATTGCAGGAGATATTGGTGAAGAAGCTTTCTGCAAGCAAATTGTAGATGAAACGATGGCCAATTTTAGTAAAATAGATATTCTTGTTAATAATGCCGCCGAACAGCATCCACAAGAAAGTATTGAGGATATTACCGCTGTGCAGTTGGAGAAAACATTCAGAACAAATATTTTTTCCTTTTTCTATTTAACTAAGGCTGCACTACCTTTTTTGGCAAGCGGGAGTTGCATTATCAATACCGCATCTGTGACAGCTTATGCTGGTAATGAACTGCTGGTGGATTATTCGGCTACCAAAGGTGCCATCGTGGCCTTTACGCGTTCTTTGGCTCTGCAATTGGTTGGAAAAGGGATACGCGTTAATGGAGTGGCTCCAGGACCGATCTGGACGCCTTTGATACCGTCAACGTTTTCAAGCGGCAAGGTTGCTAGCTTCGGAGCAAATACGCCTATGAAGCGGCCTGGGCAGCCTGAAGAGGTCGCACCAAGCTACGTGTTTTTAGCAAGTGATGACGCCTCTTACATGACCGGACAGATGCTGCATGTGAACGGCGGGAAGATTGTGAACGGTTAATAGGGGAAATAGATGATACATGGCGCTCTTTAAATAATAAAGAGCGCTTTTTTGGGTGTTTTTCTGCGGGAAGGGGGTCATATTGTGTAAATGTCCGAAGTTTTTCGAAAGTTGGCCGAAGTTTCCGGATTGTTGACCGAAGATTTTGAAAAGTTGACCGAAGTTTTGGGATAATTGACCGAACCAAAAAATAGAGTGTCCAAACCATATATAAAAGTTGACCGAAGTCCGAAAACAAATGTCCGAAGCTATCCATTTATTAGTCTTTAATTGTCTAAACAACTAATAAAATTGACCGAACCCTTTTTCACCCCACTAAAATCACAAGAAATCACCAAAAATCCAGCGAGTTTTAATAGGTTAGTATTGAATGAAGTCATCCTGTTGATTGAAGTGGAAGGCGCGCAGACGCCCGCGGGAGGAAGGGACAGGTGAGACCCCGGAAGGCGAAGCCTGAGAAGGCTCACGGACCGCCCGCAGGCAAGCGAAGCGCCTGGAACGGAAATCAACCGGATTATATCTTCTTAATTATAGAAAAAGCCAACCCCATCAATAGAGGTCGGCTTCCGTCATTCAATTTCTTACAAACTTCTTCACTTCGTCATATCCTTACATGTCTGGCGCTTCACCATCGTATGTGGGATGATGATCCGCTTTGTCGGCTCAGACGGATCTTTTACCTTTTGGATCAATGTCTTGGCAGCCTGAAAGCCTAGTTGAAAGATGTTGATGTCAACAGAAGTCAATGGCGGCCTTGCCACTTCTGCAAGCAACACATTATTAAAGCTTACAATGGACATCTGGTCCGGTACGGAAATTCCCATGTCATGCAAGGTATTGAGGATACCGAGTGACATCAGGTCATCAGATACAACCAGAGCTGTAGGGGGCTCCTCAAGAGAAAGAAGTTCAGAAATCGCTTCTTGTCCTCCTTCTTTCAAAAATTCCTCATGAATGATGTATTCATCTTTGTAAGGAATTCCTGCGTCCCTGATCGCTTTTTCATAGCCCAGCAATCGGTCAATGGTTACCACCAATTGAATGCTTCCTCCGACAAATGCCACTCGCTTATGGCCAAGTCCGATAAGATGCTGTGTCGCTTCTTTTGCGGCACGGTAATTGTCATTATCCACATGAGTAATCTCTTCTACCTGTTCAAACGGTTTACCGATGACGACAAATGGAAAGCACTCTTTTTGCAAATACTTGATGATTTTATCTTCGACAGCCGAATACAGAAGGATGATGCCATCAACACGGCGTCCTTGAACCATCTGCATGACACCTTCTAATATCTCGTTGCCGGTTACTCCGGTTGACATTTGAAGGGCATATTGTTTTTCGTGTGCAGCTGTGCTAATTCCCCTTAGCACCTCTGGGAAAAATGGGTTTTGAAACGTTTTATCTGCTGATGCCGGCATCACAAGTCCGATTACTTGTGTAGATTGATTAGCCAGGCTTCTGGCAATAAAGTTTGGATGGTATCCAAGCTCTTCCATTGCTTCTCTCACGCGCTTTTTTGTTTTTTCACTTATGCGTGGATTGTTCGCGATTACCCGAGAAACTGTGGAAGGTGCCACATTGGCAATCTTTGCGACATCTTTTATAGTAACTGCCATGCACCTTTCCCTCCCCCTTCATTAATTGGAAACGTATACAAAATGAACTGTACCTTCCCCCCATAAAGGAGGAGCTAGGCACATTTATTGTTTATTCTTTTTCTTTCTTCTCATTACCGCAGCTGCGATAAATGCAATAAAGCCACCGTAAATCAATGCCATCGCACTGACAAACCCGACATTAATACCCGAATCCTCTTTCACGGTATAGATCTCTGCCGTTTCTCTGTCTAGTCCGATTGTGTATTTCCCGTCAGAATTACGAACCAATTCATCTCCCAAAGTGCCACGCAGTTCAAGATCCTCACCTACAAGTTCTGCGTTGATAGGAGCAACTTGCGTTTCACTGGAGTTATTGATTGCGACAAAGGTAATTTCCCCTTCGTACTCCCGTTTAATAACGGCCATGGCATTGTCGTCATACACCATCTCATACGTACCGTGTGTTAAACTTGGCATGGTTTTACGAAGTTCTGCAAGCTTTGTAATATAATTGATTAGTTCCTTGTCCGCTCTAAAGTTCATATCTCTTCGGTTATCTGGGTCTTCTCCCCCATCAAGCGCTATTTCCGTCCCATAATACATGATCGGTATACCTGGTGTGGTGTACATATAGGCCAATGCTAGCTTCAACCGTGTTGGAGGATGCTGTTTCTTTTTGATGGCTGCTCTTGTAAAGCGCTCTACATCATGATTGTCCATAAACGTTCCTAGGACATACGGATTCTCATAGAGTTTTTGCTTATTTTGGAACAATGAATCCAAGCGAGTCAAGGATTCATCTGGTCCAGAAAATACACGCGTAATTTCATTGTATGTCGGAAAATCAACGAACGAATCTATTCCTGTTTCTTGATAACCTGCCACATAGTTCGGGTCATCATGCCATACTTCCCCGATTAGGAAAAAGTCTTCTTTTACCGATTTCATTTCTTCTGAAAACTCTTTCCAGAAATCTTTCGGAACATGTTTTACGGTGTCTAATCTGTAGCCGTCAATGTCTGTCTCTTCAATCCACCATTTAGCCATGTCAATGAGGTATTTTCTGGTCTCTGGATTGTCTTGATTTAAATCTGGAAGACCGTAAATCCAGCCGTTTTCCACTTGTTCTTGGTCATCCCAGTTGCGGATAGGTTCATTAGGGTGAAACCAGTCCTGTTTGTCTTCTTCATTTAGCCATGCGTGCTGGTAACCAGTGTGGTTGACAACAAGGTCCACGATAATTTTCATGTCTCTCTTGTGTGCTTCTTTCACTAGTTCCTTAAATTCTTCGATGCTACCGAAATGTTCTTCTGTATTATAGAAGTCTTCCGTCCAATAGCCATGGTACCCTTTTTCTTCATTCTGAACGATTGGGGTCAGCCAAAGGGCAGTGAATCCCATATCCTTTAAGTAATCTAGCTTTTCTGTAATTCCACGGAAATCTCCGCCGTGATATGATTTTGGATCATCTCGGTTTACCTCAAAGTCATTTGAGGTGTCGCCATTATTAAATCGGTCAATCATGATAAAATAAATAATCTCATCTTGCCATGCGTGTTCTTCTTTTTCAGCGTTTACAGGTTGAACGGATGGAACGAACCATGCAGAAAAAAGAAGAAACGGAACGAGAATGAGCCCCATCACTCTTTTCATCAATTCCGCTTCCCTCCCTTAAATCGTTTTAGTCTTTCAGCTTACGGTTACCTGAACCCTTGCTTTCCATAAACGATTATATACTATTCTTATCCTTTTGTTCCACCTGCAGTTAGTCCCGCAATCAAATAGCGTTGTAAGAACAGGAATAACAATGCTATTGGAATGGCAATCAGGATGGAACCTGCTGCAAAACGAGTGAAGTTGTTAGCAAATTGATCATTGATAAAGTTGAACAATCCTAGTGCCAACGTGAAGTTCTCCGGGCTTCTCAATACAATTCGTGGCAAGATAAAGTCTGTAAATGGCGCCATGAAGTTAAATAGCGCTACAACCGCGAGAATAGGCTTCGCTAGTGGAAGCATGATTTTAAAGAATACTCCAAAATGTCCTGCTCCGTCCATTCTAGCCGCTTCATCCAACTCTTTTGGAATCGTATCGAAATACCCTTTTACAAGCCATGCATTAAATGGAATCTGTCCACCGATATACACGATTGTCAAACCTACAAGAGAATCTAATAAACCTACCATGTTCAGTAAGATATAAATGGCTACCATAGCCATTAACGCTGGGAACATTTGCAATAATAAGAATGCGTATAGTCCATACGTTCTACCTCTGAAACGGTAACGAGAGAATGCGTACGCTACAAACGCCGTAATCATAACAGAGAAAAATGAATTGGCGATCGCGACAAGAATACTATTTTTATACCAGATCAAGTAGTCACTCTGTGGATCAGTAAATAACCAAACATAGTGCTCAAGTGACCAGTTTTCCGGAATCATGGAAGCAGAATAAAGACTTGTTCCAGGATTCAAAGATAAGCCGATTGTCCATAAAAGCGGATAGGCAATAATGATGAACATGAAGCCTAGGAATAGATAGATCAATGATACTTCGATCTTGGATTTCGTTTTAAGGTTCATTAAATATTACCCTCCTCTTTAAACGAACGAGTACGACGGAATTGGAAGAAGGCAAAACCGGCTACAATTAGTCCGAGTATAATAGATATAGCTGCTGCCATGTTGTAGTTACTCGTATCGAATGTCAGTTTGTATACCCATGAAATCAAGATGTCCGACCCGCCGGCATTTTGTCCACGTACAGCAGGACCACCCTGGTTAAATAGATAGATGATGTTAAAGTTATTGAAGTTTCCTGCGTATTGCATAATCAGTAGTGGTGCAGTTGCAAATAATAGATGTGGCATCGTGATAAAACGGAATTTCTGGAATCGTGTTCCGCCATCTACATCTGCCGCTTCGTACCAGTCCTTCGAGATACTTTGAAGTACCCCTGTGAACAATGCGAATACAAATGGGAATCCAAGCCATGTTTGAATCATGATAATGGCGATTTTTGTATAGAACGGATCGGTCAACCAAGGAAGCGCAACACCGATTGTACCTAGTATGTCACGGTTAATGGCCCCGAAGCGATCATTGAACATCGCAGCAAAAATCAAGATTGTAACGAAAGCAGGTACTGCCCAAGGTAAAATCAAAATCGTACGGATAAAGCGTTTATATTTAATGCGGGGGTCATTTACTAGCAATGCTAAAAATAGTCCTAATGCGATCTGTCCAGTTGTTGCACAAACTGTCCAAACAATCGTCCAGGCAAATACACTTACAAAAGTAGTTTTCCAAAGTGGAATCGATACCAGACTTGTAAAGTTCTCAAAACCTACCCAACTTAATAATGCTCTTGGCGGTGTGTTATATAGGTTGTAATCAGTGAATGCCAAGGAAACCATGAACATTAAAGGAAGCACAACGATGAACAAAAGCAGGATCAATCCTGGAATAACCATAAAGTAAGGGAAACCATTGTCATAGAAGTTTTTAAGCGCTTCTTTTACAGTCGGCTTTTCTTTTCCTAACTTCAAGTCGATTGCGTTATTTCTTGCATCCACTACGTTCAGGTAGTATAAGGCCACTGCAAAAACAGTGATAATAACAGAAATTAGTCCTTGTATTAATAAAAAGATGGAGTGGTCTACTCGAGGAATTTCTCCAAGTGTGAATAGGCCCCAATAACCAATGTTAAGAAACTCGAAAAACGTAATCAAAAATGCAGCTTCAATAATGATGAATGTAATCCCTTTCGCATATCTGCGGTTATAGAGTTGACCTAACCCTGCAAAAATAATGGAAAGGACCATCGCTAAGGTTGGATTGTGTGAGCGCATTTTTTCAGTTGCTGTGCCGGACATAGCAGATCCTCCTCTTAAAGAAATATAGTGGATAGACTAGCGTTGCAGCTTAGTCTACCCACCAGGTTTAATCGTTAGTAATTATTCAGCTCCACTAGCCGCAATATTATCTTCGATTGTTTGAACCGCTTCTTCTAAAACTTCACCAACATCGTCTCCGTTAGCGATGAACTGAAGAGCGCTACCCATTGGATCCCAAACTTGTTGCATTTGTGGAATGTTTGGCATTGGCTCACCATATTGAGTTTGCTCAGCGAATGCACCGATGATTTCATCGTTGGCAATCTCTTCGCTATCTAATGCTTCTTGAAGTGCAGGCATTTCACCAGCAGCTTGATAGTATTTCATTGCATTGTCATAGTTTGTGATGTATTTCATTAAGTCGATTGCCCACTCCTGATTCTCAGAGTAAGAGCTTAACATCCAAGCTTTTACACCAACGAAAGACTTAGGAACGTCTCCATTGTCAAGCTTTGGTAATGTAGCTGTACCTAAATTGTCACCTAAAGCATCTTTGTAAGTAGCGATGTTCCAAGGACCTGTAAGAACAGTTGCAACTTTACCTTCAGTGAAAAGACCACTCATGATGTCGCCATTGATTTCTTTAGGGATGTAACCATTGTCGAACCAAGATTGAATTAATGCTCCACCTTCAACAGCACCCTCATTAGCAAGACCGATGTCAGAAGCGTCAAACCCAGAACCATCGTTGTTGAATACATAACCGCCGTTACCAGCGAAGAACGGATAAACAAAGTAGAAGTTAGTTGCTTCCATTAAGAATCCGTATTTGTCTTGACCAGCGTCAGTTTGCTCTTCAGCAACTTTCATAAGGCCTTCCATTGTTGCAATTTCTTCTGCAGATACAAGATCTTTATTGTAGAACATACCGTAAGTTTCTAGAACTTGAGGTACTCCATATGCTTCACCATCAACTGTTACTGCATTCATAGCAGTTTCACTGTAAAGAGAAGCATCTTCCCCTAAGTCGATTGGGTCTGCTAGACCACGAAGAACGATATCACCAAGACGGTCATGTGGACCAAAGAAAACGTCTGGACCGTTACCTGCTGGACCGTCAAGAGCAAGCGCTTCAACTTGATCCAACATAGAAATACCAGTAGCTTCAACTTCAATACCAGTTTCTTCTGTATAAGCTGCAAAGATTTCATCTAATGCCGCTCTTTGTTTCTCATCATCATTTACCCAAACTGTTAACTTTTCGGGCTTATCTACACCCTCAGTTGTAGTACCTTCGCCTTCAGCTGAACCACCGTTACCTCCAGCGTTGTTACCTGTGTCACGTTGTGGACCACAAGCTGCAAGTACGCCTAGAGTTAGGACAGCAACCATAAGCATTGCTAAAAACTTTTTCATTTTGACCCCTCCGTCATTTTGAATAATCTTTCTACTAAGATGCACAAACGATTGCATAAAATGTAAGCGAAAACATATAACGCTTACATTTTTCATGAAAACGATTGCACAACTTTCACTTTTTATTATACATGTATTCGCCCAATTGACAACCTGTTTTTTAAAAAAACTTTAATATACTGATAGTTTAAAAGTATGCATGATCAGGTCTACCTATTAAAACCCTTGGTATATATGAATTTATCATACTTTCATCAGATCTTTAGCATCACGAAGTTTTTTCCGTCACCTTCTCCTTTCCTTTATCCATTCTGTTTTCATTGACATTGTTTCTTTTTTGACATACCCTTATGTTGAATAAAATGGCAATGAAACCATTTCAACCATTTTTTTTCGTAAAAAATGCAAGCGATTGCATGAGGGAGAGGTTGAATGCTATATGCTTAAGGAAGCAATATTCCATCGTCCAAAAAACAATTTTGCATACGCCTATAATGAAACAACTTTACACATTCGTCTGCAAACAAAGAAAGACGATGTGGAATCGGTAGAATTAATTTATGGCGACCCATATATATGGGAAGACGGCGAATGGATTTCACTTAAAAAGCCAATGAAGAAAACAGGTTCAGATGACCTTTATGATTATTGGCTTGCAGAGGTTTCCCCAGAGTACAGACGTCTACGATACGGTTTTGCCCTTAAATCTGAGGAAGAAACCATTATTTATAATGAAAAAGGCTTTTACGAAGAAGAACCTAAAGACTGCGGACTTTACTTCTGCTTTCCTTTTCTAAACAAAATAGATGTCTTCCAAGCTCCAACATGGGTAAAAGATACTGTTTGGTATCAAATTTTCCCCGAACGCTTCGGAAACGGCAACAAAGAAAACGATCCAAAGGGCGCTCTTCCATGGGGAAGCACAGACCCTTCTACAACTAACTTTTTCGGAGGTGACTTCGAGGGGGTTATAGAACATATCGACCATCTAGTAGAATTAGGCATCACAGGCATTTACTTCACTCCAATTTTTAAAGCAAAATCCAATCATAAATATGACACCATCGATTACATGGAGATCGACCCGCAATTCGGGACGAAAGAGACCTTCAAGAAACTTGTGGAAGTTTGTCATGAAAAGGGAATTAAAATAATGCTTGATGCTGTGTTCAACCATAGCGGCTATTTCTGGGAACCGTTTCAGGATGTCTTAAAGAATGGAGAAAAATCGAAGTATAGGGATTGGTTCCACATTTGGGACTTCCCTGTTGTGACTAAGCCTAAACCGAATTATGATGCATTTGCATTTGTTTCGGACATGCCTAAGCTCAATACGGAACATCCAGAAGTAAAGGAATATTTATTGGAAGTGGGCCGTTATTGGGTAAGGGAATTTAACATCGACGGGTGGAGATTGGATGTTGCAAACGAAGTCGATCATCAGTTCTGGAGAGACTTCCGTAAGGCTGTGAAGGCTGAAAAAGAGGATGTCTACATTCTTGGTGAAATCTGGCATGATTCTATGCCATGGTTGCAAGGTGATCAGTTTGACGCTGTCATGAACTATCCATTCACCACCGCTACTCTTGATTTTCTTGCTAAAAACAAAACCAAGGCAACTGAATTTGCAAATTCCATTTCCAAAGTGATGCACTCTTACCCTATTAACGTAAATGAAGTTGCATTTAACTTACTGGGCAGTCATGATACGCCTAGAATCTTGACTATTTGTGAAGAAAACAAAGACAAGCTGAAGTTACTATTCTTGTTCCAATTATCCTTTGTAGGCGCTCCATGCATTTATTATGGTGATGAGTTCAGCATGACAGGTGATCAAGATCCTGGTTGCCGCAAGTGCATGGTGTGGGAAAAAGAAAAACAAGATCTTGATATGTTTGCATTCGTGAAGAAGCTTATTGGACTTCGCAAAGAGCTTCCTGTATTCGGAAACCACGGCGATATTCATTTTATTGAAGCAAATGATGAAACCAATCACGTAATGTACGAGAAGATTTCTAATTCCACCGGGGAAAGAATTTTATTTGTTGTTAATAATAGCGACAAAGACTTGGTCGTTACCTTGCCTGATGGTGTAAAAGGCACGGTAATGCGCGACCTGTGGAACGGCGAAGAGTTTGCTTTTGCTGCTGACGCCACTGCATTGCAAGTGAAGCTTCCGGCGTACGGCTTTCAGATTTTAGCGTATTAATTTTATTTAGTAAAATGGAAATGCCCGCTATGGAAAGTAGCGGGCATTTCTTATTTAACGAACTCACTTCCTATGCACCAATCTTCTATACTCCATCGGTGTTGTGCCCTCCACCTTCTTAAACAACTTAGAAAAATAGGTAACATCATCGATTCCCACCTCTCGGGAAATTGCTGATACCTTGTACTCCGTTTCCGCCAAAAGCTTTTTCGCATGATGCAAACGGTAATGGGTTAAATACTGCATAGGACTTATTCCTATTGTTTTTTGCATACAACGTGTCAAATAATCCGGGTGAAAATTCAATTCCTCTTTTAACACACTCATATTAACAGGCTTTTTATAGTTCTCTTGAATATACTTCATGGCACTCTCGCACACCTTCTCGGTCGCACTGGGAATCGAGAATGCCTCTTTTTGCAACTGCACGATGAACTCAGAGAATTGAATTTGTTGCTTCAAGTAATCATCTGGGACATGTGCATCCCCATCTCTTGTAGTAAGTAGTGTTTCCAATTGCTGTTCCACGATTTCCCGTCTTTTTACCTCACCCCACTGCGGAATATGAAACTGATAGTAACCTACTTCTGTAAATGTTGGTTCTTTTTTATATACAAAGGACCAATCCAAATCTTTATCCTCTACTATCTGAAATTCATTTCCTGGGATGACAAAATGCAACCAGAAATAGTCGGTTTGTTCATTGCAATCATCATAGCCCTCGTGTCTTTCACCTGGAACCAATATGACATATTGACCTTCTTTCACCACAAACTTCTTCTCGTCCTCTTGCATATACAAGGCACCTTTTTTAACATATAAAAGATCAAAAACGGTAAACACCCGGGAAAAGTGCCGTTCTCCTTTATGAAATGTATATTCTCCGCCTCTTATAAAAGTGGGAAACGGCGGAATGGACATAGCTATCATTGACATTCCTTACACCTCAAGTCGTAAAAATCCAATAAGTATCGAAATCATCTCTTTCTATTATAATCAAATGCGTTTAAACTAGGAATGGTTTTATGTCGGAATCATCAAAAGGAGTAATAAAATGAAAGAAACAAATACAAAGAAACTCACCCTTTTTGCCTTAACATGGCCGATATTTATTGAAGTACTTCTTCACATGCTAATGGGGAATGCAGATATATTAATGTTGAGTCAGTATTCAGATGACTCCGTTGCAGCCGTCGGGGTTGCCAATCAGATCTTGTTTATGCTGATTGTCATGTTTGGTTTCATCGCAACAGGTACGACTATTCTTGTTGCACAATATCTTGGATCAAAGAACAGAGAAATTGCAGCAGAAGTTACGGTTGTCTCTATCGGAGCAAATCTCATTTTCAGTATAGCCATCAGTATCGTAGTGTTCCTTTTCAGTTCTAAGCTTTTATTATTGATGGACCTCCCTCCTGAACTTTTAACAGAGGCAGATTCGTATCTGAAAATGGTCGGGATCTTCTCGTTTGTTCAGGCTCTCGTCATTACGATGGGTGCTACCATCAGAAGCTATGGTTTCACTAGAGATGCCATGTATGTAACCATTGGAATGAATATTATCAATGTTATCGGAAACTATTTATTTATATTTGGTCCGTTCGGCATCCCTGTCCTAGGCGTGGAGGGTGTAGCGATATCCACCGTAACAAGCAGGGCTTTAGGTTTAATCGTCATTACTATTCTTCTATTTAAAAGAATTGAAGAACCTTTGCCATTTAAGAAGATGTTCCGCCTGCCTGTAAGTCATTTAAAAAATTTATTAAAAATAGGGATTCCATCAGCCGGAGAGCACTTGTCCTATAATACTTCTCAGATCGTTATTACCTATTTCATTGTCATGATAGGAACAGAAGCATTAACAACTAAAGTGTACGCCCAAAGTTTGATGATGTTTATCTTCTTATTTAGTGTTGCTATCAGTCAGGGTACGCAAATAATGATAGGTCATCAGATTGGGGCTGGAAAAGTGGAAGAAGCATATAAACGATGTATAAAAAGTTTACGCCTCGCCATCTTGATTTCTATTTTGACCGCTATTCCGATCGCGTTTTTCTCTGATACTCTTTTGGGATTCTTTACAGATAACCCGGATATTATTGCACTTGGAGGTACGCTGATTTTATTTACTGTGATATTAGAACCGGGGCGTTCATTCAACCTTGTTGTAATCAATGCTTTGCGTGCTGCTGGGGATGTCAGGTTCCCTGTTTATATCGGGATTTTATCGATGTGGGGTGTTAGTGTTACTGTTTCCTATGTGCTTGGCATTCATTTTGGATTTGGTTTAGTCGGGGTGTGGATTGCGATGATTTTAGATGAGTGGTTGCGCGGCATTATCATGCTATATCGCTGGAAATCCCGCATATGGGTAACCAAATCCTTCGTCCACGAAAAAGCATCATAAGTTATCTTTATCAAAAAATTAAGTAATTGGTTAGCTTCGCTGTTCCTTTCCGCAAACGGCTTCGCTTTCCGCGGAACGGTGCTTGAGCCTCCTCACAACGCTTCAGGGGTCTCAATCTACCATTACTCCCCCGCTGGAGTCTTCGCCATTTGCTCCAATCCACAGCTGAAAATTGCGTAAGCTAAATGTTAATACTTTTTCAGTTAACTCGGTCAGATCTGTTTTCAAAACCCTTCGATGAATGAGATCACCTTGTTGATTGGAGTGGAAGGCGCGCAGACGCCCGCGGGAGGAAGGGACAGGTGAGACCCCACAGGCTGCAAGCCGAGGAGGCTCACGGACCGCCCGCAGGCAAGCGAAGCTCCTGGAAGGGAAATCAACAGAGTTTTAAACTTTCTTACCTTTTAAAAGTCCTCCAATTGGGGGGGCTTTTTTTTCATTTCAGCACCTCCCCTCTCCTGTATGTAAGATTTCCTTACAAACTAGTAAGCGCTTTCGACTGAATTTTTTGATAATTCCTATTGCACACTGCATAATTATAGAATATGATATAAAACATAACTACAGATGTTAGGAAACATAACATTAACTTAAAGGAGAGATCATGATGAAAAAAGTGGAAGCCATCGTAAGACCCGAAACCTTCCGTGCGCTTCGCGAAAAGCTAGAAGAAGTCGGAATTAACGGTTTAACCGTCTCAGAAGTAGCAGGTTGTGGACAACAAAAGGGACAACAAGGTCTTTTCAGAGGAAACACATTCGAAATTAAACTTCTTCCTAAGGTAAAGGTAGAAATGGTTGTGGAATCTGAATATGTAGATGAAATTGTCCAAATCATTCAAGAAGTATGCTCTACCAATACAGTCGGGGATGGAAAAATATTTATCTACCCAGTTGAAGATGCCATCCGGATCCGCACAGGAGAAAACGGAAAGCTTGCCATCATTTAATTTCAATAAGGAAGGATGATATATATGAAGAAGAAAATAGGATTACTCGTTACAGGAGGATTATTGGTCAGTTCTACAGCACATGCGCAAGCACCTACGGTTGAAGGGTTAAGCGTCTCTCTTGATATGGTTTGGATTATGGTAGCCGCTCTTTTAGTATTTTTTATGCACGCAGGATTTGCGATGGTGGAATCAGGATTTACCCGCTCTAAAAATGCACTGAATATCTTAATGAAAAACTTCCTCACCATCTCCATTGCATCTGTTCTTTATCTGGCTATTGGCTATGCCCTTATGTTCGGCAGTTCTATCGGCGGATTCACCGGACTCGACGGATTTTTCCTTACAGGGCACGAAGATCAAATAGGTTTCTTCGTCTTCCAAGCAATGTTCGCAGCAACATGCGCTACTATTATCTCTGGTGCTGTTGCAGAACGCATGAAACTATCAAGCTATATATTATTGACGGTTGCCATGACAGCTCTCATTTATCCGATCGTCGGACATTGGGTTTGGGGTGGCGGATGGTTATCCGAACTAGGTTTTACCGATTTCGCAGGCTCTACTGTCGTCCATCTCACTGGTGCACTTGGTGCTATTGTAGCTGTGAAATTCCTAGGAGCACGTCTTGGAAAATATACAAATGGCAAAGTTAATGTCATCTCTGGACACAACATCCCACTTGGGGCGCTTGGAGTTTTCATCCTTTGGTTTGGTTGGTTTGGATTTAATGGCGGTAGCACGTTAGCTGCAGATCCTTCGTTGATTCCACATGTCATCACGACCACCTTACTATCTGCATCTGCTGGAGTGCTGGCTTCTGCATTTTATACGCAATTTCGTTATCAGCGTATTGATGCTTCCTTAACACTTAACGGCGCGCTAGCTGGGTTAGTTGGTATTACAGCAGGAACTGGAGATGTATCTCCAATTGGTGCCATCATTATTGGTTTGGTTGCAGGGGTTCTTCTTGTAGAGGCAGTTACCTTCATCGATCGTAAAGCTAAGATTGATGATCCAGTCGGCGCCATTGCGGTTCATGGTGTATGCGGCATTTGGGGAACACTTGCTGTAGGTTTATTCTCCACTTCAAGCGGATTATTTTACGGCGGCGGAGTTTCCCAATTAGGTATTCAAGCAATCGGCATACTGGCTGTTAGTGCATGGACAATCGGTTCTGTTGGCTTATTCCTTTTCATTGTTACACGCTTTACTAGCATTCGTGTTACGAAGGAAGAAGAGATTTCCGGGCTTGATTTTGCAGAACATGGGTCGTCCGCTTATGAACTTAGAGAGTCCGTTTTTTCAGATAATAGCTCTGCACCAGAATTCGGTACCGGTTTAGTTCATCGTTTGAACAATTTAGGCGGATCTACACAAAAACGTAAAGCTAAGGAAGTTTAAACCGTCCCTTCTTCGCCTATCATGATAAATAGAAAGGAAAAAGCGATTCATGGCTTAGCCCACTGAATCGCTTTTTCGTGTATACAAAACCTATACAATCATTAAACTATAATGCTATAATTCCTCCTAGAGGTGATATTGTTGAAGATTAACATGTGGGAAAAATTGATTGTCCGTTTTTTTATCATATGGTACATATGCGGGGTCGTGTTATTGACTTTTGATCTCTTGCCTCCATGGCTAGAATGGGCGAATGTCGTTTTTCTCGTTACCGCCGGAACCCTCGGAGCCATATATCTCATTAAAAACTACCGTTCTATTGGATTTTTCTTTACTTTTCTCGTCTTTTTTGCAGCAATGGCTGCTGAGCATTTTGGAGTAAAATACGGTTTTCTTTTTGGGGACTATTATTATAATTCCTATTTCGGACCAAAGTTGTTTGGTGTACCTATTACAATAGGCTTTGCATGGTTATTGGTCATTTCCACGTCCCATGTCCTGGCAAACAGGGTGATTCCAAATGCACCTATTCTCTTAAAAGCAACCCTTGCCGCTCTTGCCACTGTTGTACTCGATCTTATCATCGACCCTGTTGCTTTTATAGCAAAAGAGTATTGGATTTGGGAAGGAACAAGCTTTTATTACGACATTCCTATGTTTAATTTTTACAGTTGGTTCGGTCTTTCTTTCCTGTTTCACATGGTCATATTATTACTTTCGAAAAATATTTCTCCAAAGGAAAATAAGTACTGGGAGAAGAATATGTATGTATTGTACGGTTTGATGATCGGTATGTTCTGTATGATTGCCATAACTGCCAAACTTTATCTGGCATTGACGGTGACCATTATTCCAACCCTATTATTATATTTGGCTACACTGAAATCAAAGGAGTTCCTACATGATTCCAGCAAAAAAAAGCAAACGGTTTGATTATTTTTTTCACCAATTTAATAAACGCTTCCTTCGATTTCATTTTAAAGGAATCTATTATGCCAAGGGTGAGCACGCAAGCCTTCCCCCGTCCCCTGCCCTGTATATTGTCAATCACAGTACATGGTGGGACTCATTGGTTGTTTTCCATTTGAATCAAGTTGTCACCAAACAAGAGAGCTATGTGATGATGCACGAAAAAGGAATCCGGGAGTTCCCCTTCTTTAGAAAAATCGGAGCATTTTCGGTGAACAGAGACAACCCTAAGGACATTGTCCGTTCTATGAATTATGCAAAAGAAAGATTAAAAGACGGCAAAACTTTATGGCTGTTCCCACAAGGAGATGAGAAACACCTCGAGATTCGCCCGCTTGGTTTCCTTCCGGGAGCCGTGCACATCACCAAGAATACTGCTATTCCGATTGTACCTGTCTGTCTTTACTATACTTTCACTGGTGAACGCAAACCTGAAGTTTATATTAAAGTAGAAGATCCGGTCTATTATTCTCAACTGGCAGGCAATTCTTCAAAAGAAAAAAACCAATCATTAGAAGATCGCTATACCATTCTGCTAGATAAAGTGAAGCAAGATGTTATACAACAAACAACAAGCCATTATCAATCTTTACTATAAGTTTGGACTTTGAAGGAGGAAAACAGTAATGGAGTCATTCACTATCATGCTATCTGGCGGGTTATTCTTGTCTTTCCTCTGGATTATTATCAATGGTTTGTTTTATCCTGCCTATCCAAAACCAATGAAATCCGCTATACCACCGCTTGTATCCATTCTTGTACCAATGCGGGATGAAGAACGGAACGTCCTCCAGTTAATAGAAAATTTCAAGAAACTCACATACTCAAATTTAGAATTTATCTTATTGGATGATCATTCTTCAGACTCCACATATTCCTTGGCGGTAGATTCCACTAAAAAAGATAGCCGTTTCTCTATCCTGCAAGGCGTTCCCTTAAAAAAGGGGTGGGCAGGAAAAGTGCATGCCTGCTATCAGCTTTCCCATGCAGCGAACGGCGATTATTTGTTATTTTTAGATGCCGATGCACGATTGAAAAAGAATACGATTGAAAGCATGCTTCCTTTTTTCCAGAATGAGAAAGTGGGATTGGTAACAGGTTTTCCGCGGTTTCCGGTTACAAGCTGGTTAAGTAAGCTAGTGGTACCAATGCAACATTTTGTTATATGGCTTCATCTTCCCCTTGCATTGGCCAATTACAGCTTCTATAAACCTGCTAGTGCCGCTCACGGAGCATTCATGTTTTTTGAAAGAAGCGCCTATGATTTTATAGAAGGACATTTTTCCGTTAAATCTAGTATTGTGGAAGATGTTCATCTTGCAAGGGTGATGAAAGAACACGGATTTCAAGTGAAATTAATCAATGCCACTCCTTTTGTTACCTGTCATATGTATGAAACGAATAAAGAAGTGTGGAATGGCTTTTTGAAAAATATTTATATTGGAATCGGGAAGTCTCCTCTAATGGCAATGGGTTTAACTTTATTTTACAGCTTGTTTTATATTGCTCCTCTTTTCTTGGCACTTCTCTCTCCTTTTTATGGAGTTTGGTTTTTGGTGCCTCTGCTTCTAGTATGGATGCAAAAGCTATATATTGATCTTCGGACGGGACAGCTAGCATACTTATTTCTTTTTATGCCCATAAGCGCCTTGGCATTCTTGGTCATTCTGCACGCTTCCATGTGGAAATCTTGGAGAAAACAACATTATATTTGGAAGGGTCGTGCCTATAAATGAAAAATGTCGTTGTCATAGGTGGAGGCCTTGGTGGTTTGTCTGCAGCAATCAGCCTGGCTACTAAAGGCTACCATGTTACATTATTGGAAAAGAACAACCACCTAGGTGGAAAGCTGATGCCTGTTCAGTTAGGAGAGGCATCTTTTGATTTTGGTCCAAATACGATTACAATGCCAGATGTATTCATGGAAGTAATTTCTCAAACAGGCGAAAATCCCGATTCGTATGTTGAATTTATTAAACTTAATTCACATACTCGTAATTTTTCACCTGATGGGGCCGTTTTTGACTTCAGTTCTGATCGAGAGAAAATGGTAGAGCAGCTCGCAACGCTCGACCCTGTGGGTGCCAAGAATTATCCTGCATATTTAGAGGAAGTAACACGTTTATATAAAATGGGAGAAAGTCAATTTTTCCGAAGGACCTTTACCTCAACTGCGGATTATCTCTCCCCGGGTTTAGGATATTCCTTCAGCAAAGTTCGACCGTTACAGTCCTTGCATCGATTTCACCGGAAGTATTTCACTAACCCTTTTGTTATCCAAGCACTCGACCGATATGCCACCTATATCGGCTCCTCTCCCTATGTCTCTCCTGCGACATTTGGCCTCATCGCTTACTTGGAACTTGTCGAAGGAGTCTATTATACAAAAGGCGGTAACACAAAAATTGCAGAAGGATTCGAGAAGCTTGCAAGAAAGCTTGGAGTTCAAATCCATACAAATTGCAAAGTTACCAGCATTGAAGTGAAAAACAAACAGGCTGTCTCTGTATCAACAGAAGACGAAGAAAAGTATCCTGCAGATACGGTTGTTATGAATGCAGATCTACTTGTCGCATATCCAGAACTGGTTAAAGAAGTAGACAGGCCGCATTTTTCAGATAAGAAGGCGGCAAAATTCGAACCATCCATCTCTGCTTATGTTGTGCTTGCAGAAATGAATAAGAGACATTCTGGACTATTACATCATACTGTCTATTTTTCTAGCGATTACAAGCAAGAGTTCAACAGTTTATTTCAGGACAAAGCGTATGCAATTGATCCCACCATCTACTTGAGTAATTCTTCTTTTACAGAAAAGGAGAAAAGTCCAAATGGGGACAACCTGTTTATTTTGGTGAATGCACCTGCAACATCTCCTCATAACGAGAATGCTAACGACTATAAGGAACTTATATATGATACATTGGCAAAAAGAGGGTTATTGTTGAAAGAAAATGTGCTCGCTGAGAAGGTGATTACCCCAAAAGATATTGAGACTACTTTTGGCGCTTTTAGAGGAGCTTTATACGGAATGGCATCCAATCGTAAAACAGATGCGTTTTTCCGTCCAAGGAACAAATCTGCTGATATTGCCAACCTTTACTTTGTCGGCGGCTCTACCCACCCGGGCGGAGGCTCGCCCATGGTCACACTATCCGGCCTGAATGTTGCAGATGTTATAAGTAAAGCAAATAAAACTAAAAACTAATGTCTTTTTATTATAAGACATTAGTTTTTGGTTTATCACCGCTGTTCCTTTCCGCAAATGGCTTCGCTTTCCGCGGGACGATGCTTGAGCCTCCTAGCTGCGCTGCGGGGTCTCAAGCTACCGTTACTCCTCCGCAGGCAAGCGAAGCGCCTGGAACGGAAAATCAACCGAACTATATACTTTCTTATCCTCAAATAAAACCACAGCCCTTGGACTGTGGTTTTTACATTTGTGAAATGATTTGCTGCTTTTCTTCACTAGTAACATAGTGCTTCGTCTTGAACACGGAATACCCCTTTTTGCGGATCGAACCTAGTATCGCCCGATATAAATAGGCCGCTCCCTTAACAGGAGTTCTCGAATGCATCGGATACAGATGAATCGTACTCAACGCCTGTTCATAAAGACTTTCCGCTTTGTTCGCCATCTCTTCCCACACCGATATGAACTTGTTATTCACGATATGTTTATTCAAGTCATCCAATGAGTAGCCGGCTTTTTCCAACATTTCAATAGGAATGTAGATTCTATCACGCTCAAGATCCTCTCCAATATCCCGAAGAATATTAGTTATCTGCATCGCCTGTCCAAGCGCAATCGCATCCTCTCGCAATATATCTTTATTTGTTGGAGCAAGAATCGGAAGGAGCATCAATCCAACGGTACTTGCTACATGGTAGGAATAATGCAGTACTTCCTCCTCCGAATTATACAACTTTTTATATAAGTCCATTTCTTGCCCAACTATCATGTCATGAAAAGATTGAACATCCATCTCATATCGATTGAACACATCCTGAAGAGCTAACCACATTGGATCTTCAGAGGGCAATTTCCCCTCTAGAAAATCAGCAAACATCGCCTTAAATGCAAAAAGTTCTTCTTTTGGATTCATTCCGTCATCCACTATATCGTCCACCTGTCGGCAAAACGCGTATACAGCCCAGACAGCCTGCTTCTTCTCTTTTGGCAGGAGCATAAAGGCTTTATAAAATGTTTTGGAATGTTCTTTAATTATGGATTCACAATGATGATATGCTTTCATTAAGTCGTTCATTGAGATTCACATCCTTTGCAGATGAATGATGGGCAAAATCATGGATAATCTGGTTTGCTGCAAGCTTTGCGCTTTGCATAACAATTGGAATTCCACCTCCAGGGTGTATGGAAGCACCCGTGGCATAAACATTAGCCAGAGCAGGAGACGGTTTTGCCTGGGGACGGAATACACCAGACTGAAACAGATTCGGAGCGATGCCGAAGCTGCCACCTTGAAACAGTCCGTCAAGCTCTGCATCATTTGGTGTTCTTACTTCCATCCATTCCATTCTTTTAGTCAATTCCGGAAAAGCTCTATTTTCAATACTTTTAATCATCCTGTCTATAAATGACTTTTCCTTACTCCAATCTATGTGACTGCCAGAAGGTACCGGAATAAGGACATAAAGGACGCTTTTTCCAACTGGTGCCAATGTGGAATCGATTACGCTTGGATTAAACGTGTAGAACGAAGGATCTGATGGGACCTTCTTCTCTTGAAACACTTCTTTCATATGCTGTTCGAAATTTCCACCCATAAAAAATTGGTGAACATCCGAATCCTGATAGGTTCCATCCAATCCAAAATATAATAAAACACATCCTGAAGATGGTTCATAGTTTTTCTTCATGTCGAAGTGTTCAGCTGAGGCAGGAAAATCACCATTCCACACGAGTCCATCCACTTTAATAGTCTCATCATTAACCTTAATGGATGTAACGCGTCCATCTTTCTTGTGGATTTTTTCCACCTTACTTGATAAATGCAGTGGAATTCCGTTGGCTTTCAAGGTATCCATCAGTACATCAACGAGAGAGGCATAGCCACCTTTTACATAATGAATGCCATGTTCATGCTCACTGTATGGAATTAAACTATACATGGCAGGTGCCGTTTGTGGATTTCCTCCAATATATAATGTTTGGAGAGAATACGCTTCTCGGAGGCGTTCGTCCTTGAAATAGGATCCTGCGAATTTTTTGGTGGAATGATAAGCTTTTAATCTAAGCAAGGTCTTAAGATTTTTCCCCGTCCAGAAATCTCGTTTTCTCGTAAATGATTTCTCCAGGAAGGAGGCTTTCCCGACATCAAAACTCTTCTTCATGTCTGTCATATATTGCTTAAAACCTTCTTCTTCACCAGGAAATTGCTTTGATAACTCATGTAATTGCGTATTTTTATCTTTATACTTCGTGTATTTTTTTCCATCCTTAAAATGAATAGTATAGAGGGTATCAAGGCCAAGTAGTTCCCAAGCATCCTTAGAAACACCGGCTTCTGCCAAAATTTCTTTAAGCATATCCGGCAGCAGCACGATAGTTGGACCTTGATCAATCCGGTACCCTTCCCTTTCGACAAAAGCAAGCCTACCTCCTGCTTGTTTTTCTTTCTCATATAAGCTAACTTTAAACCCTTGCTTCTTTAGAAGAAGGGCTGTTATCATACCACCGATACCTGCGCCTGCTATTGCAATATGTTTACTCATTGAGCTTTCTCCAATCTTTGCACTTGAAAGTTTTTTTGAGCATGTGTTTCGTGCTTTTCACGCAATAGTCGGGTGGTGATTCTTGCTGATTCGAGAATGGTCGGCAACCCACTTCCAGGATGTGTGCCCCCACCAACAAGCCAACAGTTATCAAGTTCTTCGAATTTATTATGCGGGCGCAAGACCATCATTTGTGTCAGTTGATGACCAAGATTGAAAGTTGCCCCTTTATATACAAGCACTTCTTTTTCCCAATCAGCTGGTGTGATGATTTTTTCTACTTCAATGTGATCTCTCAGCCCTTTAAATCCGCTCTTCTTTTCGAGTATTTCAAAAACTAATTCTCGGAATTTATCTTTATTCTCCTGCCAATCTATTTCACTAAAGTTGTTAGGAACAGGAGCAAGAATATAAAGAGCAGATTTGCCTGATGGAGCCAATGTCGGGTCTGTAACAGATGCATTCTGTACATAGATGGATGGGTCACTTGAAAGTTTTTTTGTTTTAGTGATTTCTTCTACATTCTTTTTATAGTCTTCTGCAAAAATAATGCTATGGTGCGGAAGATCATAAACAGTGTCCAGTCCAAGGTAAATCATGAAAGTGGAACAGGAGTACTTTTTCTTTTCAAGCTTGCGTTTGCTGTACTTTTGTAATACATCCTCATCGACTAAATTTGTCATCACATGGGCAAAATCACCGTTAACCACCACTTCATCCGCTTCCACTTTTGATCCATTCTCCAGTATGACACCTTTCACTTTGCGACCTTCTAGCCAAAGCTTTTTAACACCTGTACCAAGGTTAATCGTCCCACCATATTCTTGCACCACTTTAGCCATGCTCTCGGAAAGCTGATTAACCCCTCCAATAGGATGATAGATTCCATATGCATGCTCCATCCAAGAAAGAATGGAGAACGCACCAGGGCATTCCCAAGGAGACATTCCTAAATATTTGGATTGAAAAGTGAAGGCAAGCTTGAGTTGTTCTTCACGGAAATATTTACTTAATTGATCATACAAACTGCTGCCAAGGCTGAGCTGCGGCAACGCTTTAATAACTTTCCATTGAAAATAATGATAGAAACGATCCATTTTCCCTTGAAGAATTGGAGTAAGGGCGTCCATGCGTTTCTCCGTCTCGGACATAAATCGATCATACCCTTCTCCATCTCCAGGAAAATACCGCTCAATGGTTTCTTTCATTTTTTCCTTATTGCGAGTTACCATAAAAGACTTATCAGGGAAAACAAGTTCATACATGTCCCTTAATTCTTTCATTTCCATGTAGTCATGCATGTTTCGTCTTGATTCCTCAAAAATCTCTTCTGCAATCTGAGGCATACTTAAAAAGGTCGGCCCCATATCAAAAGTGAAATCTCCCAATTTTATAGCAGAGTTTCTCCCTCCAACATAAGGTTGTTTTTCCATTACGGTCACTTCATAGCCATTTGCCGAGAGCATCATGGCAGCTGCCAAACCACCTGGGCCTGCACCAACCACTACAATTTTTTTGCTCATTTTTAGTACGCCTCCTCATTCCAAAAAACCGTTCATTAATTAAACAAAGATTATACAAACATTATACACAATATCATTAACTCTTACAATCAATAACACTCTTTCTATGTAAAAACGGGTGAGACGGTTTTGGGATGATGATTTTCTTCGTAGACTGCCACAGAAGTAAGAGGCTTGTACCGTACTATGGTAGAAATAAAAACTCCTATTCAGGAGCTTTTATCTCTTTAATACGTTAAAGAACTTCTACACTTTAATCAAAACACATTTAATCATACTTAGCAATTTATTCCTTTATTGTTACACCATAATGAGTAAACCATACATGAATTTGTGCGAGATGGGCTAACAGTTGAGGACCTGTCATCAGTTGACCAAACCATGGGACTTGAAAGGCTTTTCCTTCCGAAGAAACGATCTCTTGCAGCTTCTTCTTATCCATAAATTCAAGTAATGGACTATGTGAATCTTCAAGTATTTCTTCTAGCCAGTTTCGAACCAATTTAGTATAAACTGGATGATGGGTCTTTGGGTAGGGACTCTTTTTCCTGTAAAGCACTTCATCTGGAAGTATTCCTTCTAAAGCTTTTCTCAAAATTCCCTTTTCCCTGTTGCCGTGCATTTTCATTTCCCAAGGGATATTCCAGACATACTCTACCAGACGGTGATCCGCAAAAGGAACGCGAACTTCCAAGCTTGCACCCATACTCATTCTGTCCTTACGATCTAATAGTGTTGTCATGAACCAAATCATATTTAAATAGAACAATTCGCGTCTGCGCGCTTCAATCAGACTCTCTCCTTCAAGTCTAGGCGTCTCCGCTACTGTTTCTTCAAATTTGGAAGTTATATATTCATCTAGTTTCAGTTTCCTTCTCCATTCTGGTCGAAGCAACTCCATTCTGGCTTGGGTGGAACGCATCCAAGGAAAGTTACTTGATGCAAGGTCTTCTGGTCGGTGAAACCAAGGGTAACCTCCAAAAATTTCATCCGCACATTCCCCAGAAAGACTTACTACATAATTCTGTTTGATTTCTCTGCAAAACCATAATAAAGAGGAGTCAATATCCGCCATGCCCGGTTGGTCCCTTACCAGCACCGCTTCTTTTAAATAGGCGGCAAGATTGGTTTGTGAAATAATGGATTGATGATGAACGGTACCAAATGTTTCCGTCATTTTTCTTATCCACTTCTCATCGGAATTTGGCTGAAATTCATTTGCTTTGAAATACTTATCATTTTCTTCATAATCAATGGAATAGGTATTTAGTGGAGGCTTTCCTTCATATTTAAAAGCATTTGCAGCGATTGCCGTAATAGCACTTGAATCCAAGCCGCCGGAAAGAAACGTACATACCGGCACATCTGAAACTAGTTGTCTTGTAACAGCATCCGTGAACAAAAAGCGGACTTTCTCCACCGTTTCCTCAAAGCTATCGGTATGCGGCCTGCTCTCCACATTCCAGTATCGCTTGATTTTTACCCCATCCCTTTTACTCATTATCATTAAATGTGCCGGACGAAGCTCCTTGATATCATGAAATAGACCATGTCCGGGAGAACGAGAAGGTCCAAGCCCAAAAATTTCTGCCAATCCATCATACCCAACTGCACTCGAAACTTCCGGATGGGCTAGCAGTGCCTTTAGTTCGGATCCAAAAAGTAACGTCCCCTCCCCTTGATGATAAAATAAAGGTTTCACCCCAAGTCTATCTCTAGCAATGAATAACTTTTCTTCTTCTTCATCCCAAATAGCAAAAGCAAAAATGCCATTTAAATGATGTACACACTCTTCTTTCCATTCCATATAAGCTGTCAGTAAGACTTCTGTGTCAGAGTGACCTTTAAAACCATAACCTCTCTTCATCAATTCTTTTCTAATATCTTCTGTATTATAAAGCTCACCGTTATAGCAGATTGTATAGTCATTCTCTGCTTTATTTCTTGTCATTGGCTGTTTCCCGCCTTCAAGGTCAACAACAGCCAGGCGTTTATGGCCAAACCCCACATGACGGTCCATCCAAATGTTTGTATCATCCGGTCCACGTAAAGATAAGGTTTCCGCCATCTTTTTTACTATATCCTTCTGATCCTTAATATCCTTCTTCCAATCGATCCATCCAGCAATACCGCACATATTGTCCATCCACTCCTTTTGCTTCAAGCAAACTACGGGTGTTCTATACTATGCCGGGAGTGCTTATACCATGAATTCCAGAAACACTTTCACTTTTTTTCCTTGTTAGTCTACCTCCCAATATTCATCTGAAAAGTGGGTAAAGTAATAAAAAAGCATCAAGTTTAAAGGCAACTCAACTAGGGAAGAATGGCAGACACAAAGGTTTACACCTACAAAACTTGTTGACTACTGGAGGAAACGACTGTGAATCTTCAAAAAAGAAAAAACATTATTTACGAACAGAAACGCTCCTATACATGCGGGACAATTGAAAATATAAACGAACAATGGATTTTCTTTGAAGCTGAGGACGATGAAGCATTTCTTTTGGAGGAGATTTCAGAAGAAGGTATTGAAATTCTTTTTTCAAACGAATGGGTACCTGGAGTGTTATTAGAAACAGGTCAAGTTGTGTTACATACCAAGCATTTATATGAATTAAACAATGGCGATGCCGTACGTGTACGTAAAAGACTTCCTCAGCCATATATGGAGTGGCTTGAAGAATTGTCGGAAGAAGCGTTCACAAAGTTCACCACCTTGTTGAATAACTCCAATATATCCATCTATGATTGTATTTATTGCTATAACACGATGCAGTTCATGGACAATATTAAAGAACCATCAGGGGTGAATTTCCTCGTGTATGATAATGAAACATTTATCTGTTCGGTTCAACACCATTTCTCAAGAGGCAAAACGGTAACCGACCGTTTCGAATACACCCTCCAAACCGGCAAAAGATACATGTTCACCAACATGGAGCGCAGAAAAGCTGAATGAACGATTAAAAACTATAATTGATTGGTTAACCGCAGCTGTTCCTTTCCGCAAATGGCTTCGCTTTCCGCGGGACGGTGCTTGAGCCTCCTCGCAACGCTTCAGGGGTCTCAACCTACCGTTACTCCCCCGCTGGAGTCTCCGCCATTTGCTCCAATCCACAGCTAGAAATTACGTTAAGATATGTTAATGCTTTTTAAGATAATTCGATTAGAGCGTTTTATAAAACCTAAGTTGAATGAAGTCACCATGTTGATTGTAGTGGAAGGCGCGTAGACGCCCGCGGGAGGAAGGGACAAGGGAGACCCCGCAGGCGAAGCCTGAGGAGGCTCCCGGACCGCCCGCAGGCAAGCGAAGCGCCTGGAACGGAAATCAACAGTTATATTAACTTTTTAATCTATAAAAAAACCGCGGCTCATTTAGATGAATCGCGGTTTTCCTTGTGTCACACCAAGCTGGGTTGACTATCATTCATAAATTTCTCGAATTCTGTTTGTTCCTTCGGTTTAGAAAGATAATACCCTTGTGCAACATCGCACGTTAACTGCCTAAGGATACTTAGCTGCTCCTCCGTCTCAATCCCCTCTGCAATGACATTCAAGTTAAGTCCTTTGCCCATGGTTATGATGGCATGAACAATGGCAAGGTCTTTTGACTCGGCACGCAAATTTTTAATAAACGAGCGATCAATTTTCAAATTATTGATAGGAAGATCTCGTAAATAACTTAAGGAAGAATAACCTGTCCCGAAATCATCCACGGAAATTTTAACACCCAATCCCTGTAACTCTTTCATCACCTCAATACTATAGGAGGCATTCTTTAACATAGCACTTTCCGTCAATTCCAGATGCAGGTGACAAGCAGAAAGTCCGGAAGTTGTTAATGCATGTTTCACCTCTGATACAAAGCTTGGTTGCTGGAACTGTTGGGCAGAAACGTTTACTGAAATATTCAGCTCTTGATAACCCTCAACCTGTTGCCAATTTTTTGTATGTACGCAAGCAGTTTCCAGCACCCAACCTCCAATCTCTATAATTAATCCAGTTTCTTCAGCGAGAGGAATGAAATCTGCGGGAGGGACAAGTCCCAGCTTCGGATGATTCCAGCGTATTAATGCCTCTGCTCCAATGACGGTGTCTGAATCTATATCGATAAACGGTTGGTAACATAGGAAGAACTCATTTTTCTCCAGCGCTTTACGCAGATAGCTTTCCAGTTCAATCCGGTATAATGCCTGACTATTCATTTCATCGGAATAAAACTTTATTCTGTTTCCGCCAAGCTTTTTTGCTTGATTCATCGCCGCATCAGCATTCTTCAATAAACTCTCTGCAGTTATCCCGTCATTAGGGTACAAACTGACTCCGATACTTGCTGTCACATAGAATTCTTTCTCTAAATACCTAATAGGTTGTTTAATAGTGGTCAAAATAGCCTTAGCCATTGTGATCACTTCATCTATGCTCTCAAAACCGGTATAAGATAATGAAAACTTATCCCCACCAAATCTGGCAAGGTAACAATTCGCAGGTAATAAGGCTGAAATTCGTTCAATTTCCCATTTTAGCAATTCATCGCCAACAAGATGCCCCAGGCTGTCATTAATCAATTTAAAACGGTCAAAATCAATAAAAAGCACTGCTAATTTTTCCTTACTTTTCTTCGATTCTTCCAGCTTCACTTTTAAACTTTCATGAAAGTTTTGTCTATTTGGCAGAGCAGTGGCAGGGTCATAGTAAGCGAGATAAGCCACTTTTTCTTCTGCTTTTTTCTGTGCCGTAATATCTCTTCCTATTCCAAAAACACCTGTCCGAACCCCGTCAATGACAATGGGAATATGTTTAATGAGGTATGTGCTTTCTTCCCCATCCTTCTGGATCAATTCAATTTCATATGTCTGTTCCATCCCATTTAAGGCTTTGAAAAAATGATCAGTCACTCTTTCAATGTCCTTTGCTTTTATGAAATTAAGTGCACTTTTTCGAAGCATCTTCTTTTCTGTAAATCCAAATATCTCTTTGAATTTAGGATTTACACTTATAATTCTGCCAAGCAAATCTACTGAAAAAGCGATGTCACCATTGTGTTCAAATAGTGATTTATATTGTTGGTCCGAAGTTTTCATCATCCGGTTTAGCTTAACTATATCTCTAGCACTTGTTTTATCGGGGTAATATGGTATGTTTCCTTCTGTTTTCATAAGTATATACTCCTATATATTCTTCATCTTTTTACAAAACAAGTGTAATTTTTACAATTTATTCACTAATTTTACTTTATCATATATAACGAGAGAATACATGACTATCATCAAAACATTTACAAAAACATAAAAAAGCTTGAATCTCTTATTAAATAGAGATTCAAGCTTTTGGTTTTATAGATTACATACCCATTGGAAGACTGAAACCTAAGTGGAGAATATATGCAAATACCACAACGAAAAGAACCCAAACCACCACAGTGGATTTTCCTTTTCTAGTGCGGACTGCGATCATTTCCATCAAGCCGATAACGACAATACCTAATACCATCTTCAGTGCGTATTGTCCGTTTGTAATCAAATTCCATCCAAGCTGCAAGCCTGTGACAACGATTAAGATGTAAAACACTCTAAGGACCATCGCTGTTATCTTAGCACCTTTTTCTTTACCTGCTTTTGTTAAAAATAGTACTACGACAAACAGAATAAGTGCGATTGCCCATGTCGAAATATGTGCGTGCGTCATTTCTACTAACCTCCTTCAATTCACTCAAAACTACTAGTATCATACCATAGTGACGGAAAAAAACTAAGTAAATTACCTTAATATAAGATTTTGAATATTAACAATGATATAATACCTTTGTAAACCATTACATTCAATAATGGAGGTACTTCTTTTATGACTACTAAAACACACGATATCATCAGTATGACAGAGAAATTTGGCGCCAATAACTATCACCCCCTACCAATTGTGATTTCCAAGGCACAAGGAGTATGGGTAGAAGACCCGGAAGGTAATAAATACATGGATATGTTAAGTGCCTATTCCGCAGTCAACCAAGGGCACCGTCACCCAAAAATCATTCAAGCGTTAAAAGATCAAGCAGATAAAATCACCTTGACTTCCCGCGCTTTCCACAATGACCAACTTGGTCCTTGGTATGAAAAAATGGCTGCACTAACGAAGAAAAATATGGTGTTACCAATGAATACAGGGGCAGAAGCGGTAGAAACTGCTGTGAAAGCCGTTCGACGCTGGGCTTATGATGTGAAAGGTGTGCCAGTTAATCAGGCAGAAATTATCGTTTGTGAAGATAACTTCCACGGTCGTACCATGACTGCTGTATCCATGTCCTCAAGCGAAGAATACCAACAAGGTTTCGGTCCGATGCTTCCTGGTATCAAGGTAATTCCTTACGGCAGCATTGAAGCACTTAAGGGTGCCATCACACCGAATACTGCTGCTTTCATCTTTGAGCCTATCCAAGGGGAAGCAGGCATCAATATACCTGCAGAAGGATTCCTTTCAGAAGCTTATGAGATTTGTAAAGCAAACAATGTACTATATGTGGCAGATGAAATCCAGGCAGGCCTAGGGCGCTCTGGAAAACTATTTGCTTGTGACTGGGAAAATGTTGAGCCTGATATGTACATATTAGGTAAAGCCCTTGGAGGAGGAGTATTCCCTATTTCCTGCGTGGCAGCAAACAAGGATATCCTTGGCGTGTTCAATCCAGGATCACACGGTTCCACTTTTGGAGGAAATCCACTAGCATGTGCGGTTTCCATGGCTTCATTGGAAGTATTAGAAGAAGAAAAATTAGTAGAACGTTCTTACGACTTAGGAAACTATATGATGGAAGAGTTACGTACCATCCAAAACCCAATCATCAAAGAAGTTCGCGGTCGCGGACTCTTTATTGGAGTAGAGTTGACGGAAGCAGCACGCCCTTATTGCGAAAAGCTTAAAGAAGAAGGCTTGTTATGTAAAGAAACACATGAAACGGTCATCCGGTTTGCACCGCCACTCGTCATCTCCAAAGAAGATTTAGATTGGGCGATTGAAAAAGTGAAACAAGTACTGTCATAATAAAAAAGCTGCCTGCTAGAATGTATTAAGTCTAGCAGGCAGCTTTTTGTTTGACTAACAGGAGGTTACTTGACGGCATTCCTCAGTGTACCAATTTTCTCTAAGCACACTTCCACTACATCTCCCCCGGTTAAAAAACGCGGTGGATTAAATCCTTTCCCAACCCCAGCAGGAGTTCCGGTCGCGATAATATCTCCCGCTTCCAGAGTCATGCCTTTAGAAATAGTTGCTATTATTTCTGGTATAGTAAAAATCATCTGTTCCGTTGATGCAATTTGCCGGACTTCTCCGTTCACCAGTGTTTTCACCTCTAGGCTTTGTGGATCATCTATTGCAGATTTATGCACAATGACTGGTCCCATTGGACACGTTCCATCCAAACTTTTACCAAGAAAGAATTGTTTATGACGCTTCTGCAAATCTCTAGCCGTTACATCATTCACAATCGTGTAGCCAAAGATATAATCCATTACATTTTCTTTGGCTATACCTTTTCCAGCTTTTCCAATTATAATTGCTAATTCCCCTTCATAATCCAATTGACATGTAACCTCTTCGTGTAACGGAATGTTTTCATCGGGGCCGATCACACAAGTGGGAGCTTTCGTAAATATCATTATATGCTCGGGGATATCCTCTTCACTTCCCATCTCCAGTACATGTTCCCGGTAGTTTTTCCCGACACAAAAAATATTCTTACGAGGTCGTTCAATAGGCGCAAGAAGCCTTACCTCTTTCATAGGGATGAAATAATCCTTAGAGTTTCGTTGTGTGAACACCCAGTCCCGCAAGGTAGCAACAGTATGGACAAAGTCCTCACCCATTTCTATGCCTTCCAAAAGAGTGGATGGCCAAATACTTTCCTCTCCCTTAGCTTCGTACGCTTTCTTAAGATCGATGACATATAGTTGTGCTTCGTCGGTTAGTCCAATCCGAACTTCTCCATTGAGTTCCATTGATAATAAATGCATTCACTCATTCATCCTTCCATCTAGACATATGGTGATTATGTAGTAATTTGTTATATTATGACTTGTTTTATCGAAGTGCTTTTTTTCTTATAAAAGCCGTGCCATAATAAGGACAACCGCTTGCGTTACTTAATCTAATAATAATGGAGTAGAAGCAAATGTTAGCCTTAAAAATCGAATTAAAACGACAGCAAATGATTCATTACGCAAAAGAATACGGATTTACTGCATCTCAAACTGTGAAATGCAGCCAAGAACTTGATGTTCTGTTAAACAAGCAGTCGCAACAACAACTCCGCTTATTGCAAAGTCAAAATAAATATTCTTATGCACAGTGACAAAGATGTGAAGCATATGCTCACATCTTTTTAAATTTTGGCTTATTACCGTAAGTACCCGCTCTCCATAACCACTCCATCGGTCCAAAATAGAAGTTAGCCACCCAGACTTTGCTGATAATGATTTGGAAAATATATATACCAAGAACGAGCCATAGACCATAAAACGGTGTAAAGGATCCGTATAACCCTAATCCGTAACTGTAAAAAATGAGCGAACAAACAACGGATTGAAACAAATAATTGGATAAACTCATTTTTCCAACATACTGAAACGGTGACAATAACTTCAAGCCAGCCCCTGTTCTAGTCGCCAACACGATAGATAAAAAATAGAATACGGCACTTGCAGGACCACCTAAACCGTCCTGAAGGTATTCTGTTGTGTAATTTTGTGCGGTGTAATATGGAAGCAACTTAAATATTATTGCCAGCACAAAAGTTGCAATCCAAAGCTTTTTCATCCATGCGAGGTTTTCCTCCACGTTTTCCAACCACTTGGATTTTGCTGCAGCCGCTCCAAACAGGAACATCGGCAGAACCGACAATACAATAAAGAAGAAGTTCGCGATGTTGACGAAAGACCAGTCGGCAATCCGTTGTTTTGTTATCTCCATAAATGTTCCATTGGCATATACCTGTAACGATTGTGCAGCATTAGCCTCAAATGTGGAATAGAGGTCCGTATCTCCCATCGTTAACGTCACGACAAGCATTAACAATGATAACAAGGCTGTCGGAATGACGATAAGAAGTATCCCCGTCCATACCATCGCTTTTGAGGACATTTTCCTCATAAATAGTAAAAGAAACCCACATATAGCATATGTAATGAGAATGTCGCCATGCCAAATCAAAAATGCATGTATGATTCCTATCACCAATAATACAACTAGCCTTCTGGAAAAATATTTTGGTGCAGATAGATTTTTCTCTGCTACTCGGGTTGTGAAAATAATAAAGCCATATCCGAACAAAAATGAGAATAGGGTATAAAAACTTGCTTGGGCAATGATATCAATTCCATTCATCACTAAAATATCCCGTGTATCAGTCCAATAAGTTTTTACGTTCACATAAAGCATCGGAGCAAAAAATGAGGGCATGTTTACGAGAAAAATGCCTAATATCGCAATTCCCCTGATAATATCTAAAGCTACAATTCTCTCTTTTTCTTGTATAGGTGCTGCTTGCATCCAGATTCCTCCCTTGTCCTTTCATAGTGAATATTATAGCTCTTTTTCCTTTATATTCCTATCATCAAATCCTCCTATCCCTTTTTTAGTTTACACTCACCATACCGGGCTAATGTCATAGGATATAACAATAGCGCACAGTAAAGGAGTTAACGTTTATGCCAGCAATCGTCGGAGCTGTAAATGTTAACAGCATCGGTAACTCCGGGATATTTCATATCGGGGATGTATTTCAAATGTCTCCAGTCAGTTCAGCCAAAACATTCGCAGGAGCCGGTAGCTTTAATACCGGAGACAATATCTCTGTTAGCAACACGAACAGTCAAACAAACACCTATGACCAAGATGTTAATGACCAGCCGGTTGCATTGAATATGTAAACCAACATTTATTAGGAGGGGACACGTATGGCATCCAATTTTTTCATCAATCAAAGTATCGTCATCCACCATCTGAAGATAGGAGGTATATCAAACTCCTCCGTTTTTCAGATAGGTAGTGCCGGGGTTATAAAGTCCTTATCAAATTTATACAATACAGGTAACTTTGTCGGACCCGCACCTGTAAGCAGTGCCGAGATAGCACAAGAACAACAAAGTGAAACGCCTCCGAGTGCATCTGAAATATTTGTCCCTTTAACAGGTTCAAGTTGAATTTACATTGTGGGCATTCACCCATTTTCAATGTTTGCATAAAGTATTAGAGATGATTCTTGACGCTTAAACAGCAACCAATGAAAGGGGTGGTCGGATGTACAATAACTATCAGTATTTTTATCAATCGCAGCAACAGATCCAGCAACTTCAACAAGTAGTAGAAAACCAGACGAAACAGATTTCCACCCTCGAGGAACTGGTGAAACTTATGCAACAGGAAATCACCCAATTAAAAGAAAAACCAAGTATGAATATCGAACGAATTGAGTATAAATTTGATCAACTTAAGGTGGAAACGTTGGAAGGCACATTGAATATTGGGTTGACACCTGGGTCCTCAGGTGAGATTGAAGATTTCGTTGTAACCCAAAACAACCTAGAAGTGCCCGTTCCTAAGCGGAACCAGAATTTAGCCCAAGGTATTGAAGCAGACTTACGGGAATATCTCAACAAAAACGGAAAAACAAAGATTGACCAGATAGCGAAACAGCAAGGACGAACTCTTGAAAAACACTATCATGACTTCATGATCCAGGATGTAAACAATCAACTGGCTTCACGAGTGAATCACACGTTAAATACGATTACGGCCGAAGCTGTCCAAAAGGGTTATAATGATGAAAAAATTAAAGAAGTCGCCATTCAACAGCTTCAAGGGGACATGGATAAAGCTTTTGCTACCTTTATTCAAACTCTTCCTCAAAAAAAATAAATGTGTGGTGTTAACCTATGAACTTTCAAGTGACAAACCATAATTTGCAAGTGAATAATGTAGATATCCTTGGGGTTTCTTCCTCGTCTATTTTTCTTGTCGGGGATACCCAGAACATTTGCCTGACATCTTATTTCGACACTCCCCCTGAATCATTGGTAATTGGACCATTTGTTCCATTAACTACGGAATAGCCTATGAGAATTTCTAGAGTAAACGAGATTAATTTGCACTCTTTGTCTTTTAGCTCTTATTTTCATATTGGGGATTCCTATTATATTAATGCTAAATCAAGGGCACTAGCTGTAAAAAGAGAGTTTCCGAAATTTTATGGTAACGAGGGGAACTTCTCTGAGTACCCAATATTTACGATGCAGTCCCCGACTCCTGTTTTAACAGAACGGGTAAACATGTCTGTAAATAATGTAAACCCAAACATTTGTGTGAATCATATCAAAATTAAAGGGGTCTCTTCTTCCTCTGTCCTGCAAATCGGATCATCCCAGACAATCTGCGCGGAAGCGAGGGTTAAACATACAAGACAACTGCTGGGTCCAGAGGTCCACAAAGCAATGGGAATACCAGATACTACGAAAAAGAGCGAGGATGATTAGCGATGCCTTCCATTATAGGACCTGTGAAAGTGACAAATGTAGGCGATGGAATTATTAATTTTGGGGACACTTTTTATATTAGTCCGAAACGAACAGGTAAGACAACGGAAGGGTCCGGCGGTTCCAATACGGGAAATGTTGTAAATACGAATAGTGGATTGAATGCTACCAATGTAATTGACCCTGATGCGACTGATCAGAGTGTTAGTGAAAACAAGTAAACTGCATTTTCACCTTTTAGGGCCGAGGTCATATAGTATAAATATCAAAAACATGGGTGACTGCATTATTTCAATCGTAAGATACCGTGATAGTGCGCTCACCCTAAAACAAAAAGGATGTTCTACATGCCAGCTATCGTAGGTCCGGTTGCCATCAACAGCGTAGGCGGAGGCGTCATCAATTTCGGGGATTCCTTCTACATCTCCCCTAAATCAGCCTCCAAAACCTCAGCAGGATCCGGTGCACTAAACACCGGCAACTTCGTCATCACCAACAACGGTCTATCCGCCACCAACACCATCGACCCTGACATCAATGACCAGGATATAGTGGCGAATAACTAAAAGAGAAAGAAAAGAAAAAAAAGAAAAAAAAGGGGTCAGACCCCTCTAGGACTTTCCACTCCGACCCCGAAATACCACAAAACCCGTGCCAACACAAGTGGCACGGGTTTTGGTATTATCTTTTTTGTTTTCGTTCGTTAGACTTGCGTGTTAGTGGTATTTTGGAAGATGGTTGTTTTTGAATCCATTTAATGAAGGAGGCTATTTTTTGGGTCATCCTTCAGGAGAAGAACTGTGTTCAGACGGATGGCAAGCTCTTCGTTCGTGTATATGGCGTGTATTTGTTTATGACATGGAATACAAAGATTAGCCGTCGGCAGGAAAGTCCCGCCCATCTCCTTTGGAGTCAGGTGATGAACCGTTATTTCCACCTCTTCCCTTTCACAAAGTTCACAGGTCCCAATGTCCCGCTTTTTCTTCTTCCCCATTTAAATACATACACCTCCACCATTTCATTTCAGCATCCATAGACACCCATAACCTTCCTACACCCTAACCACTACTTCCAAGCAAAAATCACAAATTCTCCAGCGTCACAACAGATCCGTTGCCAGAAGATTTGGCAGGTGTAACCACTAATCGTCTCGGCAAACGTGCCCTTAGCTCTTGTACGTGGGAAATGACCCCTACCGCCAAATGGTCGGACTGAAGTTTCTCCAATGCCGTAACCACCGCATCAAGTAGCTCTGAATCAAGCGTCCCAAAGCCCTCATCAAGGAAGAAGAACTGCAGTGGATATTCTCCTCTTAACTGAATCTGAGCGGAAAGAGACAATGCCAGTGCCAGCGAAGTAAGAAAAGTCTCACCCCCAGATAAAGTGGAAACAGGTCTTCTTACGCCACCATTCGCATCGTCACGGATAATGAAGCCGCCATTTGAATCCATTTCCAACGCATATCGCTGGCGGGTAAGCTGCCCCAATCTTTCTGAAGCATCCCTGCTTATTTGATGCAACTGCTCTTCCGCCAAGTATTCAACAAAACTGTTCCCTTTAAAGACACTTTGTAGCTTTTGATATGCTTGAGTTTCCTCCGAAAGCTTGGTCTTCTTTTCCTCGAGAATCCTAAACCGTTCATTACGATCTTTTAGAGAAAGAAGATTTTGTTGAAGCGCACTTTTTCTTTCTATTTCATCACGCAGTTCCTTGCGGGCAAACAATAACTGTTCTTGGGTTTTTCCCCATTCTTCTTCTTCCAACTTTTCTGTACCAATCAAGGCATTCAAACGAGAGAGGTCCTTTTCAACGGCCTTTCTTTCCTCCCAGTAATGTTCTATTTGTTCTTTCCACTTTTCTTTTGAATGTATATGAACAATTGCTGACTCAACAGCATCCGTCGATGTGAACACAGATTTTTCTAGCTCATGTTTCCATTTTTCCTGGAGGAGAGCAAGGCGTGACTCCGTTTCCTTTACCATCTGTTCACTGTGTGAAGCAGCTTTTTCTCTTTCTTGAGCATGCTGCTGGGATTCCATCCATTTTTGATAGTTCTCCCTTTCTAGCCTATTTAAGTTTTCCACCTCGTGCTCAACACGCTTCAGCTCATCTTTGATATTATTCTCACCAACGATGGACTTTATTTCTTCTAGCGTATCTTTAATACGATTCTGAATCTGTTCGAGTTGCAATTCCTCTTGATAAATAGTTTTTTCGATTTCTCTCTTCTTTTCTAGGGCTTCTTTTAATTCTTTCTCTTTTGATTCAATAAAATCCACACTAGTATTGATTCTTTCCTGCAGGTCTAAACGTTTTTTATCAGCATCTTTGACAGCTTGGTAGTTGGTTTCGATTTCTTCAAATTTTTCTTGTTCGAAATCTCTGTGCCAATTGTGTATCTTATTTTCTAACTCCTGTTTCGTATCTTCTAGACGCTTCATCCATTCTTCACGCTGTTCGATAAAACTGGAAGCAAGCTTTTCTGTTTCTTTAAAGGTGCCTGACCACGTTTTAAGGTAGTTGTCTACCTTCTCTTTCTTTTCCTGCAATTGAATGAGATCTTGAATCAATGCCTTTTGTTCTGTTGCGATTCTATGGTGTTTTTCAGCAAGCAGCACCGCTGTATCCTTAGACTCGTTCAATTCCTTGTCCCACAGATCCCATTTTTCCAATGATTCTTTCGGGGCAGGCAAGTCTTTTTCCCCTTCAAGATCTCGGTGAAGCTCGGTAGCTATTTGCTCTAATTTAAACTTGATTTTCAGATTTTCCTGTTTTTGCTGCGTAATGGCAGAAGGCAGCTTTCCAACGCCATTTTCCTCTTTGCTGCTTGCTATTTCCCTATGTGCTTGATGAGAAGCAAGACCAGGATGTTCTGTGGAGCCACAAACTGGACATGCTTCTCCGTCTTCAAGGGATTTGGCCAACTCCAATGCAAGTTGATGAATTTTCGCATCATCTGCAAGCTTTTGTTCTGCTTCTAAAAAGCCTTCAATCTGCCTTTCGAGCCAATCAAGCTGTTGTGCCATTTCTGATGCAAGATCATAGTGATTTTCTGTACGTTGGAAAATTTCTAAAAGGGTTTCTTTCCCCTTATTCAGGTTTTCTTCCGCTTTTTGGTTCTCCACCTGAAACGAAGAAATTTTGTTTTGCAGCGTTTGTACTTCTGCTCCAATTTCCTTCATTTTTTTCTCAAAGAGTATTATCTCTTGTTTTTTATCAAATGCTCTCTCAAGTATTTCTAGGCGTGCAGGTGCATATGCAAGTGTTGCAAGCTCCTCTTTTATCGTCTTTTGCTTGTTAACTGCCTTGGTATACAGGTCCTTAGCCTTTTCTTCCCGTGCTTCTAATTTAGATAATTCTTCTTTATTTAAAAGCAATGATCGTCTTAGTTCTTCCATTTTTGGCTGATGAACAGTCAAACCGTCTTCAAGGGTTTGCGCACGTTCTAACTTTTCTTTCTTTGTAAGCAGCACAGGTAATTCTGCTTCTTTCTTAACCCTTGTTGCCTCATACGTTTTCAAAGCTTTGTACAATGCTTCTTTTGCAGTTTCATTAGCGGTATGGTTTACATTATTTCTTTGTTTCCACTCTAATAATGCTTTTTCTACTTCTTTCAGATCTTCCAATAAAGGTTTTAAGCTCTCTGCCTGTTCTGCCAATGTATAGGAAGTTTCGAGTTCCTTTATAGAAGCCTCTTCCAATAAGTAAGATTGTAGCTTCTTTTCTACCTGAGCCCTTTCCTGCTGATTTTCCCATTGCTTCTTTTTTTGCTCAAATGCAAGTTCCATCTCTTGAAGTGCTTTTTCTGACCTTTTAACGAGCGTTTCTACTTCTTTGAACGCTTTCTCCGCTTCTTTTACCGCTTCATCTGAAGCCTCGCCTAATCCTAACTGCTCGGCATGTATTTCTCCCAAGAGTCTTGTTTTTTCTTGCAGCTCTTCCTTTATTTTTCTGGACAGCTGATCACCGTACTTTTCTAACTGGAAAAGGCGTTGCAACATTTGTCTTCTGTCCGCACCTTTAAGCGAGAGAAATTCCGCAAACTTTCCTTGCGGCAACACAACGGCACGGGTGAAATCATCAATGGTCAGGCCAAGTATCTCTTGAATGGCCTGGTTCACTTCACTTGCCTTATCCGCAATCACGATATGCTCGTTTTCCTTTACTTCCGTCAATCTTGAAATTCCCGATTTCACACGTATATCATCTGTACGTTTAAAGGTCCGTTCCACTTTAAACCGTTGCTTCCCTTTAGCATTTTCCAGTTCAAATAAAAAGGAAACCTCCAACTGATTTTCCGCGTGATTCATGATTCCTTGCGTATTATTGGAAGCACGCTCTACCTTCCCGTACAATGCAAGCGTCATCCCATCTAGAATGGAAGATTTTCCACTTCCAGTTGGTCCAAAAATCCCAAATACGCCACCCTCACAAAGCGATTCAAAATCAACTATTTGTTTTTCACGGAAGCTGTGTAGCCCTGCGATCGTCAATGTGATTGGTTTCATACTTGTTCCTCCTTTACCGTTTCATCCTGCAATAAGGAGAGAAATAACCGGACTAATTCTTCCTCAGGTTTTGCGCCTCCTGATTGTTTTTCATAAAACCTTACAAACAGTTCTTCAATTGGAACACTGTCCATCTTCACTGCTTTTCTCCCCTCGACCATTTCCGGAAAAATAGGACGAATATGGAGAATGCCATCGTGATGTTTTCGGATGCGATGAATTTCTTCCATAGAAAGTGCATTAGTGACATGTATCTCAAGATCTACCCATGCATTATTGTCTTTCTTTTCTTCTAGCCAACCATAGACTTGTTGGACTCCTTCTGTTGCTTTCCACTTCACAAGTGGCTTTCCGCTAGAAAGGAAGACTTCTTTCGTTTCCACTGTTTCGCCCGGCTTAGCATCAATAATGGTTACACTTTTCGTGTATCCAGCCTCTGAAAAGCTATACGCAAGCGGTGAGCCTGAGTATCTGGCTGCCGTTTTGGCACGTTTTATGGTTTGAGGGCGGTGTAAATGGCCAAGGGCAACATATTGCGCTTGATGCGGTAAACTCTCCGCTGCCACCGTAAATGCTCCGCCTACTTCGATTGGGCGTTCCGAATCGGTGGAATTTCCACCTGCAACAAATAAATGGCTCATGGCGATATTCACAGAGGAATCGGTAAACTGCTCACACATCTTATCAAAAAACTGGCGAATTCTTGCATCATAATGGTCTCTGATTACTTTTTCTTCAAATTCTTCGGAAAGCACTTCGTTTAACCTGGACTCTGAAGGATATGGCAAAGAAGCTAGCTTCAACGTTTCTTCCGTTGTGGGGACATAGATGCTCTGAACGTCCATGGTGGGGTATCCTAGCAAGGAGATATTTTGTGAGCTTGCAAGAGGTCTTGAAGCAGAAAGACGGTCTGGATTGTCATGGTTCCCTGCTATTACGGCAACCGGCCTTTTTCCATTGTTTGATAGCTGTTGAAGCGATTCATAAAAAAGCACTTCCGCCTGGGCAGGGGGATTGACGGTATCATAGACATCTCCCGCCATCAGTACCACATCTACTTTTTCCTCTTCTACAATGTGCAGAAGTTCTTCTAAAAATTGTGCCTGCTCCGGCAAACGACTTCTTCCTTCCAATGTTTTTCCCAAGTGCCAGTCGGCAGTATGAAGTATACGCATCTTTTTTTCTTCCCTTCCATGAAAGTGGCTCAAGCAACAAATCTTCAACATTTGACATTTGCCACCTGAGCCGCTCTTTGAATTAATCCATTTTCACTAAATGATTTCCATCAAAGAAATATAAATATTTCTCCTTTAATTCTTTCTTCCAAATTCCTTCAACAGCCCTTGCATATAGAGCTACTTGATCCTTATAGCGATTACGGAGAACTGGTTCCGCCTCTTCAAATCCGTTCGAGAATCGACCTGTGATGGTATCTGTTTTGTAGTCAATTAAGACAAGCCCTTCCTCGTCTTCTAAAAGGCAATCAATGACACCTTGCACCAAAATGGTCTCTTCTTTTAAATCCATTTGCTCGAAAAATTCATTTTCCTGCAATGCAAAGCTGAACGGAACCTCTCTGTGAACATGTTCCGCCTGTTGCATCCTCTTCCCGACAGGAGTAGTAAAGAATGATACAATTGCGTCAAAGTCGATGACATTTGCCTGTTCAGCAGTAATCAGTTCTTTTTGAACCATCTCCATGACTTGCGATTGTACATAATCTCTATCAATAGTAATGGCGGAAAGATCTAAATTCTGCATCACCGCGTGCATCGCTGTCCCTATTTCTGATGGAGACAGTTTTTTCTTCTGCAAGAAGGCAGGGCGATCAAGGAAATACCTTCTTTCTGTTTGAACAAGCGTGTTATCTGCATATGGATCCTGCTGTTCTCTCATTCTTTTTATCTCTGAAACAGATTGCTTAGAGCGATGAATACTGGCTTCCTTATACGGATAGCTCCAAGTAAGCTGTTCTGCCACTCTCGCTTTATAAGGACTTTCAATATCGACCTGCTCGCCTCGTTTCACTTTTTCAAGGAGAAGGTTTTCTGCTTCTTTTTCAGCTTCTATTCCTTGCAGCAGTTGTTCCACATTGGTGACGGATATCTTCCATGAAGTCGGATGATTGGCGATGTCTTCTTGCTTAGTCCCAGCCAGGCTATCTCCTCTCAACACTTCAGCATCCTTATGCCGCACAAGGGCCGGACCAACCCAGTCCATATACGATTTCGCTCCTGCTCTTACATAATCCGGCAACAACCAGTTTTCATGTGAGACGTGTTCACTCCACAGCAATTGAGATTTCTCAAAGTCTTTTACCGTTCCTACCAGATATAATTTCTCTTTTGCTCTCGTGAGGGCTACATATAATACACGCATTTCCTCTGCTATCAGCTGTGCCTTCGCTTTTCGCTTCAATGCCAGCTGCAAGATCGTAGGATAGGTGATTCGCAGTTTTGCATTTACATATTTAGACCCAAATCCAAGCTCCTTATCCAGTAGATAACTATTGTTAAGGTCCATCATATTAAACTGTCTGGAAAGTCCTGCAACAAAGACGACTGGAAATTCAAGGCCTTTACTGGAGTGAATGGTCATCAGTCTGACAACATCCTCTTGTTCCCCAAGCGCTCTTGCAGCACCAAGGTCTTCTCCCCGCTCTTGCATCCTTTCAATGAAACGCAAGAAACGGAACAAGCCGCGGAATGAGGTAGATTCATATTGTCTTGCTCGGTCATATAATGCCCGCAAATTTGCCTGGCGTTGCTTACCGCCCGGCATTCCCCCAACAAAATCAAAGAAATGGGTGTCCTGATAGATCTGCCAAATTAACTCAGATAATGCCCCTTCACGTGCAGCTGTACGCCATGATTGAAGCATCTGATAGAATAACCGAACTCTTTTCGCTAATTCTTGTTCTTCCAAAGAATCCGGTGCCTTTTCCATAAATGCCATCAAGGCTTCATAATAAGAGCCCCTTTTTTGCTGAATGCGGATGGTCGCCAAATCATTGGAATCAAGTCCAACAATCGGTGACCTTAACACAGAAGCGAGTGGAACATCTTGATATGGATTATCGATGATTTTCAATAACGATAGAAGAATTGCAACTTCTGTTGCCTCGAAATATCCCGTGCTTAAATTTGCATATAACGGAAGTCCTTCTTGCTTGAATTCCTCCATGAATTGAGGAGCCCAAGGCATCGAACGCATCAGGATAACAAAGTCCCTATTAGTGACAGGGCGCATAACTTTTCTATCCTTATCAAATATTTCATAGCCGGACTGAATAAGCTGCTTTATCTTCTGAGCGATCATCTTCGCTTCGACTTGAGCTGTTTCTAGCTCCACTTTATCAAAGCCGGTGGTATTATCTTCAGACTCCGAAAGTTCTTCGTCTTCCCCTGCGACTGAAGAGCTTCGATTTAACAACAACAGTTCCGATTCACGATCTGCTGCTTCCGGATAATAGGCTGCGCCGAACTTTAACTCCGCGTCGTCATCATAATCGATTTCCCCAACTGTTTCTCCCATGATTTGTTTAAAGATAAAGTTGGTCGCATCAAGGACTTCCGGACGTGAGCGGAAGTTTTTGTTCAAATCAATACGAAGGCCAGACTCTTTGGCATCCGTATCAAACCGCTTGTATTTGCTTAAGAACAGAAAAGGTTCCGCTAATCGGAATCTGTAGATGGATTGCTTGACGTCTCCTACCATAAACATTTTTCCAGATTCTTCGCTTTCCTTCGTAACTAGCTTAAGGATCGCTTCCTGAACCATATTCGTATCCTGATATTCATCCACCATCACTTCTTTAAAAGTGGACTGATAACGAAGGGCAGCTTCGGACCGCTCTACTTTTCCTTCATTAAAGGTGGTGAGCACATTTAAACAAAGATGCTCTAAGTCAGGAAAGTCCACCAACCCTTTATCTTGTTTCATCAAGCTGAACTCCACACCATACCGCTTTACAAGGTCGACAAGTGTCCCCATCACAGGGGCAAGCTCTTCTAAATCTTTTAAGAAGGACTCGGGACGTCTGGAAAACAATTCATCTTTGATTCCTTGTACCATTGCCTTTGCATCATTACGGACCTTGGTCCATCTTTCTATCAGTTCTTTCTCGTATTCATCTCCGCGGCATGTTTTTGCTCTGGAGAAATCGAGTTCCTGCATTACTTCATACAAGTCTCCCCAAGATGTATTCAGGGCTGCTTGCAGTCTGTGAAGTTGTGCCAAATCTTGCTCAATATTATCAGCACGAGGCGCAGGCCCTCCTGGCTCAAGCGTAATCTTCATCGCCTTTTCCAACAAACTCTCCGCCCCGAGAAATTGCAGCTTCATTTCTCGCTTCAATGTCGAGATAAAAGGCAATTCATCGATGGAAAAATTACTGGTGGACTCATAAAATGTTACGATCTCATCCAGCCACTTATCAGGGTTTGGATTAGCCCTTGAAAACTCATGAAGATCAAGCACAAGGTTTTGCAAAGCTCCATCAGAACGGTCATTGGTATACCGGTCTACTAGTTCAAAAAATAAATCGTTATCTTCTTTCCCATACTCTTCTTCAAAGACGCCTTCAAGAACTTCCTCCTGCATTAACTGGATTTCCGTTGTATCTGCAATACGAAAACTTGGATCAATATCAATCAAATAATAGTATTTCCGGACCACTTCAAGGCAGAAGGAGTGAATCGTCGAGATGGATGCTCTGTTCAGTAAGCTGAGCTGTCGGCGCAAATGGAGCGATGCTGGCTTTTTCTCTAACTGCTTTTCCAATGCTTCGCCGATTCTGTGGCGCATCTCTGCAGCTGACGCATTAGTGAAAGTTACGACAAGAAGCCTGTCCACATCTACATGCTCCTCGACAATCTTATGAATCATCCGCTCCACAAGAACGGCAGTTTTACCTGAACCGGCTGCTGCTGCAACAAGTATATCTCTCCCAGAGGCGACAATCGCTTTCCACTGATCATCTGTCCACTGGGCATCAGTTGGTTTTGGAAGAAGCTCCATGCTCATGATTCCCCTCCCCCTTCTATCTTCGTTTTCATCGAGGAAATGACCTCATTTTTAGGTATCGTTGGCAACACTCTATATTCATTCTCATCAAGAGATGTATCAAATTGACAAAACGATTTATACGAACAAAATGTACATGGCGTTTGATTCTTCAGCTTGTACGGGGCAATGCTTGTTTCCCCTTCGGATATCTTCATGCCAATCTCTTCAAATGTTTTTCTTACATACGTTCTGAGCTGAGTGAATTCTTCTTCACTTGCAATCGAAGAGTTTGCTTGAAATCCGCCATTCTTCTTCAGTGCAGCAGATACTATTTTGGAATGTCCACTCTCTAGCGTTTGATCCATCAGCTTCACAGATTCTTCCTCACCTAAAAGCAAACCCTTCATTTTGAAGCTTTTAAAGATTTCCTCTTCAATGATGTCTTCAGGTTTCATTCCATTCGTTTTAATCATGGGATTATGAACATGGAAATACATGACACCGGCAGGAGTAGCTTCACTTCCAAGCCACCCTTTGGAGTGAGAGATGACGATATCCAAATAGGTCAGCATCTGTAATGCCAAGCCATAATAAACTTCTGTCAGGTCAAGCGCTTTGTTGCTTGATTTATAATCAATGATACGTAGTAATAACCCTCTGCTTCCTTCTGCTTTATCCACCCTGTCTATCCGGCCTACAAGTTCCATCGTCACGCCATTTGGCAAGTTGATTTGAATGGGTGGCAACTCTTCTTGCTTTCCAAAGCCAAGTTCCAAACCAACTGGAGTGAATTTGCTCGCTTTAGAATGATCGCTTAAGATTTGCGAAGCTCTTGTGATAATCGTTTCCAACTTCCGTTTAATATAATGGAAGCGATTAGAGCTTAACAGGATTTCCCCTTGCAGCTTCGGTGCGAGAATATGCACCGCTTCTTTTGCTAGCACTTCACAGTCTTGTTTCGTGAGGTTCTTCCAATCGTTGCCGCTTTGTCTTAACTTATCTGAAATATGCTTAAGTGCCGCGTGGAAGAGCTGACCGATATCTGGTGCTTCCAATCGGTATATTTTTCTTTCCTTCAGCTTTAAACCATGTGATGCGAAATGGGAAAAAGCACATGCACTGAATTTCTCCATTCTCGACACACTTGCTTCCATGAAATTACCATATAATTCACGACTGACCTTTTGTTTCAATTTTTTTGCTTCATTTTTATAAAATAAACTTCGTAAGACCTGTTCGGTTTTATCCTGCCACTCTTCACTTTCTAACAGTGTATTATACACATCCCACCAGATCGGTTCGACCGGATATTTCTTCATCCAAGTTTGAAGCTGCACTGCCAAGTTGGATAATGTGGTCGACGGTGTGTGAATATACCTTAGCTGTTCTTCGCTAGTCAGCTCTGCAGGTTCATTGAGCAACAACTTCTCCTCAAGCGACGGAAACATTTCCTTTATTCGCTTGATATAGGAAGAAGGCAACAGAGTTTTCCCCTCTTCATCTGCCAATGCATAGCTTATATACAAGTGATGGGAAGGGCTTAGAAAAGACGTATAAACAAGGAAATGTTCATCAAGCAGCCGTTCTAAACTTGTCGGTGCAAGCTCCATTCCGTAGTTTGACAGTAGCTCTCTTTCTTCTTCAGATATAAACCCCTCGTCCTTAATCTTGGCAGGAATCACCCCGTCATTTACACCAATCACAAAACTGTGCTTAATATCTGTCAAGCGCGAAAGATCAAAGTTCGCAACAATAACCTGGTCAATGGCCGGTGGCACTAAGCTGAATCTAAGGCTTTCCAATCCACTCTCCACCATTTTCATAAACATGGATAACGAAATGGGATGCTCCCCTATCAGTTCGACCATCTGATCGAGCATTTGAATAATCGCCTTCCACACTTGCTCGTTTTCTTTTGCAGAGGACAGATTTCCTTCTTCCTCCGCTTTTTTCATTCTTGCTTCCAGTTTTTGCGGAATCTTTAAATCTTCCATATATTCATAAAGCGCTTTGCAGTAAGCATCGATTGTCTTTGCCTTTTTCCAGCGTTTTTCAAGCATATGAAGCGGCTCCACAATCATCGTTCTTAACTCATTGATTTCCTTTTCATAAGCAACCTCTTCATCTGTTTGTACGTATGGACCTTCTGTATCCACACTAAAAAAGCGACGATACTTCCACGGCTCAGTCGCAGTCCATCTATGACCTTGTATACCATAGGACAGGCAATAGTTTTCCAGCTTGTCCGTTTTTTCGCGCATCTCATTTATATCTTGATCCAGCGAGTAAAAGAAATCTGTCTTTACACAACGAAATACAGATTCATAGCGCCAGTTCCTTGAAATTACTTCCAGGCTGGAACGGAGCAACTCGACTAAAGGATGATGTAGCATTGTCCGCTTTTGATCGACGAAAAATGGGATATCGTAATCTTTGAAAACGGTATTCACCAAATCAATATAAGACTCTGCATTTCTGACGATGACAGCTATATCTTTATAGCGATTATCCTTATCTCTGACAAGCGAGACGATTTCCCTCGCAATGCCTTCCATTTCCGCTCTGCGATTGACTGCTTGCAAAATAGACACATCAGACTTTTCCGGATAAACAACTGTTGGACGAACATCAAAATATTGTTCCATATGACGCAAGGAGTCAGCATGTTGAAAGCGGGGCGTATCTTTTAAAAGCACCGGCTCTTCTAGTTCGCATCCTTCTTCGAGTGCGATATCCTTCAGTCGTTGATAAGTTGTTCCGGTCTCCCTGAACAGATGAAGATCATATGGCGCTTCTTCGTCATATGGCTTATCCGCAGTCAAGGCAACCGTTACCGAGTTTGCATGTTTCATTAATTCCTTCAAAACTTCTAATTCCTGAGGGGTGAAGCTATGAAAACCATCAATGAAAATATCTGCTTTTTGGATATAGCTTGAATTTGGTATTTTTTCCGCCAATAGCTGTAGGTAATCTTCCCCGTCCAAATATTTTCCTTCCAGCGTTGCTTCTAACTGGCGATAGACAACAAGTATGTCAGTTAGCTTTTTTGCCAGCATTTTTTCGTGCTCAGAAATGGAGGCATCCTCTCCAATCCGTACAATTTCATCTTGTAAAAGTTCTGGTGTGACGCAATAACGTTTAAACTCTGTTATCATGCTTTCCATTTGTTCAATAAATCCGAACTGCTCGGCAGACTTCCCAAACACATGGAACTTACTTTTGTGTTCTTCAATTACCTTCCGAAGCAGCATATGAATTCCTGTCTGATCGATATGAAAACGGCTGATACCGCCGACTTCCTGCAAAATTCTCCATGCCAGACGAGTAAAACTGAATACTTGTGCCCGTATCATGCCCTTTACATCAGGCGACTGAACGATTCGGTATTCTGATTGAAAAGTCATCTGTTCCGGCACAAGGTAGACAACTGGCGGACCTTGCGGGTCTTCTCTAAGCATGTGAAGAATTTTATCATTACACCAGGTCGTTTTCCCGCTGCCTGTTCTTCCTATTAAAAATCGTATAGACACTAGATATCCCCCATTTTCTCCATTCAAAAAATAATACGCACTTATGTTCTTCTTATTCTATTGTACTGAAAAACTACTATTATTGCCAACGTGTTACTTTCGAAGATGGAACCGGTCAAACACCTAGTGCATAAGGTAAAATGGGCAGGTGAACCGGTATGGAACGAAGAAAAAACCATTATTTTTCAGCAACATTATTAATCGTCATGGGTTTTTTAGTGGTCTGTAGCCTTTACACACTAATCCCACTTTATGATCCCATTAGTTTGGAGTGGAATATTTCCAAACAAAAAGTAATATTGGCCAGTAGTTTCTTTAGCATCTTCTATGCAATAGGACTTCTGATGTTCGGACCGTTGTCCGATCGATTCGGCCGGAAGAAGATCATCAGCTACGGGTTTCTGTTTTCAGCATTAGCTACCATACTTATTGCACACTCTGCAACTATTTCTCACTTGTACGTTGGCCGCTCTATTCAAGGGTTCACCCTAGGATGCTTTGCGCCAGTTGCTTTTGCCTATTGCTTTGACCACTTTTCTCCATCTCTTCGAAACTTCACTATTTCTCTTATTAATGCAGGCTTTTTATTGTCCGGTATTTTCGGGCCAATGATTAGCGAAACTATCGTCACTTCTTTTCAATGGGAAGGTGTATTTTTTTTCTTTTCCATTGTTTACTTCCTATTGTTTTTATTGGCACTTTTCATTTTAAGTCCAGCTCATTCATTGATCAGCACAAAGGACAAACCTTGGAAACATTTTTTCACGCTCTTGTCTGATCGTGATTTAAGGATCCTTTACCTTGTTGTTTTTTCCTTGTTGCTCTCTTTCGTGACTTTTTACGATAGCCTGTTTCAATTCTTATCCGAAGCTTTTCCTGATCAATCTTTTTTATTTGTCCGTTCTGTCGGGCTGGTTGGTACCGTTTCTTGTCTCTTTTCTGACATAATGATGCGGACCGTCGGATCCAAGCGTTTACTGCTTATTTGTTCGTTGAGCATTTCCATTTCGTTCTTTTTTATGATGATTTTTTATCAAAACCTATTTGTAATAGGTGCTTTATCTGTGATTTATGTAGCTGCCATTTCCTTTTTTCTACCGGCAATCATCACTTATATCGGGATATTAGGCAGCAAGCACCGCGGCAGCGCCATCTCCTTGTATTCTTTTACTTTACTGATTGGCACGGCGGTCAGTCCTATCATAAGCCATAACTTCTCGTTTCTGTCAGTCCTGGGCTTTTTAGGCATATGGTTCATATTGAATGCTGTTTTAATATTGAGGATTAGAAGGGATGCTTAAGAAACTTGATAAGAGCTTTTAAAAATACTTAGTTGTTTGGTGTAACAACGCTGTTCCTTTCCGCAAATGGCTTCGCTTTCCGCGGGACGGTGCTTCAGCCTCCTCGCTGCGCTGCGGGGTCTCAAGCTACCGTTACTCCCCCGCTGGAGTCTCTGCCATTTGCTCCAATCCACAGCTAGGATATATTGAGAACGTATTGTTAGTGCAATTACAGTTCACTCAGTTAGATTAACACTCACAAACCTTAAGTAAATGAAGTAACATTTGTTGATTGAAGTGGAAGGCGCGCAGACGCCCGCGGGAGGAAGGGACAGGTGAGACCCCGCAACGAAGTGAGGAGGCTCACGAACCGCCCGCAGGCAAGCGAAGCGCCTGTAACGGAAATCAACCGGATTATAAAAAACCTCCAACTTCTCTGTCAAAAGGAGGTTAGAGGTTTCATTATCAGGTTATGTGCTTGGAACGACTGTTCCTTCTTCCATCTGCTTCAACGTTTTCATTCGTTTTTTCAAATATAACCCTTGTCCAATTCCAAATAAATTTCCTATTACCCAATATAACGCCAGTGCAGAAGGCAATGTCAGTCCGGCTATTAAAATAAACACAGGGATGATGTTCATGACCATCTTCATCTGTGGCTGTACATCATCTGTAAGCGTGACTCTTGTTTGGATGAATGTCGTAATTGCTGCCACAACCGGAAGGATATATAATGGATCCGGTTGTCCAAGACTCACCCAAAAGAATGAATGCTCGGCTATTTCCGTTGTTCTGCCAATTGCATAATAGAAAGCCATGATTACTGGCATCTGAATCAACATGGGAAAACACCCAGCTGCTGGATTCACTTTGTGCGTCTGGTATAATGCCATTAATTCTTGTTGCATTTCTTTTTGGTCATCTGGTTTTTTCTTGTCTTTATACTTTTTTTGCAATGCTTCCATTTCCGGTTTTAGCTTTTGCATGGCAAGCATGTTTTTCTGCTGTTTTAATGCAAGTGGCAAAATAAGTGTACGAATAGCGATTGTCACGATGATGATAGATATACCGTAGCTTCCACTAGTCCAATCTGCCACAGTCGTTAATGCAAGGGACAACGGATAGACAAAATAATGGTTCCATACCCCTGAACTATCTGCCGTGATGGGCTCACTCATGTTGCAACCCGTTAATAATGCCAATAAAAAAATGACTAGACTTACTGTCCAAAATTTCTTCATATAAATTCCTCCTACTTTTTTACAAGGTTATCGACTCATGTATGCAAAGTAGTGAGAGGAATCTTCTTCATCTAAGGTTGATTCTTTTGTTGGCCGTTTTCTATATATGAATGTAATAAGCCTTCTCCGCTTACCGATAACAGACTGCAATTTATTTGTTTCAAGGTCCAATGATGTTGTATACCCATTGTGCTGGCAGACCACATACTTGGAATCCACATAAAAGCAGAACGTCATCAGACAAAGGACGGCGGCTGTTACATATGGTGCGTATAGTAGAATATCAAGATAGAATTCCATAAGATATGCAATCACCTTTTTAACTGATTATAGTAGATACTACTTGTACGAACTAAAGAATAATAATGTTTCATTTAAAGTATATCCCTACAATAAAAAGATACACCTAGTCTGCAATAAATGCTAGGTGTATCTTTTTGTTAATTATGCTTCTTGCACTTTTTTACGTTTGATCACAATATAGAATGCCGGAACAAACAGTAGTGTAAAGAATGTAGAGAAGAAGATACCGGAAATAATAGAGATTGCAAGTGGTGTAAATAATACATCACCACTGAATGCAATTGGCAGCAATGCCGCAATGGACGTAAACGCCGTCAGTACGACCGGTCTCAATCTCGCTTTTCCTGAATCTATGACTGCTTCACTGAGAGTGGCACCTTCCTGCAAACGAGATTCCATAAACTCAATGAATACTGTTGCATTACGTACCACAATTCCCGCAAGCGATACAATCCCCATCATTGCCATAAAGCCTAGGCCGGTTTGGGTAATGAATAATCCGATAACCGCACCGGAAATGGCGAGGTAAACAGAGCTCATGATCAATAATGGAAGTCTTAAAGAGTTAAATTGGACAACCATTAAAATATAGATTAGGAAAATAACAATTACGAACAGCTTACCTACTTCAATAAAGAAGTCGCTTCTGGCAGATGATTCTCCTCCAACCGATACAGAGATACTATCTGACTCATAGGAAGCAGCAATATCTTTTACTTCCGCTTCAAGCTTCTGCTTATCATCTTCCCCTGGATATACACGTACAGTAATCGTCCGGTCTCCATCCTTATGAGGAATTAGAGGCAACACTTCTGTTTCTTCTACTTCAACAAGTTCAGATAACGGGACAAGAACAGGGGCTCCAAATTCTGTCGTTTCTGTTTTACTTGGGAGTTCCAAGGTCTCTAAATCAATGGTTTCGCCATCTTCTACGAGATCCTGAACAATTGTTAAAGTTTCCCTTTCAAGTCCAGCCTCATAAGAACCGACAGGAATACCCTCTGTAACGAGCCTAATTTGATTGCTAATTTCCTGGGAGGTGATGCCATGCTCTTCCATCTCTTCCCTGTTTGGAACATAGTTGACAGTTGGTTGGGAGGATCCAACATCATCGATAACCGCTCCGCTTCCTTCTAGGCCTTCTATTTCTTCTTTCATTCCATTTACAGAATCCATTAACTCGTCAATATCATCTCCGACTACTGTCAAAGCAATTGGAGCTCCAACTGGTGGCCCAGCTTCGATAGTGGATAGCATCACAACCGCATCTGGATTTTCATCACGCAGTTGTGGCTGCCATTTTGCGATAGTGTCTGCTGCAGACTGCTGCTCACGATCAACCCTTAGTACTATCTGACCTGTATTCTCACCAGAATTGGAAAGTGTGCTTCCGAAAATACCCGGTTCACCACTACCGGCAAAAATAGTTGTTTCATATACTGCTTCATCTGACTTGATGCTTTCTTCCATTTCTTCAAGCCTTGATTCCGTTTCCTCCAGTGGGGTTCCGGCAGGATATGTTACAGATACCGTAACCTCTTCCCTGTCAGCACTTGGGAAGAAAACAACAGGAATAAAGGGGACAAGAGCGTAAGTTGCCGTACAAAATATAAGAACGGAAAGCCCAGTAAGCAACGGCTTTTTCACAACTTTGGTCAATATTTTCAAACTATACCAATCACTTACTTTCTCAATCTGAGAACCAAGCAGTCCATCTTTCACTTTGTTTCTCTTCTTTTTCTTTTGACGCCATGCCATAAATATCGGCACAATTGTCAATGCAACAATGGTGGAACCAATGATGGTAGCAATCAAAACTGTCGGCAGTGCGGAAATGAATGCACCGTTCGGACCACCAAGGAATGTCAGTGGCAAGAATGTAAATACAATTGCTAATGTGGACGTAATAATGGAAACGCGAACTTCTTTGGTTCCTTTTATCGCGCCTTCTAGTGGGCTGTCACCTAGTTGATAACGCCTTTGAATATTATCGTTCACGACAATAGCATCATCTACTAATATCCCGAGGGCTATGATTATTCCAATGATGGAAATCTGGTTCAAGTCCACATTTGCATATGGCAGCGGAATCAAACCAAGGGCAATGGAAATTGGAATGGATATTGCCACTAGGATCGCGGAGACTGCATTTAGTCCAAAGAATGTGATTAACACGACAGCTAAAATGGAGATTAAAAAGGAGATCCCCAAATCTTTGAATATTTTGGACACAATATCATTTTGTGTGTAATATAGGTCCATTTCCACTTCATCAGGCAACTCTTTTGAGAGACGTTCCATCTCTGCATCCACTTTGGCATGCAATGTTGGAATGTCCACTCCTTTTTCCTGCATAACCGTTAATGATATAGCAGGTGTACCATTATAGGTAATGAAGTCTTCTTGTTCGGTAGGAATTTGCGTTAAGCTTGCAATATCCCCGACATAAAGCGAATTTCCTTCTTCATCCTTTTTCAGAAATACATTCTCTACTTCCTCAATGTTTTCAATATGTTCAAATGTCAGCTGGGATATTTGATTTCCTTCCTGCTGACTGCCAAGCGGGGTGATTTCGAGCTCATTCTGGATAGCTGTTATGACATCTGGAAGCAACACTCTTTCTTCTTGCATGCTTTCAGAATCCAGGTTAAGTGTATAGCTCGACTCTTCTAACCCTTTTACTGTAATCTTTCTAACACCATCAATATCCTCTAATTGAGGAATCCATCCTTCAATGATATCTTTTTGCTCTAATAACAATGCGCGATCTTCATGTAAGACGTTGTAAGATGCGATGGCTCCCATTTGAATGTCTGTGTTAATGGTTGGTTCAAAAGCGTCCTCTGGAAATTCCCGGCTTACATCAGAAACTTTTTGTTGAACTTGGGAGAATACTTTATCCCTGTCCGCATCATCGGTCAGTTCCATCACGATATTGGATGCGCCCAATCCAGAAACGGATGTGACACTGTCCATCCCGTCAATATCCAATAATTCTTTTTCAAGCGGGGTGGTAATATCACGTTCGACTACGTTCGGCGCAGCTCCTGGATACACAGTGGTGATGGTTCCTACGTTGAGGGAGATTTCAGGAATCTCACGTTTGGGTATCTGGAAATAGGTCAAGGAACCGATGACCACCAATAATAGTAAAAATATCAATGTTACTTTTGGTTTTTTAATAAGTGCATTAAACACCTGGATGTCCTCCTATACTCAATTATTCAAATTTGACTATTTAGCCTGAGTTCATCATACGGTGTCGGTGTGAGTCTTGGCAAGAATGAATATGCTTTGGAGTCATTTGTTACTTTTTTCGTCAAAAACTTATAAATGTATACGAAAAAACTAGGCACCTTTTCAGTACCTAGTTCTAAAAAGAAGTATTTACCTTTACATCATAACCCCGCCATCTACATGGAGAACCGTACCATTCACATAATCTGATTCATCTGATGCAAGATACAGATACGCATTGGCAACATCACTTGGCTTTCCTAGCCGCTGTAATGGTACTAACTGTAGCATCGTCTGGATCATCTTCTCAGGTATGGTCTCCACCATGGCTGTTTCCACAAACCCAGGTGCCACTGCATTTACATTAATGTTTTTTCGACCAAATTCCTTCGCCCATGATTTTGTCATACCAACTACGGCAGCTTTAGATGCAGCATAATTGGTTTGTCCAACATTCCCATATATACCGCTAACGGAAGAAGTATTGATGATTTTCCCTTTGCCGTTTTCCAGCATATGAGGAACGACTGCCTGGGTGCAATTAAAGACACCATTCACATTGACTTCCATCACTTTTTGAAAATCTTCGCCACTCATTTTCAAGAGCATATTGTCTTTTGTTATGCCTGCATTGTTAATCAAAATATCAATTTTGCCGAATCTTTCTTTGACCATTGCTACCATTTCAATTACCTGTGACTCGTTGGAAACGTCCACTTGGTAGAATGCTGCTTCCCCTTCTGCTTGGAGTTCTGCGACTCTTTGTTCTCCAGCAACTGCATCATAATCTACTAGTGCTACCTTTGCCCCTTCTTTTAAGAATACTCTTGCAGCTTCCAAGCCTATGCCGTTTGCTGCTCCTGTTATGATTGCAACTTTCCCCTGTAATCTCATATCCATCCCCCTATTATGTCTGAAAATTAAATCTCTTTTCATTATACTGTTTTTTGTGTGCAAAGGTAAAAAAAGAACAGATCTCTTTGGAATCTGCTCTTTTACTTGAAAGTCGTATTAAATTCATCAAATGGCCAGTAGCGGACATGGACCTTTCCGACGATGTCTTCTATTTTCACAAACCCAAAGTGCCTGCTGTCTAAGCTGTTAAGCCTGTTATCTCCTATTACAAATACATGACCTTTCGGTACTGCATCTTCACCCGTCAACTCTTCTAAAGAAAAATCACCTGTAAAGTTGCCACCAAAGATTTTCAAGCGCTCAGCAGAGATAAACGGCTCTGTTACTTGTTCTCCATTTACATAAAGCATATCTTGTTTGTATTCAATTTGGTCACCTGGCAACCCTATTACTCTTTTTACGTAATGGATGTCCTCATCTTCTTGTTGAAAAACAACCACATCAAATCGTTCCGGCTTCGTAAAGGAGTAAACCATTTTATTAACCATGAGGAAATTCCCTTGCTCCAATGTTGGATTCATGGAATGCCCTTCTACAATATAATTAGAAAAGAAAAGCGCACGAATCATAAGCACCAAAAGGAATGTGACAATCAACCATTTCATTGCTGATTTACGTTTTGTGATCTTTTCTTTCAATTCATAACCCCCGAATATCTATCTAGGTCTTTTGTACTTTAATATTATCATAATATACTGAATTTTTACAAACAATTGTTTATTTTTCGCCTGAGAGTTGTAGACGCAGTTCTACTTTTTTACCGATAAACCATAATACCAGCATAATGGTAATGGCGATGGCTGTTTTAATCGGCGCACGAATAAACGAAATGATGTCATAGCCAATATAGCTGATGGTAAAAATCATGACCATTTTCCCGGCTACCAACGCCAGAAAAAATTGATAAAACTTTATTTTGGACAACCCGGCAACCACATTGATCAAAAATGACGGAGTAAACGGAAAACACAGTAAAAAGAATATAGGCCCGAAGCCATGCCTCTCAATCCAAGACATCATTTTCCTTATTTTCTCTTTTCTTAGCAAAGCCTGGATTCTGGGGTATCTTTGCAGTTTATGAACAAAATAGTAAACAATCACGGCTCCGACCACGGCCCCTGACCATGAAATTAAAAAACCCAACCAAAGACCAAAAGCAGCGGCATTTGCCATCACGATTACAATCAAAGGAAGAAAAGGAAGAAAAGCTTCCAGCACCACTAACAAGAAACCTGGTAGTGGTCCAAATGATTGATACTCTTCCAATACCTCCAGAAGATTTTCCATTGTCAGTAATTCTTTTATATATTCTATAAATTCCATTCCACTATCTCCACTTCTCTGCTAGTCATCTTTCTCTATTGTACTAATTATTCCTTTATTGTCCCATTAAATAACCTCATTTAATAATTTTACTATGTTAAACAGCCAAACTTTTCATTATGTAATTTCTCAAATACAAATATGCTTTTATAAAATGGTTCACTATATTCTTCCCCGTCTTCCAACGACCAGCAAACAGAGAGCACAGAGTGTGCGAACCCCCACGCAAGGATTCGTCGTTCATCCAGTTTCAAATTATCCACCAAAACAGCAATTCTTTCCGATAGGATTGGTTCTATATCTTGATCTGGAAGATTATTTAGAAGAAATTGTATCGTATCGTATTCGCGCTCTCCCACTAACCCTTTAGGGTCGATGGCTACCCAGGATGAGTGCGATTTTAAGATATTGTAATGATGAAGGTCTCCATGCAAAATGTATCTTTCCTTTTTTTCTTGAAGTAATCTTTGGAAAGTATGGATGGCTTTCTGAAGAAGGTCTTGTGTAATTGGGGCTTTACCTGTTGGATGTGCTTTATAAAATTTTATGAGACTTTGCTCTCTTTCTTCAATCTGTGGCAGTCGCGAATCCGGTGTTTCCGGTACCCACAACGATTTCATAATGCCGGCGGCAATCTCGGTTGCTTCCACTTCATTCTCCAGTGTTGCCAGGGTATGACCTGGAGATAGACGTTCTAACATCAATATTCCTTTTTCAACATCAGTGTCTATGACTTGGACCATGCCCTCTCCGGCAAAGAAGCTTAACGCTTCCACTTCTGAACGGATTTCCTTGTTCGGAAGGGAAAGTTTCAGAACAACTTGGGCTCCATCCATTTTCTTGGCAGGGGCAACAAAATTATACGAAAGGTCAAATGGAGCGAGAACCTTCAGTCTCCACTTTTCCTCACAGTATTCAATTAGCGAGTCAAAATCCTGCAGCCAAGCCTCTCCCTCTACTTTATGTATGTTCTTGATTGTCTGAACATAATTCGGCGGTAGCTTTACCATGGTCGTACCCCTTTTCAGTAAAACGAAGCTCTCCCAAAAGGAAGAGCTCCGTCTATTACTACTTTTTACTTAGCGCCTTCCAAGTGCTCTACAAACCAGTTTTTAATATGATCCAGTCTGTGAATACGAAGTGCTGGATCTCCGCTTCTCGAAAGCTCATGATTTGCACCCGGGAAACGAACAAGCTTAGTGGTCTTCCCTTGTTGTTTCAAGGCTATGAATAGCTGCTCTGCTTGCTCCACCGGACATCGATAATCTTTTTCCCCATGCAAGATTAGCAGTGGCGTATTGACATCGCTCACGTATTTGATTGGAGAATGGTCCCAAAGCTTATCTACTTTTTCTCCCATATCTCCTTTTACTTCCCATTCGGAGAAGTAGTAACCAATGTCACTGACACCATAAAAGCTCAGCCAGTTTGAAATGGATCGTTGGGTGACAGCTGCTTTAAAACGATCAGTGTGACTGACCACCCAGTTTGTCATAAATCCGCCATAGCTTCCTCCGGTAATGCCTAAATTCTTCTCATCGATAAAGTCAAATGTTTCGAGGGCATAATCCATTGCAGCCATGACATCAAGATAATCCTTGCCACCGTAATCTCCACGCACAGCATCGACAAATTCCTGGCCATATCCATGACTTCCACGGGGGTTAGTGAATAACACGACAAATCCTTGTGCGGTCAATGTTTGAAACTCATGGAAGTAAGTATTGGCATACATGGCATGAGGGCCGCCATGCACCTCTAAGATGGTCGGATATTTTTTCCCTTCTTCAAATCCTGCAGGTTTCATAATCCACCCATGCAAATCCCATCCATCTGGTGCTTTATAACGGATAGGTTCTGCCACACTTAATTCTACTTCATTTTTCCAAGCTTCATTGACTTTGGTCAATTGTGTCCGTGTTTGGGAACGGAAATCAAGGTGGTAAAGTTCTCCTGGATCTGTAGAGTTGCTTACTCCTACAATTGCTTCATGGGTATCCGTCAGCATGCTTACTGCATATACGTGCTCATCCGGGAGATGAATCGGGTACATAGAACCATCCAAAGAACCAAAGTAGATTCCTGTAGCACCTTGGTCACTCATTAAGAAATAAAAACCTTCACTCTCGTCTGTCCACATAAGTCCAGGATTCACATTACCGGAATGGAAATCGCCAATTGCAACGTCGCCAACCTCCACATCAAGGTTTTCTGTTAGGCAATGAGTTTCACCTGTTGCAAGCTGGGTTACCCATACACGGGTCAACGTCGCACTTTGAAACTCTTTTTCATGCCCTAAAAAGCCCAGGTATTGACCGTCGGGAGAAAAGGAGATCGTGGAAAAGAAACCGTTGCTGTGTGTAATTTTATTCTTTTCTTTTGACTGAACATCCATCACATAAACATCAGAAACCAAAGAAACATCTGGATTTTCTTCGAGATTTGCTACAAAAGCAATTTTTGTTCCATCAGGCGACCATGCAGCGCTACCATAATCCCTGTCTCCTTCTGTCAGGAGACTCACTTCCTTTGTTTTCAAATCCAATAAGGCTAGATGATCGTTTTTGTTATCTAAAAACCCCTTAGCATCGGACTTGTAGCGCATTTTCTCCACTACAAGAGGTTCAGGTTTTTTCTTTTCCTCGCTTGTAGAACTCGTAGAATGCAAATCCTCCGCACTCTCTACAGAAGTACTAAACAATAGTTTCGTTCCGCAAGGCGACCAGACTGGACCCCTTGCCCCATTTTTACAAAAGGTAACCTGCTCTGCTTCTCCCCCGTTTACAGGCATAACATATAGTTGGCTTTTCTCATTACGGTTGGAGACAAAAGCAAGCTTGCTCCCATCAGGAGACCATCTTGGGCTTGTTGCTCTCCCTTTCCCAGATGTGAATGGTACCGCGTTCCCCTCTAAATCTCCTACGTAGATGGTAGAGCGATATTCATTTTCTTCCTCATGGACAGTAGTCTGCACAAACGCATACTTACGGGAATGTTTATCCCATTGCGGATCGGTAATAGATGTTAGACGAAACAGATCTGTTGACTCCATTTTTCTTTTTGTCATTGAAATCTCTCCCTTATGTAAAATTCTCTATTCTACTTATTTCGACAAATGAAATAATTCCCCTTTAATAAATTTGAAAAACTTTATTTACAGTTTAAAAAAGTTGCTTGCATATTTTTAAGACTTTGGTATAAAATAAATACGAACAAACGTTCTAGAATTTTAGGAGGAAGATGAAATGACAAGATTATCAAAAGAACAAATATACCTGTTTGAACAGGCGATATATCTTCCTTTGTTACTGATTGTTTTAGAAAGAGATACAAGCATTATTAAAGACAGTGGAATAAAATTAAAAGAACCCTATCTTACTCTCATTGATCAGGTTATGCGCAAAATCCAGCTACAACTTAAGCATATAAAAGCCGATATGAAACAGCAACAAATGAAGCTCCACAAATTAAAACAAGATGAATCCTTCACCATGTATGCTTTTTTGTTTAATGGATATGAAGAACACCATAACTATTTCAACCCGAGAATCAGAAATAAGGTAAATGAACTTTTGATGCAATATATTTTGAGAATGGAAGAGACTTCGACTAGTGAAAAATAGGTATGGTCGGGCTTAGTTTAGTACTTCGCAAAGAAACGTGAAGCTTGTTTTCTTCATTGATGGCAGCAATAAAAAACATCTTTAATATTGATGATGTCCTTTTTTAACAACTCTTCTTTTTAACCAAGCTTCATTCAGTCCCAAAGTGTTCAAAGTTTTCTGCTGTATCCTCCCATCCATAATAACACTGTATTCAATTGAAGATTTTGGGCTCACGGCCGCTGTATTTTCCACTTTAGCTGCTTCTTTTTCCAGGCTTTAATTTCACCGATAGCTCACCATTGGCTTCAATTAGTGCGAAGTGGACATCCTCGATAAGGAATACATCCTTTTCCCTTAACATCTGCAGAATGTTATCAATGGAATAATGTATTTTATACATATTCTCAATATGGAATTTGCCTTCATAAATGACAAGCGTTGGCTCAAAGGATAACAGCCTCCCAATATGATGATTTTTTATTTTTCCACCAAGCAATAAACTTTTGCAAGAGAGCAATGGCAATGATTGCCCCTACTGTCGGCAAGTGATGAACACTTGGATCCGCAATATCAGCTCCAACCACCGATCCTAGTGTTAGGATAACGAAGAAAATCAAAAACCGGCAGTTCACCAATTGAGCGTTTTCCCATAAAGAGCGTAACCAATAACATTAATGGCAGAATGGTAATGATACGGAATAACACTTTTAATAAGTCAACGAAAAGCTCCAAGCGCAACTTACCTCCTCTGTCCTTTTCCTTAGAGTTAATCAAAATGGATGTGATATGCAATTTTCTCCAAAAAAATAACACCTTTCCTGTTGAAAGGTGCATTCCTGTCACTTAGCTCTGCAAATCCTTACTGCTTCTCAATCTGTACATGATCCCAGGTGTAGCAACAAGGCTTCGGTTGGAATTGCTTCTTTTCCTATTGACTCTTTGCTGAAGCTTAGCCCGAAAAAGAGACGTTCGGTGGATTTGTGCCTCATAAGAAGATTTCGAGATGGGAAATTCCACGATGGTGTTGTTCGGGAACATCACTTTTGTGTTAGCGGTTGGGGTCTTATTATATTCATACGCATAATGTAGTGAAATCCAGATGCAGCTATCATTTGTAGGTGATGCAGTGGGGAAAAAGAAAATGTCATTCATCGGATCAATGACGATTGGGGGTTTGTGAGTATAGCCGGAGATGCCCTTTGTACCTTGTTTTCTTCCTTCAAAACTGGATCCGTAAAAGTTGCAGCTGTCTTCAATAATTTTTAATGGCGGCAATGAAACATAGATTTCTCCTTCTTCTTCAAGCACTTTTGAATAAAGATTCCCCTCCATTTCAACAGGAATGATTGCCATAGTAAAGCCATTAATTTCATAATCACTCGACAATTCGACATTGTTCTTCATTATGTTCACCCTTTCCATATGTGTTCTTTGTCATCTCGTGACAATCGAACCACTATTTTGACTATTTATGTATATTTTCCCAGAAAACCCAAACGGTGTAAAGGTTTTTAAAATATTTTAAATATTTTAAAAATTTGTTGATTTTTATTGCGTTCCTCAATATACTATTAAAAAGGCTCGAGGTGAGGAACTCATGAAGAATGAGAAGTCTTATACGGAATTGATGAAAGCGAAAAAGATGAACAAGAAAGTGTCCGTTGAAGCCTATATGATGAATGTGTATGTTCAGATGATCATTGATGAGTCTTTATTCCACTACCACAAAAACCTTCTGCAAGAGAAAATTGACAGTGCCTTGGATGCCAATGACCCTTCCCTGTTCCACTTACTTTCCGACAGATATAAAAAATTCCTAAACGATTGGGGCGTTTCCGCTTAGAGAGTTAAAACGCCTAAATAAAGAGAAGAGCACGGTTGGCTCTTCTCTTTTTCTTGTTTATGTGGAAGTTACTATTTCCCTTGATAAAATTGCGCTTCTTCTGTTGAGCCGCTCAGTGCGGTTGTGGAAGATGTGCCACCGGAAACAAGCTTTGCTACTTCATCGAAGTATCCTGTACCAACCTCGCGCTGATGACGGGTTGCTGTATAGCCATATTGCTCACTTTCGAACTCGGCTTGTTGCAACTCGGAATATGCTCCCATCCCACGGTCACGATATCCTCTTGCCAGTTCGAACATGCCATGGTTCAAGGCATGGAATCCGGCTAAAGTTACAAACTGGAATTTATAGCCGAACTGGGCAATCTGCTGCTGGAATGTTTCAATCGTTGCATCATCCAATTTTGCTTTCCAGTTGAAAGAAGGTGAACAGTTATAAGCCAACAGTTTGCCAGGGAACTTTTCGTGAATGGCTTCCGCAAAAGCTCTTGCTTGTTCTAGATTCGGTTCGGACGTTTCACACCAGATCAAATCCGCATAAGGTGCATAAGCAAGGCCACGAGCTATCGCTTGGTCAATGCCAGCCTTTGTGCGGTAGAACCCTTCCGCTGTTCTCTCACCAGTCAAGAAAGCATGATCGTTCTCATCAATATCACTTGTAATAAGATCTGCCGCATCCGCATCGGTTCTTGCGATCAAGACTGTAGGCACACCCATTACATCAGCTGCGAGACGTGCTGAGATCAGGTTTTTCACAGCCGTTTGAGTTGGCAATAATACTTTCCCGCCAAGATGTCCGCACTTTTTCTCAGAAGACAATTGATCTTCAAAGTGAACACCTGAAGCACCAGACTCGATCATGCCTTTCATTAACTCAAATACATTCAGTTGACCGCCGAAACCTGCTTCTGCGTCCGCAACGATTGGTGCAAAATAATCCACCTCTTCGCTTCCTTCTAAGTATTGAATCTGATCTGCACGCTGCAATGCCTGATTGATTCGTTTAACCACATGTGGCACACTGTTTGCAGGATAGAGACTTTGATCCGGATACATATGACCGGATAAATTGGCATCTGCCGCTACTTGCCAGCCGCTTAAATAGATAGCTTTTAATCCCGCTTTCACTTGCTGGATCGCCTGATTCCCTGTTAAAGCTCCAAGTGCATGCACATAGTCCTCTGTATGAAGAAGATCCCAAAGTTTTTGTGAACCTCTTTTTGCTAATGTATGTTCAATATCAATGGATCCTCTAAGACGCATCACTTCTTCTGCAGAATACGGTCTTTCAACCCCATTCCATCTTTGTTCTAACTCCCAGCTTTCTTCTAACTGTGCAATTCTTTCTTCTCTTCTCATTATTAATTCCTCCCTTAGTTTAGGTATCTATTAATCTTCCAATAAATTGTAAGCTGGAAGTGTTAAAAACTCTGCGAAATTATCATCTTTGATTAGGTTTTCAAAAAGTGTAGCAGCCTGATCTAGCTTTCCATCTGAAAAGCGGTTAGGACCTACTTTGGCTATGATGGCTTGCTTTTCTTCCTGAATCAGCTGTTTGACTAACTCTAATGTAATTTGAGTCCCATCTTCTAATTGCGCTTTAGGATGTCTAACCCATTGCCATACTTGGGACCTTGAGATTTCCGCAGTGGCCGCATCTTCCATCAAATGGAATATTGGTACAGCACCGTTTCCATCCAACCATGCAGCAATGTACTCCATCCCGACATGAATGTTTTTACGTAGTCCATCTGCCGTTATTGTACCTTCTGGAACTTGGACAAGTGCAGCTGGGTCCGCCATAACATCTTCCCTTTTTATGTGCAATTGATTCTGCCCTTCCATATGCTCATTGAAAACTTCTAATGCCACCGGAACCAATGCTGGATGCGCTACCCACGTTCCATCATGTCCATCTTTTACTTCACGAAGTTTATCTTCCCTTACTTTTGCAAATGCTTGCGTGTTTGCTTCCTCATCATTTTTCACCGGTATCTGAGCTGCCATCCCGCCTATTGCAAAGGCGCCACGTTTATGACAAGTTTGGATAACCAATTGGGTGTAAGCTCTCATGAATGGCACTGCCATTGTTACTTGGCTTCTGTCCGGTAAAAGGAAAGTTGGATCATTTCTAAATTTCTTTATGAAGCTGAAGATGTAATCCCATCTTCCACAATTCAGTCCAGCCGCATGCTCTTTCAGCTCGTATAGTATTTCATCCATCTCAAAGGCTGCTGTTATGGTTTCAATCAATACAGTCGCTTTAATGGTCCCTTGTGCGATTCCCAATTCATTCTGAGCAAATACAAACACATCATTCCATAACCTTGCCTCTTGATGACTTTCAAGCTTTGGAAGATAAAAATATGGAGCGCTTCCATTTTCCTGCAAAACCTTGACGTTATGAAAGAAATACAATCCAAAATCGAAAAGGCTGCCAGAAACTGATTCGTTGTTAATTTGCAAATGTTTTTCTTCCAGATGCCAGCCTCTTGGCCTAACAAGAAGGGTGGCGATTTGCTTGTTCAGTTTGTACTCTTTTCCATTTGAAGCGGTAAAATCAATTTTACGCTGATTTGCATCACGCAGATTGATTTGTCCTTCTATCATGTTGCTCCAAGTTGGCGAGGAGGCATCCTCAAAGTCCGCCATGAACACTTTGGCGCCGGAATTAAGTGCATGAATAATCATTTTACGGTCAACCGGACCTGTTATTTCCACTCGTCTGTCTTGAAGATCTTGTGGAATGGTGTTCACTTTCCAGTCACTTGTACGAATAACTTTTGTGCTATCAAGGAAGTTTAATGGTTCTCCTTGATCAATTCTTGCCTGTCTTTCTTTTCTTGCAGTTAACAATTCTCTTCTTCGCTCATTAAAAGTATGATGGAGCTTCTCGATAAAACTTAATGCTTCCTGTGTTAGTACAGTTTCATAGCCATTTCTCATTACACCTGTAACGCTGATTCCTGTTGTACCAGTATTCACGATATACTTGCCCCTCTCTTGTTATGAAACAGTTAGTATATTTGTATTGTATTATATAACAGAAGGTTCGCAAAAAAAAGACTTTTTTGAAATTTTATGCGCAAATATTTTTCGACACGGTCAAAAAACGACAAAAAAAAGAAGCAACGCAAACTTGCACGTTGCTCACTCTTCTTTAACATACCGCTCCAAATGGGCGATTCTGTCCACCATTGGAGGATGGGTATATCGAAAAAATTTCACTAAGGCTGGAGGGTTCACTTCACTTAAACTAGATCTTGTAATCTCCTGAAAAGCTTCTATAGCTGGTTCTGTCTCACCGGTCAGTTCAATAGCATACACGTCAGCCTTGTGTTCTTGATATCGAGATACAGCATTTGTTACCGGACTTGCAAGAAATAGCAGCAAAGACACCAGTAACAACATTAAGGGCAAGGAGGAAAGTTGGTTCAAGCTATTGATTTTCCACCTCTGGCCGAACCTGTCTATCAACTTGCCTGCAGTCAAATAAATCAAGTAAAAAGCAAAGAAAGAAAACACAATGTATCCTGTGATACCCATAACGATATGATTCATATCATAGTGACCCATCTCATGTGCCATGATAAACAGAATCTCCTCTTCCTGAAGTCGAGTCAATAATGTATCCCATAACACGATACGTGAGTTCCCACCAACTCCCGTAACATACGCATTGATGCTATTCGTTTTTTCGGCCATATTTACTTCATATACCCTGTCAGCAGGAATATCCGCTTCGTCAGCCAACTCCAGGATTTTTGCTTCTAACTGCTTATCTTGTAGCTCGGTAAAGTCATTATATAAAGGATCTATGACAACCGGCTGAATATACATTATAAAAAATACAAGTGGAATAAAGCATCCCCAGGCAACTGCCCACCACCATTTGGGGAATTTACGGATAAGCACATAGAGAATTAGGACCACTATCCACATGATAAGGATTCCTTCCCAAAATCCAACAACCTGATCGCGCATCCAGCCGGAAAAAGGCTGAACTGTAATGCCATAATCTTTTGATAGAGAATAACGCAAATAACTTAGTGGATAATGAATAACCGTGCTAAATAAGGTTAGCCAAAAAAGATAAATTCCTGTCTGAAGTGTTTTATATTTTGAGACTTTCTCCGCCCATCCTTGAATGGCCTTTGCCCCACCTAAAACAAGAAGAAGGAAATAAAAAATCCATTCCACTGGAAGTGTCAGAAAATAGATCGTATTTCTAATCTTGGAGTATTCTTCTGTAATCATCAGTTCTTTGTTACTTAAAAAAGTTGCCGGGTCCGCTTTCGTCCCTGCAAGGTCAGCTGGAAGAGATGTATCTGCTCCGACCCATATGTAAAACGTGACTGCTAAAGCATAGAGAATATAGCCAACCAACAATAAAGAAACCGTCTTTTTCACATTTTCGCACCTCCTCGTCCTAAACAACCTTGTTATATTCTATGCCACCATATAAAAAATAAGCAGGCTATCAGAAAGAAAAGCCTACTTACTTCAATCCTTATTAACCAAACAGCCAAGAATACACACTCAAAGCTGCAATGGAGCTGACTACAACCAGAATGACGTTAGCACCGAAATAAGCGACAATAAATGCCACTGTTGCGCCAATCACGCCATACATAATATCTTCATTGATCAGAAAAATCCCAGGAACAATCAGGGCCCCTAGGGTTGCATAGGGAACATTCTTCAATACTGCCTGTACAAATGGCGGCAGTTCCTTTCCTTGAAACATGACAAACGGTATTAGTCTTGGAAGATAAGTGACTACAGCCATGCCGACAATCATAATGAGGATGGTACTATTCATCTGCCTTCTCCTCCTTTGACCATTTCGCGAATAAAAGCTCGATTCCAACAGCACTCGTAATCGTCGCAAGCACAATTGACCATCCAGCAGCTATACCAATTACCAAAGAAAATACAGAGTTAAGAATAGCCGCAGCGCCTGCAAGCAACACCACTTTACGGTGTTTTTTTAAAGAAGGCATCAATAAGCCAACAAACATGGCATAAAGGGCAACTGCCATGCTTTCTTGAAGGGATGAAGGTAAACTGCTCCCGATGACATGCCCGACCCCTGAGCATACCACCCAGCTGGAATAGGCGATTAAGATTACTCCGAACATATACCCTGTCTGTATGGTGCCCTCTTTTGTAGCAGTGACAGAAAAGGTTTCATCTGTAATACCGAATGAGAAGAGCGATTTTTTCCAGAGGCTTTTCTCTTCCACCTTCTCATTAAGGGAAGCGCTCATTAGAAAGTGGCGGATGTTTAAAATAAATGTGGTCATGACAATTTCAAATACTCCCGATCCAAGCACAATCATGTTAAGAGACATATATTGAGCCGCTCCGGCAAATACGAGCAAGCTCATTAGCACGGTTTCAGAGACCGTCAAACCCGCTGATTTTGCCAAAAGGCCGAATGTAATAGCGATTGGTATGTATCCGATTGCGATGCTGACTCCAGCTTGCAATCCATTTCGAAAAGAAGAAGGTTTTCTAGCTGCGATGGTAGTAGCCACTGTGCATTTCTCCTATACTAGTAAATTGAATTATTTATAAATATACTAGTAGTTTACTGGATATGTAAAGAGTATTTCGCAACACGAGATAATTTTCTTAATTGAAAAATCGGTGAAACCCGTCCGGTTCTATTTCGTTGCTTGGTTAGGCTCCGCTGTTCCTTTCCGCAAATGGCTTCGCTTTCCGCGGGACGGTGCTTGAGCCTCCTCGCTGCGCTGCGGGGTCTCAACCTACCGTTACTCCCCCGCTGGAGTCTCCGCCATTTGCTCCAATCCACAGCTAAAAATTACGTAAAGGTATGTTAATGTTTTTTCAGTTAACTCAATTAGAAGGTTTTTGAAACTTAGGTTCAAAGAAGTAACCTTGTTGATTGTAGTGGAAGGCGCGCAGACGCCCGCGGGAGGAAGGGACAGGTGAGACCCCACAGGCGCAAGCCGAGGAAGCTCACGGACCGCCCGCAGGCAAGCGAAGCGCATGGAACGGAAATCAACAGTATTACACACTTTCATAATCGCAAAAAACTCCCCCTTCCTAAAGAAGAGAGAGTCCCATAATAAATTTATTTCCCCTTAAACTCAGGCGCGCGTTTTTCCCCAAACGCAACTAGCGCTTCCACGCGATCCTCTGTCGGAATGATCACTTCATATGCTTTACGCTCGATTTGCAAGCCTGTCTGCATATCCACTCCCATACCTTGGCGAATGGCAAACTTCGCCTGGTGCACAGCAACCGGGCCATTCTTTAACATTTCCCGCGCAAGCTCCATGGCTCCATCAAGGGCATGGGAGGCTTCATCTACTAATCTTGTAATCAAGCCAAAACTGTAAGCCTCTTCGCCAGAAAAACGGCGAGCAGTCAAGATAAGCTCCATCGCTTTTGCTTCCCCGATAATTCGTGGCAGGCGCTGTGTGCCACCAGCTCCTGGAATGATTGCTAAGCTTGTTTCTGTCAGTCCCATTTTCACCTCTTTGCCTGTCACACGGAAATCACAAGCAAGAAGAAGCTCCATCCCCCCTCCAAATGCATATCCATTTATAGCTGCGATGGTCGGCTGAGGTAAATCGGCTATGCGGTTGAACACATCCCCGATTTTGTAAACATTACGTCTTACTTGCTGCTCGGTAAGACCTCTTCTTTCTTTGAGGTCCGCTCCAACACTGAATGCCTTCTCCCCTGCCGCTGTAATCACTACCACACGGACGTCAGCATTTGTGCGAAGCTCCTCCGCAACATTTCCTAATTCTATTAACATATCATAATTAAACGCGTTCATCGCATCTGGGCGATTGAGCGTTACCGTTGCTACATGGTCTTTTACCTCTACTGCAATATAACTCAAATCTGTCCGTCTCCCTCCAAGATTGTTAGCGGTTACAAATTTCGCTATTTTATACATTCTCTACAGAGAGCAAAAATCCTTTATACACCCAGCTTTTCTTTTAATGCTCTTCTTAGAATCTTCCCTGTAGTATTCTTAGGAAGCTCTTCTAAAAATTCAATAGATGTTGGAACCTTATATTTTGCTAGACGTTCCGCACAATAACCAAGTAGGTCCGATTCATTTATCGGTGCATTCGTTACGACAAAACACTTTATCGCTTCGCCGAACTGAGGGTCAGGCACCCCGACAACTGCTACTTCCACCACATTTTCATGACTGTACAGAACCTCTTCCACTTCACGAGGATAAACATTGTAGCCTCCAACAATGATCATGTCTTTTTTACGGTCCACGATATAGAAGTAACCATCTTCGTCCATTTTTGCTAGGTCCCCTGTATATAGCCATCCATCACGAATTGCTGAGGCGGTTTCTTCAGGCATTTTATAATATCCTGACATGACATTTGGTCCTCTGACAACAAGTTCCCCAACTTCTCCTGGTGCCACTTCATCCCCAAGTTCATTCACGACTTTATTCTCCACATTTACAATCGTTGTCCCGATAGAACCAGCTTTTCTAGGTTTATCTAACGGATTGAAACATGTAACTGGAGATGCCTCTGATAACCCGTAACCTTCTGAGATAATAACATTGTATTTCTTTTCGAAATTCTTCAACAGAGCCACAGGCATCGAAGCTCCACCAGAAATGCAAAGTCTTAACGATTTTAAGTCATCTACATCTCCAGGTGATTGCAGGAGGAAATTGTACATGGTTGGAACACCTGCAAACACAGTTGCCTCATTTTCTTTTACCACATCAAAAATCACCTGTGGGCTGAATCTTGGAACAATGATGACTGTCGCGCCGTTCATCAATGGTGCATTCAAGGCTACTGTCAAACAGAATACATGAAACATAGGCAGAGTTGCCACAACCTTGTCCGTTTCGTTCATTTTCAAAAAGTCCGCGGAATCCTTGGCATTGCGATACAAGTTTTTATGTGTCAGCATGGCCCCTTTCGGCTTTCCTGTAGTCCCGGATGTATAAAGGATTACGGCCACATCGTCGTCCTTCAATTCCGGACCTTCATATGTAAAGCTCCCAGAAGCCATTATGGATGTAAACGATTTCAATTTTGGATAAACCGATAGTTGTTCAAGTGGAAAATCTTTCGCTTTTTCTTTCCCGTCAGGTGTTTCGCAAATAATGTAATGCTCCGTTAAAGGCAGGTGACCATGAAGCTTTTCAAATAGTGGAACAAGAAGGTCTAAGGTGATGATGGCTTTGACATCGCCATCTCTAAGAATGTAAGAAAGTTCGTCTGGAGTATAGATTGGGTTGATAGGAATAACTGTGGCGCCAATACGAGCAGCACCATAAAGTCCAAGGACGAAATATGGCGAGTTTCCAACAACAAGCCCGACATGATCCCCCTGTGTGATTCCCATTTTCTCAAGTCCTGTAGCAAACGCATTTATTGCAGCGTTCAATTCTGCGTAAGTTTTTGAATCCCCTTCAAAAATATACGCTTCTTTCATTGGATTTGTTTTCGCGGTTAGTGCCAATTGCGATGAAATATTCAAGTGTTTCATCTCCCCTTCGAGTAAATTGAATGAATGACCATTCATAAATCTCCCATTATCCATTATAGTAGATTGCTAGATATCTGTCATTAAATTATGTCGATAAAATTAAAATTTTCAGATAAAATATTTTAATATAAAAAAAGAGCAAGGAATCCTTGCCCCATGCTCTTGAAATTAATATATTAGATCAATCAATTCATCTTTGGTAATATTTCCAAAATAATGTTTTACATCTGTTCCCTCTAAAGCGTGTGCAATTTCCGCTTTCTCATACTTCACACCTGACAAATGGTTTTCCACTTCTGACACATCTCCAACACCAAAGAAATCTCCATAAATTTTGCAGTTTTCTATTTTTCCTTTTGTCACATCCAAACGCACATCAATCTGACCTACCGGAAAGCGATGCGAGTGCTGAAGATTAAACTTCGGTGACTTTCCATAATTCCAATCCCAGTTTTGGTAACGTTCTTTGGAAAGCTCGTGAATGTTCTTCCAATCTTCTTCTGTTAGTTCGTACTTTGGAATATCTTTGGATTTAAAGATTGCCTCCAATAAAAGCTGGCGGAACTGTTCAATCGTAATATCTTCCTCTAGGAATTCTTTAATATTTGCCACACGGCTGCGAATCGATTTAATCCCTTTGGATTCTATTTTATCCTTCTTCACATTTAACGCGGAAACGACATGCTCAATTTCAGAATCAAACAACAGCGTACCGTGACTAAACATGCGGCCTCTTGTAGAGAACTGCGCGTTCCCGGAAATTTTGCGACCTTCCGCAAGAATATCATTGCGCCCGCTCATTTCTGCCTCTACTCCAAGGCTTTTCAGTGCTTCCACAACAGGTGCCGTAAACTTTTTGAAGTTATGAAAGCTTTCTCCGTCATCTTTTGTGATAAAACTGAAGTTTAAGTTTCCATGATCATGATAGACCGCTCCACCACCAGATAATCTTCGCACCACATGTATGCCATTGTCCTCGACATACTTTGTATTGATTTCTTCTACACTGTTCTGATTCTTTCCGATGATGATGGAAGGTTCATTGATGTAAAATAGCAAATAAGTATCTTCAATATCAAGACTTTTAAGGGCATATTCTTCTATCGCCAGGTTGATTCTTGGATCGGTAATTCCTTTATTATCGATAAAAAGCATCATTTCTTTCCACTCTCCCAACTAAATCCTTTATGTGCTAAATCAATTTTCCCTTTGTAGATTGTTGCGGCCTCTTCGACCAACTGCTCTACCTCTCCAAAGTGTGGTAAATGTGTGAGCAATAGTTGAGGCACTTCTGCACCTTGAGCAACTTTAGCCGCATCATGGCTGTTCATATGACCTGCAGCCTTGCCGTCTTGATGAGCATAAAGGTTACACTCACAAATAAGTAAATCTGTCCCTTTTGTAAAAGGGATGAATGATTCCTGATAGCTTGTATCTGCCGTGTACACAAACGAACCTTCATCTGTGGAGACCTTCATGGCATAACATGGAACAGGATGAATCGTTTTCAGAAATTCTATTTTGAATGGCCCAACCTCTAATGTTTTAGAAGGATCATATGCAATCCCTTTTGTGTATTCTTTATGATCAAGTGTGGAAAAGCCTTGCATGTCCTCCTGGTGTCCGTAGATAGGAAGCTGCGTTACGGATTTTCCCATATAAAATGAAATAAGTCTCGCAAATTGCAATGGACCTATGTCCGCAACATGATCGTGATGATAATGTGACAGAATCACTGCATCAACCTCTGTTACCTCTATGTAATTCTGAAGCTGTGCTAATACACCGCTTCCACAATCAATCAATAATTTAAAATTTTCATGCTCGACCAAATACCCAGATGTTGCACTATTAACAGCTGGATATCCTCCCCAAAACCCTACCACAGTAAGCTTCATGGCTTTACATCACCCTTCTATTGGTATCCAAAATCAAGTCTATCATATCCCTGCCCATTTTCCTATTTCGAGGAGTTGTTTTAAAACAGTTGTTGACAGGACAAGTTCTGTTATAATACAATAACAACAAATAAGAAAACGGAGGGTGATAACATGTTGATTAAAAGTACAGAATTTTTCAAAACCTTACCACCTAAAAAATGCGTTGAGTGCAAAAAAACAATGGATGAGCAACACGAGTGCTACGGCAACCATTGTGATGAGTGTATATCGGGTCAGTTAAAATAATATAAAATATGAGCCAGGAAATTTGCTAGATTCATAGCGGGTTCCCTGGTTTTTTGTTGGGTAACTTTATTTGGTTAACTAGAAGTTTCAGCGTACTTTGTTCTGGGTTAGCAATGTGTACTCCTGCTTACCCCTAACTTCTATTAGTACCTGGTGGGGTAACCAAAGCACCTCTCTGATTACCCCTAACATCCTTTTGGCATCTGTAGGGGTAACCAATACACCTCTCTGATTACCCCTAACTTCCATTTTGCATCTGTCGGGGTAACCAATTCACGCCTCTGATTACCCCTAACTTCCATTTTGCATCTGTCGGGGTAACCAATTCACAATACTAATCAGTAACAAACCATATGTTTAGTCGTACAAAGCATTAATGCAAACAACAAAAAGAGCACTCATCCCCATAAGTGCTCTTTTCTGAATTCTATACGTAAACCCCTTGTTTGACCGTTGATTCCCGAACGATAAGCTCGAGATCGTATTCATATATTTCCTTGTGACGATAGCGTTTGGAACGCACCTTTTCCATCATGACCTGGAAGGCTTTACGTGCCATTTCATCAATCGGCTGATACACGGTTGTGATGGTCGGTTCCACTAGCTCCGTAATAGCCTGATTGTCAAAGCCCACTACTGCAAGATCCTCAGGAATCTTCCAGCCTGAACGCTTTGCCTCTGAAATGATACCCGCTGCCACTTCATCCCCACCTGTGAAAATGGCACTTGGTTTTTCCTTCAACTCCAGAATTTCTTGAAATACCCTTCTCCCATCCTCTATGGTAAAGGCATCACGAAAAGAGAACTCTTCATAAAATTCCACATTGAATTCCGCAAGTGCTTTTTTAAAGCCTGCCTCCCTGCTTTTGGCAACATTGCTTTTATAGCCGCCAGTACAATAGGCAATTTTGCGATGACCAAGTTCCAATAAATGCTTAGTCGATATGTAGCCGCCATATGTCTGATCAAGCCTCACAGACGGTACATCCGCATCTTCTTCAAACTCATTGCACAAAACGATCGGTCCATATTCTAAAAACGGTTCTATTACATTCCAGTCATTTTGTATGGAGGAAAGGATAATCCCGTCCACTTGCTTCGTTTTTAACAAGTTCAAATAATCAAGTTCCTTTTTCTTTGAATACTTTGTCTGACAGATGATGAGCTGGTAGCCGTTTTCGGCCGCAGCCATTTCCATCCGTTCAATCAGTTCACTGAAAAACGGATTCATCACACGAGGTATGAGCAATGCAACCATCTCTGTCTTCTGGCTCCTCAAACTTCTTGCGGATGAATTTGGAACATAACCAAGTTCACTCATTGCATTTGATACAAGTACACGCTTCTTTTCCGATACATACGGGTGGTTATTTATGACACGGGAAACAGTGGTCCTTGATAACCCTGCCAGTTTTGCTACATCTTCTATTGTTGCCACGAGTCTCGCCACCTTAGCTGAAATAATAGGTTAGTAGAATGGTTGAAATCGTTTTCATAACTACTAGTATAAAAGGAAATGTAAGTGTTTTCAATAAAAATTTTACAATTATTCAATTTAAAAATAGGAGACCGCGGTTTTATGCGGCCTCCTAAGCTTAATAATCTATTAACTTAACGCTGATTCTTCAACTGGGGAATGGTATTGCTTTTTAAATTTATAAACAAAGTATCCCCATGTACCTGCAAGCATACTGAACATGAATCCAGCTAATATCCACACATTTTCCCACATGTACCCAAGATCACCGCTCGATATGACTGCTTTGAATCCGGACACTGAATAAGTCATCGGCAATAGTAAATTGAATGGTTGAAGGGCGTTTGGAATTAGTTCTAACGGGAAGGTTCCCGCACTTGTTGTTAATTGTAAAATTAAAATTAGAATGGCAACAAATCGACCTGGATCTCCTAGTGTCGTTACTAAAAACTGAACAAGAGCAATAAAAGTAAAAGAAGTAACTATGCTAAACAAAATAAATAACCACATGCTCTTCACTTCCACACCTAATCCAAAGATCAACACAGCATCAGCTAGTAGTGCTTGCAATATCCCTACAGCTGCGAGAACTGCCACTTTACCTGCGAACCATGCAGTCCCAGAGCGAGGCTCACCAGCCGGATTTCGCATTGGATAAACGATGGATAGCAATAAAGCTCCAACAAACAAACCTAAAGATAAAAAGTAAGGAGCAAAGCCTGTTCCATAGTTAGGAACCCCGTTCTCCACTTCTGATTTAACTTTAACCGGCTCAGACATCATATTAAAGGTTTTGTCAGTCCCCTTAACGTCCCCAGACTTCTCAGAAGCATCTTTCAATTTCCCCTCTAGTTCATCTGTTCCTTCACCAACTTCATACAAACCGGAGGAGATTTTACTTGAACCTTCTGCAAGCTCTTGTGTACCTTGTTGAAATTGTTTGGATCCCCCGTCAAGCTGTTCCATACCAGCTAAGAGCTGATTAGACCCTTCTGCAAGTTTTTTACTGCCTTCATTTGCGTCACCCAATTTCTCACCAAACTGTGTTAGCCCTTGGTTGAATTCAGTTTGGCCATTAAGAAGTTCTGAGGAACCTTCTGAGAGTTGCTTAGATCCATTTGCCAGTTCTGTCAAACCAGTTTGAAAGTTTAAATGGCCATCTGCAAGCTTTCTGCTATTCTCCGCTAAGGAAGAAGTGCCTGCATTCAATTCCAAAGCTCCTTGTTCAAGAGCCATCAGCCCTTGAGAAAATTCGCCACTTCCATTAATCAACTGTTCAAAAGAAGCATTGATTTCTGCTTGCTGTTCTTCACTTGCCTGCTCTATCATTGGTTCAAGTGCTTTTTTCAATTGAATCATTCCTTGATTCAATTGCTCCGCTTTTTCTTGTGCTTGCAAGGCCCCCTCTTCAAGCTTTGAGGTCCCAGCATTTAATTCCTCCGCACCTTCTGCCAAGCCTCCTGCTCCATTCGTGAGTTCTTTTTGAGCAACTTGCAACTGTGACAACCCTTCATTGCTTTTAGCTATACCATCGTTAAGGCTTCCTGCTCCAGCTTGAAGTTGCTCAGATGCTGAGAACAATTTGCCATGACCTTCAAGCAATTGCCCTAAACCATTTGAAAGCTCCTGATTTCCCTCATGGACATCTTTTACACCACCATAAACCTTTCCAACCCCATTTTGGAATACGATCGATTTTTCTGCAGCCTGTTCCAATCCTTTTTTCAGAGCAACAGAACCATCTTGTAACTCATGAACGCCATTGTTCAGTTTGCTAGTCCCATCTGCAGCATCTTTGTATCCGTCGGCCATCTTTTCCAAATTAGCAAACATCGCTTCTGCATAAGTACTTGTCAACTCTTTGGACACTTCTTCTTTTATTTTCTCTACTGCTGTCGATCCAATCTGTGCCGAAAGAAAGTTGTAACTCTCATTTGGAACGAATTTCATTTCCAATGAAGAAGGGTTTTCATCTAAGAGTGTAGTAGCACTATTGGAAAAGTCATCAGGTATTTCAATTACCATATAATACTGCTGTTTTTCCAGTCCTTCATATGCCGCTTCCTTTGATACAAACTCCCATTTAAAACCATCATTCTTCTTCAAATTTTCTTGAAGGTCTTTTCCTATCGTTAATGCCTCCCCTTCATACTCAGCACCTTCATCTAAATTGACCACTGCCACCGGGAGTTCATCTAGTTTTTCGTACGGATCCCAAAAAGCCCACAGGAACATTCCGCTATATAATAACGGAATTAATAGTACCGCAATGACAGGAATGAGGATTTTCTTATTTGTAAGTAATTCCTTCCACTCAACTATTACACTTTTCATTTTTTATTACCTCCATATTACATTATGACCATTTTTGTCATTCAGTCATTTTCATTCAAAAATTTAAGGATCATCAAGTTGATAATCCTTTGATAAAATATAATTCAAATAGATTGGCAATTTCCTCTTTGGACAATGGGGTATGATGCTCTTCCCAATCCACAACTAACGCAACATATAGTTTAAGCATTAAAAAGGCTGTTACTTCCGGGTCACACTTTCTAATTTCCCTTTTTTCAATGGCCTTTTCAATTCTCTCCTTGATAAAAGTAATAATCATTTGCTCTAGACGATTAAGTTCTTGGTTAACTATTTTTGTACCAAGTTCCTTTTCTTCTTGAATCAGTTTGACAGTTAATTGATGTTCATTTCTAAAATCAAGCAAGCTGATAAGGGCCCTGTGAGCATTTTCAAAAAAAGAATTGCTCTGTATTGATGGATTGGTCAGCAACTTCCTGCATTTCTCTTAGAATTCCTGCAACAATTTCACTGAAGAGCTCTTCTTTATTAGAATAAAAGGTATAAATCGTCCCTTTTCCAACGTTTGCAAGCTTGGCGACCTGATCCATGGTGGTAGCTTTATATCCAAATAAAGAGAATGATTTTAAAGCTGCCTCAAGGATGCTTTTGTTTACGATCCATTTGATGGCTCCTTTCAACAAAAATGACTAAATGTCGATATCGGTCAACGAGTTTTATTATAGAGCTAATAAAAAGAAAAATGCAAGAAAAAAAAACGGTTCAGTCGCTTTTATGCTGCAACTGAACCGTTTTTTTATACCTTTATACCTGAGCAACAGGTTTGTTTTTTATTTCTATTTAACACCGCTTTTACAGCTGCTTCACCGGAATCGATACAGTCAGGCAGCCCGACCCCTTCAAAAGAAACTTCCAGCAAGATATACTCCCGGCATCTCTTCTGATAGACGGTCATTCATCTTCTGCAGCATCTTTTTATTGTCCGACAGCATATTGTGGCATTGCTTCTCTCCAACGGGTGACAATTGTAAATTCAGGATCCGCACCGACCTCCATGATTTTTGTTCAGGTCATCAAGTACGACTTTCTTTATTTCCTCATCACTTTGATCAACGATTGCTTCCTCTCCCACTCTACCAACATAACAGCGAAGGATTACTTTCCCTTTTGGTGTGGTATGTGGCCACTTTTTATGGGTCCAGGTACACGCTGTAATCGTATAATCATTGTTTCTCGACACGACAAATCCAGTACCGTCAATGTCTTGTTTTAGTTGCTGATTCATCAAATGCCATCGCAATGGTCGCAACAGAGGTAGAGGACATCTGTTGCAGTGGAGCAAGATAATCCGCTCCAGGAATCAGGCCAGCTGTAGCATGGTGAGGAGTTGAGACGATCACATTATCACATTGGACGGTTTTACCATTACTTAAAGATAGAGAATATTGGTCCTCTGTTTTCTTTATGGAATCAACTTTAACTGCTTTTAAAATAGTCACTTGATCTAGCTTTTCTTCAAGAGCATCCACTAATGTTTGAAGACCGCCGCGCAATGTCTGGAACATGCCTTTTTTCTTTTGGGCAGGTGCAGGCTTTTGTTTTGGCGTTGTTTGTTTCATCCCAAGTATTAAGCTTCGGTACTTTTCTTCCACCTGTTGGAATTGTGGGAAGGTAGCTTGAAGGCTTAAGTTATCGATGTCACCGGCATAAATGCCAGATAGTAACGGTTCAATCAAGTTTTCCACTACTTCATCCCCAAGTCTTCTTCGGAAAAAAGAACCAAGTGACTGGTCTTCCCCACCATTGTTTGAAGCAGGCAGGATAAGGTCTGCTGCTGCACGCATTTTTCCAATCGGGGAAAATAATCCCGTCGTGACAAATGGCGAAAGTTTTGTAGGGATACCCATTACAGCCCCTTCAGGCATAGGATGCAGTTGACCTTTAAGCAGGATGTAAGCTTGACCGGTTGAATTGTGGACTAATTGGTCTTCAAGGCCTACTTCTTTTACCAATCTTCCTGCACTTAGCTTTCTAGCAAGGAAGCTGTCTGGTCCGCGTTCAATAGTATAGCCATCACGTCGTACGGTTTGGATCTTTCCTCCAAGTCGGTTGCTTGCTTCTATCAGGGTAATCTCTATATCAAGGTTTTTCTCTTTTTTTTCCTTTTGAAGATAATAGGCAGCAGCTAGGCCGGTAATGCCTCCACCGATGATGACAACCCTTCTTTTCTCCTCGTTCATGGTTTCATCGCCTTCTTTTCTAGATTTACTGAGATACTTTCTTTAATTGTTCCAATACAACCGTAGCCATTGCATCGATAAATTCAGGTTGTGTATTTGGCATTTCCGGACGGTAGTATTTTGCTCCGATTTCATCTGTGACAATTTTACACTCATAATCATTGTCATATAAGACTTCCAAGTGGTCTGACACAAATCCTACCGGTGTGTATACAAAGGACGTATATCCTTTGTCTTTATGAAGGTCACGGGTGATGTCTTGAACATCAGGCCCTAACCAAGGATCTGGTGTGTTTCCTTCACTTTGCCATGCAATCTCGTAGTTCTTGATTCCTGCAGCTTTTGCAATAAGATCTGCCGTTTCTTGTAGTTGATTTGGATATGGGTCTCCCATTTGAATGATTTTCTCAGGAAGACTGTGTGCGGAAACAATCAGTACTGCTTTTTCACGTTCCTTGTCATCCATTGACCCAAACGTTTCTTTCACTCGATCTACCCAGTACTGGATAAATTTCGGTTCATCATACCAGCTTTCAACAGAAACCATGGATGGGCCACCGATTTTTTCTGCTTCTTCTTGTGCTCGTCCGTTGTATGATTTAACGCTGAAAGTGGAGAAGTGAGGAGCAAGTACAATACTTACCGCTTCTTTGATTCCATCTGCTTTCATTTGCTGAACGGCATCTTCTACGAATGGTTCGATATGTTTTAAGCCAAGGTACACTTTAAATTCGATGTCGTCTTGGATGTTGTTCAGGTGTTCGCCCAGGGCGTTTGCTTGTTGTTCTGTGATGCGTGCAAGTGGAGAGATTCCACCAATGGCATCATATCTGTCGCGCAGGTCTTGCAGCATTTCGTCTGATGGTTTTCTGCCGCGACGGATGTGTGTGTAGTATCTTTCTAGGTCTTCTTCTTTATATGGTGTACCGTATGCCATTACCAACAAGCCCATTGTTTTTTTGGACATATAGTTTACCTCTTTTCTTTTCTGGTCTATTAGAATATTTCATGTACTCCTGTAGATTTTCGTTCCGGATGGTCGCTTATCCAGAGGGCGGTGCTTGAGCCTCCTCGCTGCGCTGTGGGGTCTCAAGTCTACCGCTACCTCCCGCCGGAGTCGACCACCCTGCACTACAATCTACAGGTGAATCAGAACTTATTTATTAGAAGAATAGTCATGTACGAATGTTGCTAAACGTTTTAGTGTGTCTGGGTTTACTTGCGGGAATACTCCGTGGCCAAGGTTGAAGATATAGCCAGGTTGTTGCATTCCTTGGTCAAGTATTGCTTTTGCTTTCTCTTCAATTACTTCCCATGGTGCTAAAAGGATAGCAGGGTCCAAGTTTCCTTGAACAGGTTTTGTGATTCCACGCTCTCTTGCTTCTGAGATCGGCAAGCGCCAGTCAAGACCTACAACGTCAAGCGGAAGGTCGTGCCATTCGTTGGCTAAGTGGCTTGCACCAACACCGAACATAATTAGTGGTACATTTTCTTCTTTTAAAGAAGAGAAGATGCGAGTCATTACTGGTTTAATGAAATAACGGTAGTCTTCTACATTCAATGCTCCAACCCAGCTATCAAAAATTTGAATCGCTTTTGCACCAGCATGGATTTGAGAACGTACATACGTGATAGTCATATCAGCAAGTTTATCCATTAATGCAAACCAAGCTTTTGGTTCTGCATACATGAATGCTTTTGTTTTATTATAGTTTTTAGATGGACCGCCTTCGATCATGTAGGAAGCAAGTGTAAAAGGTGCCCCTGCAAAACCAATTAACGGTACATTCAATTGTTCTTTTGTTAATAGCTTGATTGTATCCAGTACATATGGAACGTCCTGTTCAGGATGGATTTCCCCAAGCTTTTCAACATCTTGCATAGAACGGATTGGGTTATCAATGACAGGTCCAATTCCCGATTTTATCTCCACATCTACACCAATTGCAGGAAGGGGACTCATGATGTCCTTATAAAGAATGGCTGCATCCACGTTATACTGATCAACAGGAAGCTTTGTCACATATGCACAGAGCTCAGGTTGATGGGTAATTTCAAATAGAGAATACTTTTCTTTTATTTTTCTGTATTCCGGTTGAGAACGTCCAGCCTGTCTCATATACCATAATGGGACATGTTCTGTCTTCTCTCCTCTACATGCTCGTAAAAATGTATCGTTAAATGTTGATTGATTCAAAATGATGACCCCTTCCGAATGACTTTTTTCTACTTTTATTTCGTTACACTTCTGTCATGTTACACTATACCTATAAATGTAAGGAAAGTATAGAATGAGGGCATATTGTTCATAAAATAGACGATTATTCCCCCACCTTCACCTTCATATGTGGCAGCAATATCTCCACTGTCGAACCTACCTTCTCCTCGCTCTGTATCGTCAACTGACCACCGTGATTTTCAATAATCTTCATGGAAACCATGAGACCGAGGCCTGTGCCTTGTTCTTTTGTTGTAAAGAATGGTTGTCCCACCTTATTGATTACCTCTTCTGGAATACCATTTCCTTCGTCCTTAATCACAAGGTTCACATAACCGTCCACCACTTGCGTATCAATGGTTATCTTTCCACCGTCTGGCATTGCTTCCATGCCATTTTTTATTAAGTTAATAAGTACTTGTTTAATTTGATTTGGTTCACATTCCAACCATATGTATTCTTCAAAATGAACAACTTCCATGACAACTTGATGGATAAAAGCTTCACTCTCAAGAAAGATACAGACCTCTTGTATGAGCTCTTTTAAATTTTGCCTTTTAATTTTGATAGCCTGTGGTTTTGCAAGCGCCATAAATTCATTTGTAATTTGGTTGATCCGCTCTAATTCCTTATCCATGATGGTGAAAAATTCTTTTTCTCTGCTTTCTTTAGACAGGAGATGAACGAAGCCTTTTAAGACAGTAACAGGGTTTCTAATTTCATGGGCCACTCCTGCTGCAAGTTCACCGATGACAGAAAGCTTTTCCGACTGCATGAGCGCTTCTTCCGTTCTCTTTTTGTCTGTAATGTCCTTCATCAGAAATACAAACGCTATAATTTCTCCCCCGCTATCCTTTACTGGAGTAAGCGTGATGTTTAGGTCTATATGATTTTCTTCCTTTGTTGCCGTAAGCAGTTCAAATGAGAGTTGCTTCTGCTCCTTTAACTTACTGAGAAAAACCCGTAATGAATTGGCAGATGTGAAAGAAAGGAAACTCGTTTCTGTACCGAGTATATCTTTTTCACTCACATGGAACATTTTTTCAAATGAGGCATTTACTTTTAAAATAGTACCATTTAAATCATATACCCCAATGGAATCCGTCGTATTATTGAAATATGCTTCTAAATATTCTTTTGTTGACAGCAGCTCTAAGGAGGTTTGTTTTTCTTTTTTCTCTGCCCTCTCTAACAAGCTTCCTGTCAGCCTGCTCGAAAAGAGAAGAAAGATCGTAACAAATATGGAAAACAGAATAAAATAAATGACATCCACTTTAAGATGATTGGAAAATACAATGTTGCTATAGTCAATATAAAAGAAAGATAAAGTAATGCAGGTCAAGAAACTAGCAATCAATATTGGCAAAATACGATTATATAAAGAGGACATAATTAATGGCATGGATAAAAAATAAAAATTAATGATGTCTTTATCCAGATAGGCAACTACCCAAAAAGGAATAAAGGATGTACATACAGTGACATACATCCCGACCTTTGCAAGCTTAGGACGCAAAACAAAGAAGGCAACTAAAGCACACCCAAATCCTGCAGTGAGTAAAATGGCAGGAATAATCTCCGGAAAAATAAAAAGGTTTGTTAAAATGTCCAAGATTAACAGGGTAACAAATACCACCAACATCAGCTTATTTTTCTGATGAATGATGTGTCTCTGCTCTTGGTTCAATCTTCTCTCATTTATCCAAGCTTCCTTTATATCCGTTGCAAAACGTGCTAAAAATGATCCCAATTGTACATTCATCTCCCGCTTCTCCTCAAACAGTGCATTTCATATTTTCTCTTTATCTTTCTAATCAGGTTGCTTCACCTTATCTAAACGTCGGCTTTAATGCCTTTGTTGGTTTGCCTTCTTTTTTGGTTTGGGTGTTGAATGGAACAACGTAATATTCCGGCACATTGAATATGTTGATATTCTTAACGGAGTATTGATGTTCCCCGGTTACTTCTCCAATTAACTTCTCTTTGTCACCGGAAACGGAATAGATCCTATAGACTATCCGCTCATCCTCCGCTTCACTCCACTCCAAGTCGACTGTAAACAAGCTCAAAGGATGAAATGTCATCGATCCCTTTAATTGAATACTTTCTGGCATAGAAATTGGATTCTCTAAATCAGTTACTCCAACTGGAACGGAAAATTCTCCATTATCAAGACCTGCATCTCGTAATATATCTTTCAACAATCTTGTAGGATACGCGCCTCCTGCTGTTAAATGTTGTTCAGGCGTTGTGGTATCATACCCCATCCACACGGTCCCGATCACATCTTGAGTATACCCGACAAACCAAGTATCTTTGATGGCATTATCTACTCCGGGATAGTTTGTAGTACCAGTCTTTCCGGCAAGCTCACCTTGAATCTCTCCCGCTTGTGCCGAACCGTCCTGCACAACTCCTTCAAGCATTCTTGTCATATTCCACGCTGTTTGCGGACTGAACACTTTCTTTTCGGCTTTCTTGGCCTTGGCGATCACTTCGCCTTTTCTTGTACTGATTTCCTTAATAAAATAAGGTTCCACCATCTTCCCGTTATTGCCAAAGGATCGATAGGCTTTTGTTAGCTCTAAAGGGGTCACCCCTTCTTGCAACCCTCCAAGTGCAATAGCGAGACCGTTATCAGGGATAGCCAGATCTAACTTTTCAAGATAGTTTTTGCTTTTTTTGATTCCCAACTCATTTAATGCCCATACAGCTGGAGCATTCAAAGAATCTTTAATAGCTTCATACATGGTAACTTCATTTTTATATTGATGATGATAGTTTCTTGGCTTGTAAACTTCCTGCCCATCTTTATAAGAAAGCAACTCATCTTTCAGAAGGCTGTAAGGCTCATATTTCCCTTCTTCCAAAGCTGGAGCATAGACAGCCAAAGGTTTGAAGGTAGAACCAGGTTGTCTTTTTATGTTGACCCGGTTGATCCCCTTGGTCACATAATTTCTCCCACCGATAACAGCCACTACGCCACCGTTATGCTGATCCATCATGACAAACGCACCCTCGACCTGATCATTGGTGCCGGGGAAATATTGATCGTCTTGAAAACGTTGAAATGCAGCATCCTGAGCGGCGACATTCATCGGGACCAAAATTTTATAGCCCCCTCTATGCAATTCCTCCGGAGTAAAGCCATATTTGTCTTCAGCTTCTTCCATCACCATATCGATATACGTTAAATAAGCCTGTTTTTCTGGTGATTCCACAACATCCAGGCCCAATGTTTTACCCATTAATCCGACAGCTTCTTCCGCCTCTATATAGCCTTGATCTTCCATAAGGTGCAAGATGAGATCTCGTCTTTTTTTCGCTTCCTCCGGATGATTAATGGGAGAGTATCCGTTAGGCGCCTTAGGAAGTGCTGCCAACAAAGCCCCTTGCTCTACCGTCAAGTCTTCTACATTCTTATTAAAATAAAGTTGTGATGCCGCTTGGACGCCATATGCACCATGCCCAAAATATATTTGATTTAAATACATTTCCAAGATTTCATTCTTCGTGTACCTACGTTCAAGATTTATAGCTATAACAGCTTCTTTTGTTTTTCTGAGCCATGATTTTTCATTAGTCAAGAAAATGTTTTTAGCCAGCTGCTGAGTGAGAGTGCTTCCTCCCTCCACCTTGCTTCTTGCCAGAATATCACGGTAAACGGCTCTTCCAATCGCTCGAACATCAATCCCTCTATGTTCGTAAAAGCGGTTATCTTCTACTGCCACAAACGCCTCTCTGACGTGTGTAGGAATCTTGTTTATCTCTACAATTTCCCTATTTTCAAAAAAAAGCGAGGCTATTTCATTTCCGTTTTCATCCACCATGGTTGTTGTAGAATCCATAATCAATTTCTTTTCATCAATGACATAGTCTCCTAAAAAAATAATAAAGATATAACCTATTAGTCCTATAGAAGCAATACATGCTAAAATAAATGGAAAAAGGAAGTACTTTTTTGACAAGATTGCTTTGATGTTTGGTAGCTTCATTTGGGATAATTTATTTCTCTTAAATCTTTCCAAAGTGGTTTACCTCCTCCTATGTACCGGGAATAATCATCTAGTAAGGTTTAAATTGAAAGGTTATCCACCCTATATTCTACCTTATTCTACATATTTTTTCTCGGGTTTCCCTTATTTTGTAATTATAATGTCGATATTAAACATGAAGGAGAGATAGAAGATGAATTTTTATATGACATTCGGTACCACTGATTATTTAAACGATGTGAAAAATAGTTTGGAAAGTGGAGAAAGCCTGTTGATGTTTGGGGAGGACAATGCGGTTCTTATGCATGAAACGGTTGATCAATCCAGCTTCAAATCAGGAAAGAATTTTGAAGTACTTGATTCCAATGGCGATCTATCAAAAGGGAAGTTTGCCGTATTGAATAATATTCCAGTAACAGATGAAGGACGTCCTGTCTTTGAATATCGTTTCAGCCAAAGAGCAGGATTGATTGAAAATGAACCTGGATTCGCAGCAATCCGCGTACTTCGCCCGGTAGGTTCTGATACTTATGTTATTTTAACACTTTGGGAAGATGTAAAATACTTCAAGCAATGGCAAGAATCCAAAGCTTACGATAAAGCTCATGAAAAACGCGGAACTTCAGAAGGTGTCGATCAGAAACAACAGATTTTCCCCCGCCCTTCCTATGTAACAACTTACTATGCAGAAAAAACTGAACAAGACTAAAACTATAGCACAACAAAACCCGCCCTTCACGAAAGAGCGGGTTTTCTATTGCTTCACTTTTTCTCACGGAGCACTCCATGTCTGTTAGCATAAATCGCCGCTTGCGTTCTGTCAGCAACCTGCAGCTTACCTAAAATATTGCTCACATGCGTTTTCACCGTCTTGATTCCAATAAAAAGTTCCTCACTGATCTCCTGATTCGTCAAACCATCCCCAAGGCACATGAGAACTTCTAATTCCCGGTCTGTTAAATCATCATGCGGCAATTTGGATGGCGACCGGAATCTATTCATCATCTTGCTTGCAACCTTTGGTTCAATGACAGGTTCATTTTGAACAGCTTTTTCAATCGCTTTAATAATATCTTCTGCCCTTGCCGTCTTCAACAGGTAGCTATACGCCCCAGCTTCAATGGCTGGAAAGACCTGTTCATCATCAAAATAGCTGGTTATAATGATGATTTTACAAGCTGGGTGAAATTTTATGATTTCCCTGGTAGCTTCAATCCCCGTACCATTTTCCATCAGTAAGTCCATCAAGATAACATCAGGTTTTTCTTTTTTTGCGAGTTCAATGGCTACCTGTCCGCTAGAACCCTCCCCGACGATTTCTATTCCGGGTTCTGTTATTAAGTAGGCCAATAATCCTTTTCGCACCATATCATGGTCATCGACAACCGCCACTCTAATCCTATCCATTTAGTTTTCCCCCTCTCGTATCGGAATATGGATTTCAATATGAGTTCCTTCCCCTTCTTTAGATCGGATATGGAACTGTCCCCCAATTTCTTCACAACGCTCTCTCATGGTATGAAGACCAAAGGAAGCTTGTTTTTGATGATTTATTTCAAACCCTTTACCGTTGTCACTAATAAATATGTATACATACTGATTTCCCTTTTGATGCATGTCCAACTTAACGATTGTGGCATCAGCATGTCTTAGAATATTGGATATCGCCTCTTGGATAATTCGGAAAAGGTGATCTTCTGTTGCACTAGAAAGAGCCGAAATTTCCTGAATATCTTTTTGAAACTTAATGGGAGTTCGGTCCTCTAACTCTTCCAATAACTTGTTAATCCCAACGCACAGCGTATCATTTGTCAAAGAGACCGGTCTTAAATGAAGAAGCAAGGCTCTCATTTCTCCTTGAGCTTGGGCAGCGATGGATGCGATATCTGTCAGTTGCTTTTTGGCCTCTTGCGGATAGGAGTCAAACATTCGAATGGAAGCCGAAGACATGATGCTTAATGCGAACAGCTGCTGACTTACCGAGTCGTGGAGCTCCCTTGCCAGACGTTGCCTCTCTTCAATAGTTGCAGCATTATGAGCTTTGATTGCCAATTCATTCTTTTCTTCCGCCAGTTTTTGCAACGACCTCACTTGATTCTGAATTTTTATCGCAAGTTGATTGATATCTTCTGCTAATCTACCCAACTCATCTTTTTGCCCAACTGCTATTCTTTCAGAAAATTTCCCTCTACCCAATGTTGCAATGTATGTGGAAATATCCTCCACTCTTTTTTTCATATATCCGCTTTGCTTATAGCCGAAATATAAACTTGTAATGGCCAAAATCACGAACGCCACTACCGTTAACAACATACTCCACTGAACATTGACGACTAAGCCTTCCGGATAGAAAAGGAGAACAACCTGGAGAAACAGGAAAAAAAGGAACGCAGATACAACGGATACCACCATAAAAGAACGAATATACCAAAATCGCAAACTTTCAATTTTTCTCCCCTTATTAGACCCGATCAATTCGAACATCCCCTATTTTCATATCTAGCACAATATTGAGCTTTCTAGAAGCCTCATTGTAATTTTCGGATTCATAGTAAAGTTTGTTCCCTTTCCCTTCTGAAGTGTTCCCCAATATATTCAAGTGCCCAACCTTTACTTTAGCCGACACTTTAATTGGCAGATCTTCCGGAACAAGCATTTTTAAATCCGCGACAACTCCCTTGATTTGGATACATGTTTCTTTGTCTGGTATATAGGCCTTACTAAAGTCAAAATAATAATCGCCAACTACATTCCAAACTGACAATGGCTCTACTGCCCAATTTTGCTTATTCATTTTCATATCGCCGATTGTTATAACACGTTTTGTACTATTTCCTTTCCAATTAACATCTTCATCGGACTCGTCATATGTGTCGAATACATCATTGAACTCCTCATTTTCCTTTGTAAAGCGAATTTTGACTGGCCGCTTATTTACGAACAATTTCATACCAAAGTAAACGATTAAAAGCGGCCACAATTTCCAGAACATATGAAACTGAAATTCGATATAGCCAACACGATCAATTAACAACAAGCCACCAAAAGCAAGGAGAAATAAACTTAAAAAAAGCGCTCGTTTATGAAAAAATAATGTATCTATTAACAATTTCAGCCCGAAAAGTACAATTAGCACCGGATAATAGGTGACAAAATACGCTTTTATTTCCAAGGAAATGACACCTATATTGACAAGCAACAACATAATTCCTATAAAAACAAAGACAATTGCCATGATTTTCTGGTTAAATGTTTTCATCTGATTTCTTAAAGCCCCCCTTCATTTATATTTGACATAGTTTAGATTAAACCCTCTAATATATTTCTATTTTACGTTTTCACTTATTGAAAATCCCCTATCCTCAGCCAGTTTCTTTGTCCGTCTGAAGACTGAAATGTAGATAAAAAAGCAATGAGCCGGAGCTACATTGCTTTCTTCTTTGGACGTAACGATTGAATCCATTCATACAACAATACTCCTAGAATCAAGCATATATATCCTGCTGCATAGCCTGCTAAAACATCGGAAGGATAATGGTAATTTAAAAACACTCTGCTTGTACCAAGAAGCGCGATAAAGATTACCCCAAATATCGCAACCATCATACGCATTCCATTTTGTTTTGTATAGGCCAATGCAAAGTATAATAATAACCCATAGAAAAATAACCCGACCATCGCATGACCACTTGGAAAACTGAGACTTTCCGCTCCTGGGCCTGTCATCGGTCTTTCGCGCCCTGTGAAGTCTTTCAGCCATTTGTTCAGTTCATTGACGATTATGACGCCTCCAACGATTATTCCCATCGCTGCGTAATCTCTTTGTTTCCACCAAATCAGCATGATGGATAGTAACATAATGATAATGACTCCGGTTTTATCCCCAAGCGTCGTAAACAAGTGAAAAAAGCTAATTAGCACATCAACTTCCCATCCATTTACCAAACTGCGAATGGATTCATCAAAACCGATTGTATGTTCATTCATAATTTGTTGAAAGGACCATATAAAAAAGCCACCACATAAAATAAATAGAATCAATCTTCTCCATTTACTAGTTTGTTTTTCTTTGACCAGCCTCTTGCCTAATTCTGCTTCCATGTTTCACGTCTCCTCTTCTTACAACTTCCAATTACTATTTTACTAAATTTATGAAAGTTATGACTATTATTTTTTCGAATAGTCATATAGAATACTATATTAAATAAAAGGATTGAGAATTTATTTTAGAAATGGGGAGAGGCACTTGTTAGATAAGCTGAATGAACTTCTAGAAAGTCGTTACGATGAAATGGTTGAGATTAGACGCTATTTGCACCAATTCCCTGAATTATCTTTTAAAGAATTCCATACGGCCGCTTACATAGCAGAGTTTTATGAAAATCTAGGAATCGCTCACCAAACAAACGTTGGCGGAAACGGTATTGTTGCCAAGATTGCCGGAGCGAAACCAGGGAAAACAATAGCCCTGCGTGCCGATTTCGACGCACTTCCAATTCAGGATGAAAAAGAAGTGACATACAAATCAAAAGTTCCAGGAGTCATGCATGCTTGTGGACATGACGGTCATACCGCGACATTACTTGTACTCGCAAAATGTTTAAATGAACTCAAAGAGGACCTTGAAGGAAATGTCGTTTTGATCCATCAACATGCAGAAGAATATGCACCAGGTGGAGCAGTGGCAATGATCAATGATGGTTGCTTAGAAGGAGTCGATGTCATTTTTGGCACCCATTTATGGGCCGGTACGGAAGTTGGTAAAATTCAATACCGAGTAGGACCTGTGATGGCTGCTGCCGATCGCTTCTCCATTAAAGTCCAAGGTTCCGGTGGCCACGGTGCACAACCGCACAAAACAAAAGATGCTGTTGTCACGGCCTCTCAATTGGTCCTAAACCTTCAACAGATTGTAAGCAGACGCGTAAATCCTGTTGATCCGGCAGTGATATCGGTTGGTACGTTTGTCGCTGAAAACGCCTTTAATATCATTGCAGATTCCGCTTATTTAGAAGGAACAGTGCGAACATTCAATGATGATGTCCGCGATATGATTGAAGCCGAAATAGATGTTGTTGCATCTTCTACATGTGCACTGAACGGTTCTACCTACGAATACAATTTCCACAGAGGGTATCCTGCTGTTGTCAACCATAAAGACGAGACAGAATATCTTGTTAGCGTCGCTGCTGACGTAAAAGAGGTGGAAACTCTGGAAGAAACACCACCCCATATGGGCGGGGAAGATTATTCATACTATTTAAGACACGTGAAGGGAACTTTTTTCTTTACCGGCGCAAAACCTGAAGGGGTAGAAGTGGCATACCCTCACCACCATCCTAAGTTTGATATTAATGAAAAGTCACTACTGATTGCCGCTAAAACACTCGGTGCTGCAACTGTCCTGTATCATCAACATGAAAAAGGGAAACTCATCCCTACTCATCAATAAATGGGTATGAAACCTTAAAAACCGTCAGGCTCTATACTTGAGCCTGACGGTTTTCATATATTGATGCCTTTTTCTTTAAACATTCTTAACCGATAACAGTTTATCGCCGTCGTCCCCAGTTGATCCAGAAAGTTGTAGTTTGCATATGCTCCAACTACCGCTCCAAATCCTGGAATCATCTGCAGCATTTTGATCAAATCAATGTGGTCTCTGTATTCTTGTTGAAATGCCTTCCAATCAAGTTCCTTTGCTTTCTCCTTGTGCTCTTCCCAATTTTCTATATACCTTAACACTTCTTTTCGCCTGGAATCACTTGAGAAGGCCAACTGAAAAATGTATAGGATGAATACTCTCTCTTCATAATTTTTCGTATTGAAACCGTAGATGGCAGCCACTTCAAATAGAAATTTCATTTTAATCGACAAGAGTAAAGGAAAATCCGCCAGACCAAGGAGTATTCCCCCCGCACCTGTGCCTGCCCCCTCCGCTGCCGCTGTCCTTTTATACACATTTAATTTCTCTTGTATCCACTTTTCCTTTTCTTCTAATGTCATGACAACATGTCCTTCGTTCATCTTAGTTGTCATATTGCTCCCTGCTAGTGTCCCTTGGACCATCTTTTTAATGCTCTCTGTCATGATAGTGTGGACTTTCTCTGGTATGATAGCATTCACCTTATTTTGCGCACCCTTAGAAAACCGCTGAAACATCGTGGACTTCTTTGCCACCTGCATTTTCCACCTTCTAGTTTCATCCATTACCTTTTCTTCATACAAAGAAAACACTCCTCACCTTTATCTATCCTTACTTCATATACGAGTTTTAGGTTAAATATGTTTCAACAAAACGAATTTAATTATTTGTGTTACCACCGCTGTTCCTTTCCGCAAATGGCTTCGCTTTCCGCGGGACGGTGCTTTAGCCTCCTCGCTGCGCTGTGGGGTCTCAAGCTACCGTTACTCCCCCGGTGGAGTCTCCACCATTTGCTCCAATCCACAGCTAGAAATAACTAGAACAAAAAATTTATGGTGTTCCGTTAACTCATTTAGAGTTTTTTAAAAAACCTTGGTCAATGGAGTAACCTCGTTGATTGTAGTGGAAGGCGCGTAGACGCCCGCGGGAGGAAGGGACAGGGGAGACCCCGCAGGCGAAGACGAGGAGGCTCCCGGACCGCCCGCAGGCAAGCGAAGCGCCTGGAACGGAAATCAACGGATTATACAATTTCATATCTAAAAAAACACCCAAGCAGCCTTGAGTGTTTTCTACAGGTTATAACGAAGCAATCTTGCGTTTTACCACACCTTGTACATATAAGAAGGCAAAAATGATCCCGCCAACCAACACAACTACTACTTCCACCCATGTCGCTACAAAAACTAATAAAGCAGCAAGGGCAATGGTTTGTGAAATGAGGATAACTGTAATCATTTTAGTAAACGCAAGGATGCGATGCTTTTCTTGAACAGGATAAATCGACAACCAGAGTTTATTGTAGTGATGGCGCCACATCGGAATTAACTGAAAGCCCGTCAAATATAGCACCAGTACAGGCACTAGATATGTCGCATACCCAACAGGAAGTGTCAGAAGCAAAACAGCTCCGATAATCAATAACCTCAGATATAGTCCAAAATAATCGCCCGAACGCAAAAATGTCCGTAAGTATAGATAATCAAATGCTTTGTCTTTCGAGTAAGGATTCCACGACAGAATGACATCCAACCATTTTCTTCTTTTTACTTTTTCCTTTTAGCCCTGGTACATCAACGAAAAGATTGGCTACTCGATAAAAAAGCTGCATCCGTTTGGTTTCGTTTTCTATCAAAAGGTCCCATTTCCAATTCATTTTCTTGGTCGCGTTTTGAAAATAAATCAGCAAAAGCAGCATCATTACCACTACTATACCGATAAACAGCAGACTGGCTTCAGAAAACACGAGATAAAGCAGGCCGAAGTTTAAAGCAAGCCTGACCCACCAATCCACTAGCCTCACCTTTTTATCTGTATAGAAGTTGATGAGCCATGTCATCCACAGGTTCCAGGATTTCATTCCCAATAACAAAAGCAGCACGGATATCAACGTTTGAAGCGTTGCATCTGTCAGTGTAAAGAAAAGCGGAACAGATACACCAAATACTAGTAATAGGAAATAACTTTCTAATAGTATGGAATATAAAAACGACTTTTTGATGTAAGGCTTTAATTTCTCTTCCAATGGAAGTAAAAACACAAGGTCCGGATCCTTAAGAAATGTATGAATGCTCCCCCTTGTCATAAGCAGGGCCAAAACTGTTCCCATGAGTAACGCATACGGAAAATCAGGAGGGACCACCTCTAACCAGTTTTGATAAGCAAGGGCAAGGCCACTTAGCAAAAAAATCATCACGATCACAAGATGGTCATTGAACATATAGCGTAAATATCTTCTCGTATCCTTTATATATTGACTGAATCTGGCTTGCCAGAGCTGATCGACATTAAACATTGCTCTCTTCCTTTGTCAGTTGAATATAGAGGTCATCAAGCGAAGCCCTCGGCATGTTGAACTGTACCCTAAGCTCTTCCAACGTTCCTTTTGCCCGCACTTCCCCTTCATGCAAGATAACGAATGAATCGCAGTATCTTTCTGCTGTCGCGAGGATATGCGTGGACATAAGGATGCCTGCTCCACTCTTTTTCACTTTATCCATCATTTCTAACAAGGAATGGATGGCAAGCGGATCTAAACCGACAAAAGGTTCGTCGACGATATAGAGCTTCGGTTCAATTAGAAAAGCAGCTAAAATCATGACCTTCTGCTTCATTCCTTTTGAAAAATGGGCAGGAAACCATTTGAGACGCTTTTCCATACGAAACTCTTTTAATAACGGGTGCAATCGTTCTTCAAATGTTTCTTTTGATAACCCATACGCCATCGCAGTTAGTTCTAGGTGTTCATACAACGTCAATTCATCATATAAAATTGGGGTTTCAGGAATAAAAGTAAAAGTAGAACGATACTTTGTCGTATCTTCTTGAATGGAAATCCCATTGATTTTAATGAATCCTTTCTTGGGCTCCATCGTTCCGATCACATGCTTAATCGTCGTACTCTTACCCGCACCATTAAGCCCAATCAACCCTACCAACTCGCCAGCCTTCACACCAAACGAAACACCCCTCAACACAGCCTGATTCGTATAACCACCAGTCAACCCACTAATCTCCAATAAACTCACATCAACCTACCCTTTCTGCCAACCATATTATGTATTGAATATAGCTACTACATGGAGGGCGAAAATCCTTTAAGGGTCTGACCCCTTTTCCAAATTTAATCCTCCTGTAACATTAGCGAAATAAAAAAATCATATTTAAATTTTACCATAACATAATTTAAACGAAAGTGCGCATCATATGTAGGGAAGGGGACAGAGGGGCACTTAGACAAGCCTTTGGTTTACTTCTTTGTAGATGAGGTGACTGTCAAAGACAGTGTTGCTTTGTTCTAGATAAGGTTAAACTTTTTCTCTCGTCGTTGTGGGACTTAACCGACTGCAACCACACGATCATCTGTAACGTAACTCCGATTGATAAAGAAATGAGGTGCTTACGGGCGACACTTTACTCTAAAGTCGTAACCTGTGATTGATTCATTCTGAAAATGAGGTGTTCGTTAAAGAGACTTTAAGTCGATAGCCGCGTTACTAAAGTTGTAAAACTCAGTAACAAGGGGATGGTTGTTTTGAACAGGAAAGCTGACAATTAGACACATTTTATAAATCAGATGAGGTGTTTATCAAACACAGTTATTTGAACGTTAAAATGATGTTTGAAGGCTTCTCCTTATTCAGATAGAGAAGCTTGTTGCCTCTCGTCCCTTTCTTCACAAGCAGGAGCTTTTGCTCTTGCTTGTTTATTTTGCCTGCACATCATATTAGGATACTTGTCCAAAACATGGTAAAATAGATAAAACTAAAGTCCAGAGGTGAAACAGATGAGTGATTGCATTTTCTGCAAGATTATTGATGGGGACATCCCTGCTGCCAAGGTTTACGAAGACGAACATGTTCTGGCTTTTCTTGATATCAGCCAGGTAACAAAAGGACATACATTAGTCATTCCGAAAGTACATAAAGAGAACATTTACGAGCTAACACCTGAGATAGCCGAGAACCTTTTTAAAGTGGTTCCAAAGATCGCTAATTCGATTAAAGAGCAGTTTGAACCAATTGGGCTGAACCTTTTAAATAATAATGGAGAAGCTGCCGGTCAATCGGTCTTCCACTATCATCTTCATATTCTCCCTCGCTACGGCAAAGGAGACGGTTTTGGCGCAGTGTGGAAGTCAAATCAGAGTGATTACACCACACAAGATTTGCAAGAGATTGCAACTAAAATTAATCAAGGTATTAAATAACAATCAAAAGACGTGCCCTCCTAAAGGTGCACGTCTTTTTCTATTCAAAACGACCTTTTCATCTCTCCAAGGGACAGGATGGATTCCGCAGCCTTCCAGTCAGGATGATCAAAAGTATAGGTACATTCGGCTTTTAAAAAGTCTTCTACCAAATCACGATAGCTTCTGTCCCATCTTAATAAGTGAATAAATTCTTCCCGTGTTCCTTCATGCTTAACTGCTAGCTTTAACTCGTTTAGCATTTCACTTTGCCATACAGCCTGAAGCGGACTGTGACCGGAAATATCCTTGAATCTGCGCATCTCACCGTTCCATAGTAGGGCGCGTGGCTCATAATAGGCATAGACATTCCCAAAGACTTCTCCAGTGTCCAAACGTACCTTTTTTCCCTCATGGACTCTAAGCTCATATCCTTTTTCAGTGGAATTGATCAACTCCAGCTGTTTTTTATCCATAAACGTCAACCACACCTCTGACACCGCACCTTCCACTGGTGCAATGACTGCAGGCAGTGAACCATAAGGCGCCAAAAATGGTCCATAAACAATATCGGAATCCGTCACCGTAGCTTTTAAGCAAAGCATAAAATCATCTTCTTCTGGGCGCAAACGGAATTTGTATTGTAATTGTGCAATACAAACATTTGAACCATATGCGACAACTGGAACCTTCGAATGAAACCCCTCCTCTTTAAAAAACTCCTCCACTTTTTTTACATGCGTACTTTGAAATGCCAGACTGCCTAGCACATGGTCGACATTAGTAAAGTGAATTAAAAGTTGTTCAACGGGCATCCCTTTTTCCGCCTCGATTCGATGTGCTTTCCCTTTCCAAAATAAAAAAGAAGATGAAGGTCTTGGACCAGGATAAATATCCGGATGATCATATGGACTAACATCAAAAGGCTTATGTTCTTGGTACATGTTAAATTACTCCTAACTTTTTTCGAAATCTTTCATGTATTCTAACACAATCCATGATAGGATATATATTAATATTTTCAGATTACTTTAGGAGGGTAATAGGATGAAGCGTGTATATAATTTTAATGCAGGGCCGGCAGCACTTCCAAAACAAGTGCTGCAACGCGCCCAAGAGGAATTATTGGATTTCCAAGATACTGGTATGTCTGTTATGGAGTTAAGTCACCGGAGTAAAGAATACGAAACGGTCCACCAAAGAGCAGCTACACTTCTACAGGAGCTTTTGCAAATTCCGGATGACTATGACATTCTCTTCATGCAAGGTGGTGCAAGTCTGCAATTCTCAGCCATTCCTTTAAACTTTCTTCCATCAGATAAGATAGCTAATTATTGTCTGTCCGGTTCATGGTCTGAAAAAGCGTTAAAAGAAGCACAAAAAATTGGATCGACTCATATTGCTTCCAAGGCAAAGGAAACAGGGTACTCTACTATACCTTCTCAATTGACACTCTCAACAGATGCAGCTTATTTGCATATTACGAGCAACAACACCATTTTTGGCACACAATGGTGGGAGTTCCCATCCACTCCTACGTACATACCATTAATTGCTGATATGTCGAGTGATATCTTAAGCAGAACAATAAATGTAGAAGATTTCTCCCTTATCTATGCAGGCGCCCAGAAAAACCTTGGTCCGTCTGGTGTTACAGTTGTGATAATAAAGAAGGAACTGTTAGAGCAATGTCCTAGCAATATCCCGACCATGCTGAACTACCAAACACACGCGAAAAATAGATCTCTATACAATACACCTCCAACCTTTTCCATCTATATGCTTTCCCTTGTATTGGAATGGGTGGCAGAACAAGGCGGCGTTGAAGCGATGGAAAGGATTAACAAGGAGAAAGCAGAACTCCTATATGAAACTATTGACCAGAGTGAAGGTTTTTATATTGGCCATGCCGAAAAAAGTGCAAGATCGCACATGAATGTCACATTCAACCTCCCTTCTGACGAGCTTACCTCTAATTTTCTAACTCAGGCAAAAGAGGAAGGTTTTGTAGGTCTTGGAGGTCACAGAATGGTCGGAGGCTGCAGAGCTTCTATTTACAATGCCGTACCATTGGAATCCTGTCAGGCATTAGCGGATTTCATGAAACGATTCCAAGCCAAATATAGGTAAAATCATGCTTTCCTCTTTTCAAAAGGGGGAAACTTTTATATACTAGTATCTATTAATTCGCATTAGACAACGAGTGTACTAATGGAGTTAAAAAGATTAGATTAGTTGAGGAGAGATGAGAAATGAATACAAAGACTTTAGTATCACTAGCTTTATTAGTAGGAATCGGTGCTGTTCTGCACACTGTTGTACCGGGGGTCATTCTCGGTATGAAGCCAGACTTAGCATTAACGATGATGTTTTTAGGTATCATGCTGTTTCCAGAAAAGAAAAATGTATTGTTATTAGGTGTCGTGACAGGATTAATTTCCGCCATGACCACCACTTTTCCAGCCGGTCAGATCCCAAATATCATTGATAAACCGATTACAGCATTTTTGTTCTTCTTCTTGCTTCTTGCATTGAAGAAACTGGACAAACCACTAGTTAAAGCAGGACTTTTAACCGTTATAGGCACCCTCATTTCAGGAGCAATTTTCCTTTTTAGCGCCCTGACACTAGTAGGATTACCAGGCGGAGAATCCTTTGCATTCTTCTTCGTTACAGCCGTATTACCAGCTGTCGCATTGAATGCAACAGTCATGATCATTATCTATCCAATTGTAACGAGCATAGCTAAACGCTCAAATCTAATACCTGCAACATAATTCAGAGGGCAAATTCCGAGTTTGGAATTTGCCCTCTTCTTTTTTTCGATCATTAGTTTAAACAGCCCATGTCATTAATATAGCTAATAAAAACATGACCCCACCAGCACCGCCAATAGTTACAGCCCTCTGTTGCAACACTCTCCTCGGCGGATATACCCCTGCCCGTTGCGCGGCCAAAAAGTAATTTCCACCACCAAACAACATCACGATACTTATGATAAATAACACAGATGTTATAACTGGCACAAAGCCCGCCCCCTTTTTACCATAATTATGCCGTTCCCTCTTTTCTTATGAAACAAGTATACCTAGTTAAAGTTTCGATTAAATATAAACTTGTTATTTGGAAACAATAAGGCATAAGACAGTATCTTCTTAAGAACTCGTCCAGAAAAGTATTCAGCAAAAAAAAAGGATTTTTTTAATAAATGTTGAATTATATAATAATCTTAGGGTATTGAACTATATTTACATAACTTTATAGAGGAGTGATTACTATGAATGGGAAATCATTCATTTACGGAGTTTTAATAGGTGGAACAATTGCCAGTGTCTCCGCTCTGCTTACAACTGCAGAATCTGGAGCATCCAGAAGAGCGAAAATAAAGTCAACTGCTCAATCTATTCAGGCTGACGATTGAAGATTTGAAACAAGAGGCAATTCATATTAAGGACCAAGTAACACAAGCCATGGAAGAGGGAAAAGCAACAGTCGGAAATATTGCAGAAGAGATCAAGGTTTCAGTAGATCTTTGGCAAAATTCAATTAAACCTCATCAAGAATCCATTCAACAAGACATCGCAAACCTGCAGGAAGAATTAGAAAATCTAGAAAAAAAGCTAGCAAAAAACACCGCTGAATAAAAAATTTTAATTTTTTGTAAATTTAGACCTTTATTAATTTTTATTTTATTGTCATAATAGATAGTAATATATTAGAAAAAAGTAGGTGAGTTTGTGAATACACAGAATGGACAGTATTCATTAAAAGAAGCTATGCTCTTCAGCCAACGTGTTGCCCAGCTGAGTAAAGCACTTTGGAAGACCATCGAGAAAGATTGGCAACAATGGATAAAACCATATGACTTAAATATTAACGAGCACCATATTCTATGGATTGCTTATCATTTAAAAGGTGCCAGTATTTCCGAGATTGCCAAGTTTGGAGTAATGCATGTATCCACTGCGTTCAACTTTTCTAAGAAACTGGAAGAGAGAGAACTGCTTCGTTTTTCTAAAAAGGAAAACGATAAGCGAAACACGTATATTGAACTAACGGAAAAAGGCGAACAGATTCTTTTAGAATTGATGGAAACCTATGATCCTAGTAAAAACTCCGTATTCAGCGGGGCTTTGCCGATGCATGACTTATATGGAAAGTTCCCTGAGCTATTGGATATCATGTGCGTGATCCGTAATGTTTACGGGGAAGATTTTATGCAAATATTTGAGCGTTCCTTTAATAATATTGAAGAAGATTTTGTAGAAGTAGACGGGAAGCTTTCCAAAAAAGAGGAAGTGCTTGAAGAAAAAAATGAAAGCGTTACTTCTTCTTAATAAGCTTTTGGAATTCCTCCATCAACGGCACATAATGGCCTTGTGTCCGTAAGGCGGCAATGGTCTCCTCCAAAGGCAGTTCTGGAGGCAGTGCTTGTCTGAATTGTATAAGAAGCGGAGAGAATGTAACAAATCCTTCCGCTTTTTGTTTTTTCCATCTCTTTGCTCAAGTCTTCACATAATTGATATAGAGCCTGCACTTCCCTCCTGCTCAATTTACCTTTTATGATCAAATAATCCCAAGGAAATGTTGAACGGTCCATTTGTTTTATTAAAAGTTCCATGTAGAACTCCAAGGTTGCAAGTCTTTCTTCCACTATACTCAGTCCTCACTGTTGCAAATTCGTATCGCAAGTCTCAAAGGTTTTCCTCACTTTTCTACTTATTTTACAACAATTCCTTACACTTACCAATATTTAGATGGATACATAGAAAAATAAATTACATTCACCTATTGATTTTTTCATTAAAAAAGCTTACATTAATTTAGTAATTTTCATTACGACTAGCAATTACGGTAGGTGACGCAACTATGAACTGTTGGAAATCCATTGATATTTCAAGACAATATGGACTCCATCGTATAACACTTATTTCGTTTATCATCACTTTACTTTCGTTTATTGTATTCTTTCTGTCTTTTAGCTTAATGTTCCATGACACAGCTGTCTCATCTGCCAATTTCGGATGGTTCATCCTTGGCCTTCTGGGAATGTTCACCATGCACAAACTATGTCATGTTCTTCCGCTAATCGCCACAAAAAACCAAGTAAAACTTAAATGGAAATTCAAGTGCTATATGCCTTATATGAAAATAAAAACAAAAAAACCTTTTACAAAAATTCAATCTTATGCTGTTTTACTGGCTCCTTTTGCGATCATTACTTCAGCATGCATCTTTCTTGCACATATTTTCCCAAGCTACTATCATTACTTTTCCATGCTTGCGGCGGTAAATCTTGGACTATGTATTCCAGATTTCCTATATATTAAGCTTATCCAACATGCTCCAAGCAAATGCCAAATTGAAGAATTGGAAAGCGGTTATGATATCTTAATAGTTAATGAGAAAGAAATAGCGTCCTAGAAATTTTTTCATAATTTCAGGATGCTTTTTCATTTTTTTGTAAAAGATTTGGACTATCACAGTATCTTTTTCTCATAAACTTTGGTAAGGTAGAAGGCATAAGTATATATTCCGCAGTTAGTTTAAAGCAAGCCACAAAGGAGGGATCTTATGGCTATCGCATTTCTATTTGTTTGGGTGGCTGTATTTATACTCTTCTACATAAACAAATTAACGAATGCTTTATGCGTTCAGAAGGAAATACCAGAGGATCGTCAGCCGAAAGTTTTCCGAACCATAAATGTACTTATTACCATTCTATTAATTTCTTCTTATGTAGATATCTTGCTAAGCTCCAAATAATAAATCAGCACAAAAAACAACCTTCCATGTAAACATGGAAGGTGTTTTTGTGGAGTAAGGGCATTGCCTAAACTCCAAGGTCTAGCTTAGTATAACCAAGCTGCACCTACGATTACTAACAGGATAAATAATACTACGATTAACGCAAATCCGCCGGAATGTCCACCTGACATTTTAGTTCCTCCTTTTTAATTAAAAATGTATTTAGTACAACCAAGCTGCACCTACGATTACCAACAAGATAAACAATACTACGATTAACGCGAAGCCACCTGCATACGCATTACCCATCTTAGTAACACCTCCTTTATGAGTTGTTACGATATCTTATGCAACAATTTCTTAGGAGGCATAGGCGTTTATCCTGCCTCTAAGGTTTTTTACATGAAATCCTGGGACAACAAAGTGTGTTGATGTTTTCATGATTCCATTTATCATATGTAAAAGGTTAAAAATTGGAATGGACGATTACCCATTTTTTTTAAAAAGCTGCCCTATGAATAATCGCCCTATTCTTTTTAGTAGCTTGGTTAAGCAACGCTGTTCCTTTCCGCAAATGGCTTCGCTTTCCGCGGGACGGTGCCTTGAGCCTCCTCGCTGCGCTGTTGGCCACTGAAAAAGTCTTTGATGTTAGATTATTTTAAGACACCGCTGTTAATTTCCGCAAACGGCTTCGCTTTCCACGGGGCGACCTTGAGCCTCCTCAGGCTACGCCCTGCGGGGTCTCAACATTGTCGCTACTCCCCCGTAGGAGTCTTCGCCTATTGCTCCAATCAACAGCTATAAATTATCCAAAAGATTGGTTACTAGGTTTTTCAGTGGCCTCCTCCGTTGCGGGGTCTCACCTGTCCCTTCCTCCCGCGGGCGTCTCGCGCCTTCCACTCCAATCAACTAGTATAGCATTGAAATTTATCTTCCCTCTTGATAGATTTTTAGGTAAAATATGAGAATATTTTTAAAATATCAAACGGGGAGGGTCAGGATAATGATTAGGAGATTGGCAGAGGCGGATCATGAAAAATGTTTTGATTTTTTAGGTGAACAACCTGCAGAAAATCTGTTTATTATTGGAGACATCGAGGCTTATGGGTATGAAAAAGACTTTCAGAGGCTTTGGGGAGAATTTAATGAAGATGGTGAACTTATAGCGGTTCTTCTTAATTATGAAGAAAATTTTATTCCTTATGCAAAAGGAGCCTTTGATGCTGAAGGTTTTGCAAATATCATGTTGAATGATCCGAAATTTACTATGATGTCAGGTTTAAAGGACGTGACAGCAAGGATTGAACCTTTTGTCATGCACCGGCTAAAAAGGAAAAGACAGACCTATTATGCGAAGTGTACAGCCTTATCAAATGAACTAGCAGCTACTGTTGATACTTCAAAAGTCCTTCAGGCCACTCCACAGGATGCAGAGAGACTTGTCAAATTATTAAATTCGGTTCCGGAGTTCAGTGATTCTATCATTACCGTAGAACGAAAGAAACGTGTGTTAGCGGAAGGGGTTTCTCGCTCCTTCTTCGTGGAGGAAGAAGGGATGATGGTTTCCACTGCCTCGACTACCGCAGAAAATACGGTATCTGCGATGGTAGTGGGTGTGGCAACTCTTGAGAAATTTAAAAAGAAAGGATACGCTACTCAATGCATGGTCAAATTGTGTAATCAACTTCTTCAAGAAGGAAAAGAGCTTTGTTTGTTTTATGACAATCCGAGTGCAGGAGTAATCTATAAGCGGATAGGTTTTCAGGATATCGGATTTTGGATGATGTATTCTTTTCATAGACAAGAGCAAGAGTAGGAACTCCCAACTTTTATTTAACGTTTTACCCAGTCGCTTTAGTGGAATAAGGTAATAGAAAACTTATCACGTAAACGAGGCGATTGGATGAATTTAAAAGAGGAAGCGCGCTATTGGAAGGAACAGATTGATTTTAGTAAGGTATGGGCTCCTGGTCTGCTTATCCTCGCGGGGATAGTTCTCATGATTTCCGCCACGGCTTTGTTCCTTGAATTGGCAGAGGATGTATGGGAACAGGAGAAATTTACATTCGACCATGTCATCATGGATTATTTTCAATCGATAGAAAGCGGAACACTGACTAACATGTTAAGGTTGTTAACGGAAACTGGTTCTGTCTGGTGGATAACCGCTGCGAGTATATTTACGGTGTTATTCCTTTGGTTGAAAAAAAGAGATGTACTCGGCGTGTTGTTTTTCATTCTTTCCATCGGCGGTGGTGGATTATTTATCTTTGGATTGAAATACTTTTTTCAGCGCGAACGGCCAACAATGGCTCCGGAATACGACGGGAATGGATATAGTTTTCCGAGCGGGCATGCGTTGGGTAGTTTTATCTTATACGGTTTCATCATATATTTGATTGGCAGAGAAAAACGCTTCTTTAAAACGAGAATGCTTGCAATTGGACTGTTGGCCACCCTTGTAATCTTAGTAGGTGTTAGCAGGGTCTATCTGCAAGTGCATTATCCAAGTGACATATTGGCAGGCTATGCAGTCGGGTTGATCTGGCTGATATGCTGCATATTTTCAATGGAAATGATGAAGGTTTATCGAGATAAGGATAAGCGGGACCATCTCTCAAATCTTATTTATCATAGAAAATGAAAATGGAACGGTCCCAATTGGGCCGTTCTATTTCATTTGTTCCTCTACTTCTTTATTGAATCTGTCTCTTACTTCATCAACATCAGATGTATCATATTCTTCATGTAACAAAGGTTGGAGTTTCTCCATCACCATAGTTTGTTCGTATAAGTCTCTATCATAATCATGGTTTAATTCTTCAAGGGTCAAACCTAATGCTTCCGCATAGGCTTTATGCTGGGGTACATCACTCTGATCTGGTCCTTCTGCTATCCAATTATCAAGTTCTTCTTCTGTAACGGTCACATTGTATTTATTTTCTGCTACAGACATAAATGTTTCGTAGTACTTCAAATTATACTCTGCCTTCTCCAAGGCCTCCTCTTTGGTGAGGTCTCTTTTATTCATTAACCTCTCATCACCTATTGCACGGATGACCCATTTTTCCAACTTTTTGTCTTCTATTTCCATTTCTTTTGTGCGATCTACGATAAATTCCATAATGAATTTATATTCTTCATATGAAAGCTCACTTCCAGCAAACAATCCGTCCAATGGGCCTGCCTCATTTGCTTCATTTGTCTCTTTTTGTTCCTGACATGCTGTTAACAATGTTAGAGTGCAGACGATAATAAAGATAATACGTTTTTTATTCATCATTTCTCACCTATGGCTTTTTCTTTTATCGTACCAATAAACGGAGAAGAGGGCAAAGCAAAGGGTTAGATAGAGCAAGACAGATTGGGAGTGAGTACTGTGTTAAAATTCATCTCTACTTTTATGCTGGTAGCCATTATTGGTGTTATTGGTTATCATTTTTATGATTATGTCGATGGAGGTTCCTTATTTTCTTCCACGACACTTGCAAGTGTGCAGGAAATAGAGCATCAAGAATTTGAAGATGCGGTTCTATATCAGGAAAACAGAGAAGTTAGCACTTTAGAAGTCTTAGCAGAACAACATAAATATTTAAATGACGTAACTGGTTGGGGAGGGGCGGACACAGTCGATCTCCGCAACTTGAAAAACATCTGACGATTGGAAAGAACTGAAAGCTGCTGTCAATTGGATGAAAAAAGAAAGGCTTTGCCCCATCCAAGGTATGGAATGACATGGAAAATGCCAATGGGCTTATCATGCTTGTGGAAAGAAACGATGACAGAATGGCGTTGAAATACTTACACCGGATTTTTCATGATTTGGATGTTACCCTTAATGAAGTAACAAAAGAAGAAGGCGAAACAAACATCTGGGGTGTAACCCATGCGCTCGGTAACAACCGAGAAATAAGAAGAATAAATAACTACCTAAAAAAGAACTTTTAAGCGGATACTATTTCCGCTTATTTTTTTGCAAAAAATTCAAATAATTTGCTGAAACTTAAAGGGAATTTGTCCGTATCTGTAGAAATAGTAAGTGTTGTGAAAGGAGAGAAGGAGGAATCCGTCGTGAAAATCACAGAATTTATGGGCAATAAAGTATGCACACTGATGATGGAGTCAGAAGGACATAAAGTGAAGATTGAATTTATGTATTCCGAAATGCATCCAGAAATTCTTGACTACAGTTTCCGAATCAATGGTAATCCTTCCTTGCAAACTAGAAATGTTGTAAATGATCTTGCGGAGAAGAAAATGCAGGATTTATTTTATCAATTAACTCAAAATGTCCTCTAGGTGACTCTTTAATAGAGTCTCTTTTTTTTGGAACGTCGCTGTTGATTTCCGCAAAACGGCTTCGCTTTCCGCGGGACGGTGCTTGAGCCTCCTCACTTCGTTGCGGGGTCTCAACCTACCGTTACTCCCCCGCTGGAGTCTTCGCCTTTTGCTCCAATCAACAGCTATACATCACTCTTTCCTTTAAGTTAAAAGTAATAATAAATCATTGTCCCGTTTAACTGAATAGTGAGATAATGTAAGGGATATGCAAAGGGGGATTTGTGATGGCGATTACAGAGGATATGATTGATAGATGGGATGAAGAGGATGGTTTAAAAAAGTATCGGGATGAGTTTTACATAAAAGAAGGTTCCATCTACATGGATGGAAATTCGCTAGGGCTTTTATCTAAAAGGGCAGAGTCTTCCCTTCTAAGCCTATTGGATTCCTGGAAAAACCATGGCATAGATGGTTGGACGAGCGGGGAGGAGCCGTGGTTTTATTTTGCAGAAAAACTTGGAGAATTGAGTGCTCCGCTTGTTGGTGCGAAAAAGGAAGAAGTGATGGTCACGGGTTCTACAACGGGGAATCTTCATCAATTACTTGCAACTTTTTACGAACCAAAAGGAAAACGAACCAAAATTGTAGCAGATGAGTTGAACTTTCCGTCTGATATTTATGCGGTTCAAAGTATTTTGAAACTAAAAGGTTTTAATCCGGATGAGCAGCTTATTAGAGTGAAGAGCAGGGATGGCCATACTATTTGTGAAGAGGATATCATCAACGAGCTAAATGAAGAGGTGGCCATTCTAATCTTGCCAACCGTCCTATATCGCAGCGGTCAGTTGTTTGATATCGAAAAGATTACAAAGGCAGCTCATGAAAAGGGAGTCATCGTTGGGTGGGATGGATGCCACTCTGTTGGTGCCATTCCGCATGAGTTCCACCAATGGGAAGTGGACTTTGCCTATTGGTGCAATTATAAGTACTTAAATGCCGGTCCAGGTGGAGTGGGAGCATTATTTGTCCATGAAAAACACTTTGATAAAACACCTGGGTTAACAGGGTGGTTTGGATCTGACAAGCAAAAGCAATTTGATATGGAACATACGTTTACACCTGCTACTACAAGCGGAGCCTATCAGATTGGAACACCCCATATTTTCAGCATGGCCCCGCTGCTTGGTTCATTAAAGATGTTTGAAGAAATTGGGGTGAAGAAAATCAGGGACAAATCACTCCATCAAACTAGAGTGATGATGGAACTAATACAGCAAGAGTTATCTGGATACGGATTTAAAATGACCAATCCAATGGAGGATGTTTGCCGTGGAGGTCATGTGAGTTTAGAACATCCAGAAGCTGCACGAATTTGTAAATCATTGAAGGAGCTTGGAGTGGTTCCGGATTTCCGTAAGCCGAATATCATCAGGCTAGCTCCTGTTGCTCTGTATTCTACTTATAAAGATGTGTATGAGACCGTACAAATTCTGCGAAATATTATGAATGAAAAACATTATGAAAAATACTCCAATGAACGGGAAGTAGTTGCTTAAGGAGGCAAGACGATGAGAATGTATGATATTTCAAGGCCACTTAGTGAGGATACACCAACTTGGCCGGGGGATACTCCGTTTCACTATCAGGTTAACTGGTCCAAGCAGCATACAGGATCGGTTAATGTCGGCAGCATAAAAATGAGTGTGCATACAGCCACTCATGTAGATGCACCATATCATTTTGATGACAAGGGAAAGCGGTTGGATGAATTGGACCTTTCTGTTTTCAAAGGGCCTGCAGTCGTGGTGGATGTGAGAGGGCATCAAAAAATTGAACGGAAGCATGTAGAAAAGGTTATAGGTCAACATCATGCAAAACGAATTCTCTTTAGAACAGATGCATGGGTGAAGGCAAGAGAGTTCCCTGAACAAATTCCAACACTATCTTTAGAAGTGGTGGAGTTGTTAATGGCAATGGATGTACCTCTAATAGGAGTGGACCTTCCGAGTGTAGATGTCTTAGATAGTAAAGACTTACCTATCCATCATAGCTTGAATCAAGCCAACATTTGCATATTAGAAGGAATTGATTTGCGTGAAATAAACGAAGGAGAATACGAGCTGATTGCCCTACCTTTGAAGATCAAGGGTGCTGATGGGTGTCCAGTGAGAGCAGTACTTATAGAAAATGTTTGATAGAAATTTGCTTTCCATTCTTGGTTTTCATACAATAGACATTAATCTATTATGGTGAGGTACAAAGATGAAAAAATGGCAAAAAACCAGTTTAGTTACCATAGGGATAGTTGTTGGTGTAGCGGCTGCAGCCTGTCTCTTCTTGATTGCAACACCTTATAAATTAATGAATGAAGAAAGTATGGAATCAACAGATGAAGTAATGGTAAAAGAAAATAGTGGTTGGATATCCTTCTTTCCAACGGAAGAGAATGAGGAAGCAGGTATCATCTTTTATCCTGGTGGAAGAGTGGAAGCTGCTGCATATGCTCCATTAGGCAAAATGTTGGCAGAAGAAGGGGTTCCATTTATAATCGCGAAGATGCCTCTGCATCTTGCAGTGCTAAATCCAGATAAAGCGGACAAGATCATTGAGAAGTATGATGATCGAGAATGGGTGATTGCTGGTCATTCTCTCGGGGGGGCAATGGCAGCCAACTATGTGAAAAACAACCCTGATAAGGTCACAGGTCTGATACTGATGGCAGCATATCCTGCAGAAGATGATGATCTAACATCATTCAAAGGTGATGTCATTACTTTTGAAGCCCAGCTTGATGGTGTCATTGATGAGGAAAAATTAACAAAAGCTGATTCCCGTTTGCCATCACAGATGTATACATTCATCATTCAAGGAGGAAATCATTCGCAGTTCGGCGACTATCGTCTTCAAAAAGGAGATAATGAAGCAAGCATCCCAAAAGAGGAACAGTGGGAACGGATCGTACAAGGAATAGTGAGGAGCTTTTAAAGCCCCTCACTATTTTTCTTTACATATGTAACTAATTAATAATTCCTGTGCCTGTTATCTCCACAGTCACATTTGGAACTATTTTGATTGTTGGATACACTTCCCGCCATTTAATATCTTTCCATGTTTTATTGTGATGAATTTTAATTTGCTGACCGATTTTTAATACATCACTATTGGCGTCTTGAATGATCTTAATCACTTCTTCAGACTGTGTGGTTAAATATTGTTCAGCTTTTTCTTCAAGCTCCTTTACTTTTTGTTTACTCACTAAATGATTTTTTGGGTACTCTGCAATAGCACCATTTATTTTTAAATCTATCGTTACTTGTATATCGGTCGGGGTGTCTACAATTGTTTTTATTTTGCTTTTTGCTTTAGAGATACTTAAAGTCATATAACGATTCTGTGGATTTTCCTCTTCTGGATGGACCATCATATTTACTTGCGCAACTTTCGCTTTTTTATTTCCGAGCATAAGTAAAGTAGTAGATTGTTCGGCATCCAGTGTGACCCCGGTATAAGTTCTGTCGCTGATCAATCCCATTCCGACAACTTCAATATCATTCGTTTCAACCTTTTTAATAACAGGCAGGGAGAAGTCTGCACTTGGATCAAACATGGTAGGACAGACAGTTTGGACAGTTTCATTTAAAATAATGGTATTGTTCTCAGCTGTCACCAATAGATCTGAAATGGCTTCTGTTAATAATGTTTCTTTGATTGTCTTCATGTGGATGATATCTTCTGCTTTTCCTTCCACAATGGCAAGCTTTGCACCTAGGGGAGCCTTGGGATCACGATATAAAATATCAAGGATGGAGTAAATATCCTTTTGGGCTAGTTCTTCCCCCATTAAATACACCCTCATTTTGCTTGGTGAAAATTCTCCAGGAATCCGTCTATCTAAATTTAACCTTGTGTCCCTTAGTGTGATTCCCTTACCTTCTACCACTCCAACAGTAGCTTGCCCAGGTTGACCGCCCACACTTAACTTTTCAGATTCACGGATGGCAATATGAGAAATGATTTCATCTCCTTCCCCTGCGTCAAACGCCACTGTAAACACTAATTTCAAGTCTTTTAATAGTCGCTGATCCCAGCAACCTGTCAAAAGTACCAGCGTTAATAATACACAAACTATATTCCAAAGGTTATGACGACTCATGATTTTTCCCCCTCTGCCACTTTTTCTTACCCAAGGCAACCATTAAGAACAATACTGGAAGCAAGAAGACGAAAATAAACACAATATATTGAAATATATTATTGATATCTTCTATTAAAAATTTATTTTGTAAGAAAAAACCTGAAATGAAAATTGGCAGCACAATTACCGGTACAAATGGAGCGTGGGATTGTCTATGAAACAATTCCTTTAAACCCTTGCTTGCTTGATACAAGTAAATGATGAAAGAGTTCGTCATTGGAATTACCCAGATGGACAAGAAAATAAGATCAAGCCTTTCAATCACCTCAAATGAAATAGCCTTTAACATATAGAGCACAGGTTCCGGGACAAGTGTCATCTCTTCAGGGCTGAAAATGATTAAACTCGTAAAAACAAGAAAACTGTAGATGAGCACCGTTGTTATATTAGCAAAGGTAAGTGTTTTGGCTGTTTTTTGTTTGTATTTAATCATAGGGTATATCAATAAAATGAGTTCAAACCCTGTCAGGGCGATTAATACATCCTTAATTGCAAAAAATATATTCTTAAATCCACTCTGACCTATAGGTAAAATGTACGCTATATTTGCATCCCGGTAGACCGTTGCTACAAGCAGGATGAAGAACACAACGACTCCGGTAGATAATCCAAAAAATCTAGCGATGATTAAAATATTGTCTGATGCCAAATAGACAGCAACAATAATGATTAATAAATAGATGATCCAAAAAGGGGTCAGAGGGAGAATCCACTTGTTAATCAATCCTGTTTGTAGAACAGCAACAAGGCCAGCAATCGCTGTGAAATATAGAGTGTATGAGAAAATAAGGAGACTACCTACATACTTCCCGAAAAGATGTCGTAATAATTGAAAAAAGTTCTTCTCAGGAAAGCACCTGGATAATGCTAAAGAAATCATCATCCAGAGTTGAATGACAAAACCTGCCAATAGTGTTGAAATCCACCCATCCCCTTTTGCTGTGCTATGGACAGCAAAAGGTAAGGAAAGTATGCCAACCCCGATTTGGGCCTGGATGATAAGAAAAAACAATTGACCTTGACTGATGCTGACTGCACTGCCCTTTTGCATAGAAAAACTCCTTATTATACCTTCTTTTTCTTCTTTAGTGGCATGGTATCACTTGGTCTCTGCTTTAAAAATGGTAGTGGAACCCTTATTAATGTGTCTTTCATTTCTGTCCATCTTAATGTAGAGAAGGGTGCAAAATAAGGCGTGCCAAAGGACTCAAGCTTACAAAGGTGAATAAGCAGGAACATAAAAAAGAAACTCATTCCGATTAATCCAAACATGGCAGCCATAATCATAAACGGAAAACCCAATAGACGTATGGAAGAGCCCATTTCCGTAATTGGCACGATAAAGGAAGAAATGGCTGTAATTGCAACAACAATAATCATCGTGTTGGATACAAGATTTGCCTCTACTACCGCCGTCCCGATAACCAAACCTCCTACAACCCCGATTGTTTGGGCAATTCTGCTGGGAAGCCTGATCGATGCTTCCCTTAAAATCTCTAAGGTAATTTGCATGCCTAGTGCCTCGATAAGCGGAGGGTACGGAACGTTCTCCAAGGAAGATTTGATAGAGAATACGATTTCCGTCGGCAAAATTTCAAAATGAAAGGATACTATGGCTATGTATAATGCAGGGAGAGCAATTGATATCAAAAATCCCAAAATCCTGAGAAAACGAATAAAGGAACCAAAATACCACCTGCTATTGTAATCATCAGGTGATTGATAAAAGGTAAAAAAAGTGGTTGGAGCAATTAATGCACCAGGGCTGCTCTCCGTCATGATGGCTACCCTTCCATCCATTAAATTGGCAACAGTACGGTCGGCTCTTTCGGTGCTGAGCATGGTGGGGAAAATGGAAGAGTTTTCGCTTACAAATTCCTCAATATAGCCTGGTGACAAAATATAATCGATATAAATTTCTAAAAGTTTTTGTTCTAATAGTGCCACTGTTTTTTTATTTGGCGATATGATCAAGGTAGATTAAGGCAACCTTTGTATGAGAATCATTGCCGATGGAAAAGTATTTTACCTTCAAGTTAGAATTGTGGATGCGTTTTCTAATTAAAGAAATATTAGTAGACAGAGATTCAACAAATCCATCATGTGCTCCACGAATAATGCCTTCCGTCTCAGGTTCTTTCACTTTCCTATCATTTGAAAAGGGTACGTTAAATACATATGCAAGGTCAGAATCCTTGCTAAGAACAATACAACTTCCTTCAAGAAGGCTTTGTGTAATTTCTTTCATACTGTTTGTTTCTTTTACTAGTGGAAGAGGTTGTTTTTCATCCCTGTAATTGATTCTACTTTCTTTAAGGGGGTTTAAAATTCTTTCTTGAACGAGCTTCTTGTCAATGATTGTTTCAATATAAACGATATAAGCTTCCTCATCTTGGAGGTGGAGATACTCCATGATGAAATCCTCAGAATGGACGAACCTCTCTCTTAAATGAAGAAGGTTTTCTTCGAGCTTTGTGGTTAATGTCAGCGGATCGTTTTTCGTCATGGAATTCTTCACCACCTTAAAAAAATCTTTCCATTTACTATATTTTCCTATGACGGTGTAGTAATTATGCATAGTTGAAGAAGTTCTTTTGTTATACTTAAGGGAAAATGAGATTTCAGGGGTTATATGATGAAGAAATTGTCCGTTTCAGTTAGAAAACTTGTAGAATTTGTCATGATGGGCGGAAGCATTGACTCGCGATTTACAGGCTCCAATGTTATGAAAGAGGGCACCAGGACCCATCAACGATTGCAAGCCAGCAGAGGCGAAAATTATGAAAAGGAAGTATATCTTTCCATCGAAATACAAATAGATGACTTTGAGTTGCATATAGAAGGAAGATGTGATGGAGTCTATCGAAATGAAAAGCAAGTCATCATAGAGGAAATAAAAACAACAGCAAGGGACTTGAACTCCGTCACGGAAGAAGATTATAAAACATACTGGGCACAGTTGAAAATGTATGCCTATATTTATTGCCTGAAAAATGGACTAGATCATATAACGGTTCACATGGTATATGCAAAAAGGGAGAACGAGGACGAAAAGACTTTTGAAAAGCATTATGAGTTAAGGGAACTGACTATGTTTGTCGAGGAGATCGCAAAAGAATATCTTAGTTTCCAAAAGCAATTATGGAAGTTGAAACAAGCAAGGATGGAGAGCATTTCCAAACTTAAATTTCCGTATGATTCCTATCGAACCGGACAAAGAGACCTGGCAAAGGCCGTCTATAAAACGATACGTGAAGAAAAGAGAGTATTTGCAAAAGCCGCAACAGGAATCGGTAAAACCATTGCAACTATTTTTCCATCAGTCATCTCCTTGCAGGAGGGAAAACAAGAGAAAATAATGTATCTGACAGCTAAAACAGTCACAAAAATGGTGGCAGAAGATTCATTTAGGCTACTTATTGAAAATGGGTTAGAGATTAAAGTTGTTACAATCACTGCAAAGGAAAAAATCTGTTTTCAAGAAGAGACCATTTGTCAGAAAGAATTCTGTCCTTTTGCAGATGGTTATTATGACCGGCTGAAAGAAGGTATTAAAGATATTCTTGATAACGAGCGGTTGATGGATAGAAAGATCATTGAGTTATATGCAAAGAAACATCAGCTCTGTCCATTTGAGTTTTCGCTTGACCTTGCGATGTTTGCTGATGTAGTGATTTGTGACTATAACTACTTTTTCGATCCAAAAGTGCGGCTTCAACGGTGGGGAGATTTTCATAAGGAGACGATCCTATTAATTGATGAAGCCCATAATCTAGTCGACCGATCTCGGGAGATGTTATCTGCTTCCTTGTCAAAATCAGTTTTCTTACAGGTTTCTAGAGAAATAAAGGGACTGGATCGAGAGGTGTACTTGAAGCTCAAAGCGGTCAATGACACATTGTTGAAATGGAAGAAGGAGTTGCTGAAGACAAACGAGTTTGTGTTTGATGACAAGCCTCCACTACTAATTGAAGTGCTCGAGGAAGCTGTGGAAGCGTGTGAACAGTGGTTATTAAGGAATCCTTCGGGCATGGCACATCAAGAAATATTGGAAGCGTATTTTGCAGGACAAGATTTCTTAAGAATAGCTAAAGTCTATAACGATCTTTATAAAACCATCGTGACAATCTATAAGAGTGAAGTGACGGTTAAGCTTGCTTGTATGGACTCTTCTGCGGCAATTATGGACTCGACAAGCAAGGCGGTTGCCACAGTGTTCTTCTCAGCAACTCTTCATCCGCTAGGCTACTTCCAAACTGTTTTGGGCGGGGAGGAGCATGATTATTATATATCGATTAATACACCATTTCACCAAGACCAGATTAAGGTTTATGCCAAAAACATCTCTACAAAGTATCAAGATAGGCAAAACTCCATTCAACCAATTGCAGAGGCAATCAGGGAGGTGTTTCATTCCGAAAAGGGGAATTTTCTCGTGTTTTTTCCTTCTTATGAGTATTTATCTTTGGTTTTTGAAGCGTATGAGCAGTTCGCTGTGGAAGACTCCATTGAAACTCTTGTACAGCAGCCTGTCATGACAGAAGCAGAACGCGAACAGTTTCTAGATAGATTCAATCCGGACAGGGAAGGGACCTTTCTAGCATTTGCGGTGCTTGGAGGAATTTTCTCTGAAGGAATCGACTTGAAAGGGAACCGTTTGAACGGTGTTGGAATTATTGGGGTAGGCTTGCCCAGACTGTCTCTTGAAAGAAATGTAATGAAGGAGCATTTTCAAAAGCAAGGGCAGAACGGATTTGATTTCGCCTATGTTTATCCAGGTATGAATAAGGTGCAGCAAGCAGGAGGACGGTTAATTCGAAGTGAACAAGATACTGGTTTCCTTCTGCTAGTAGATGATCGTTACTTCTACCCTAAATATCGAGAACTTCTTCCACCTGAGTGGCAAAATTTCAAAAGGAAATAATCTTAAAGAATAATTTACATTAGCTTTATCCTGTATCAATATTTTTTGGGTATATTCTAAGTAATTAGGATAATAAACCAATACCTTACCTTTTAAACTGTAGCCTATGAAAGGGAAGTGAATAATAATGAGCAGGAAACTTCATCAAGCGTTAGAGAAGCAGCGTGAGTATTATATAAACAAACTTCTTCTAATTGGAGTGTATGATTCACTGGTGTTAGATGGGATGACAACAACTGAGTTGAAGACGGAGTACAATTATTTCTTTTATGATGTACCAAGTAAAAAAGTCAGCACAATAAAGAAGGCATAACCCTAAACGTATGGGTTATGCCTTTTCGCCTCTTAGGCTGTATTGTTTTGTTTTTTCTTTTTCTTCTTGAGATTCGATATGGAGCGTTCTTGTCGGGAAGGCTACGATTACGTCTTCTTCCTCCAAGATTTCCATGATTTTAAAATTGATGTCCTCTTTTACTTCTAAATATTCGCCCCACATGACGGATTTGGTAAAGAAATAGAGGAAAATATCCAGGCTGCTGGCTCCAAAACTATCAAATCGGACTAGAATGGTTTCTTGGTCAACCGCATCATGGTTGCGCAACATATTTTCAATTCTTCGAACCACTCTTTCTAAACTGGTGCGGCTTGTATCGTATTGGACGCCAAGTTTAAAGGTGACTTGACGTTTCCCCATTTTGGACCAGTTTGTGATAGGTTCATTTGATAGAGTGGCATTTGGGACGGTAACTACAGCTTGAGCAAAAGTTCTCACTTGTGTGCTGCGGAATGAAATATCCTCTACGACTCCTTCTACACTTGGTGTTTTGATCCAATCTCCCATTGTAAAAGGCTTTTCCGTTACAATGATGAATCCACCTAATAAGTTTTTAATAGACTCTTGTGCGGCTAATGCAAAGGCAAGTCCGCCAAGACCCAGACCAGCTACAATCGCGCCAACATCATATTCCCATACTTCTAGCACAATACTGAATACTAATGCGAGAAGGATAAATCGCAATACCTTCGTTACAAACGGCATAACGATTTTGTCTACTTCAAATTCTAGTCTAGTGGAAAGGTTTGTAAATAGATTAGAAGAATACGGGATGAAATTGAATATCCCCCAACCAAATAAGGCAATAATGGAAGAGCGCATGAGTTTAGTTAATGTTGCTGCTTCAATTATTGTAAATGGGGCTGTTTTCAAGGCAAAGAATATACCTAGTATCACAAAGAACATTCTTACAGGTTTATCAAAGGCTAGTACAATATAAGTGAAAAGATCTGTAGGTGTTTTTTTGGAAACAGCTAATATTCCTTTAAAGAAATACTTAGTAAACAGTTTTCTCCATAAAAGGAACAACAGGAGGATAAGTAGAGAAACTCCCATATCTATCCAGAAATTCATGTCCGTCCAATAGTCGGCAGTCCAGACATTGGTGAACCAATCAATTGTTTTATTCACAGCACAAACCTCCTTAGGGTGGGTGCTTCCATTATTTAAAGGACCCTATCATAAATCACTATATTACTACGAAGTATGGCAGATTTCAACGACTAGCCTAAGTGCGGGAATGATCAGAATAATTAATATTCTTATAGAATTACAAGGTGAATAGTGGTAGTATTTTACTATATTGAAAGTGTTTCGGATTTCGTTGGCTTACTGGAGGAGAAAAACATGGGGGTAGTTTGGAGCATAACAAAGTCATCTCTGTTCTTTTTATTTATTGCAGTTTTACTAATTTTGGCAGTCTTATTCCCTAGACAGCCTGATATTGATGTGCAAGGAAGGGCTCAAACATTGGAATACGGGTATGAATTTTCCTGGGCTGTCTATCATCACAATATTTCTATATTCCTTAAGGATGTTAAAGAGAATAACACTTTAGGGATGACAAGGTATAATAAACCGGCTGAAGAGGAACTATGGCCACATTTAGGTAGAAGTCTAAAAGTAATAGTTGCCGCATGTGCTATTACCATTATTTTTGGAATTCTAAAAGGGATTTTCGACTTTTATGATCGTAATAAGTGGTGGAATGTTTTTGGAAAAGGGTTAACCTGGCTCATCCAATCTATACCCGATTTCTTTTTAATCCTCTGCTTGCAGTGGGTGATTATTTTTCATTTGCCTTTTATTAAATTATTTGGCCATTCCCATTGGTTTAGTTTTTTTGATAGCAGGGGTGTTGGTTGCATTGTACCCTATGCTTTATGTTGCAAGAATCACATCAGCTACGCTTGGTAACGAAAAAGGGAAACCATATATTCAAGTAGCCCGCTCCAAAGGTTTATCCAAAGAAAAAGTGTTATGGAAGCACATGCTTAAAAATAGTCTCTATCCGATCATGTCCAATCTTCCCGCGGTTATGCTCTACTTATTGTCCAATCTTCTAATCGTGGAATGGTTTTTGGATTACAGGGGTGCGGCCTATAGAATGTTTCAAGCACTTGATGTCAAAAGCTCTTTATCGGGGAGTATGCGTTATGTGAATGAATCTGGGCTTATTATCGGCTTCGGTTTAAGCTTTATGGTTATTGTATTTGCCGCGCAAGTCCTTTCCATTCTAATTATGAAGAAACTTGAACCAAGGTAGGTGAAGTGAAGCAATGAAACGTAATTGGACGTTAATTTTAGGAAGCAGCTTTTTCATTATATTGGTCTTAATAACATTAATAGGACCTTACCTTCCTTTTATAGATAATGTGCTAGAATCAAAGCGCATAATTTTCACGGATTCTGGAGTATTAACGGCACCATATGAGCCTTCACGTGATTTTCTTTTAGGTTCGGATAAAGAGGGAAGAGATCTATTAAGCATCATAGTGGTCGGAGCGAGAGAAACTCTAGGGTTAATTTTGGCCGTTGCAGCATTACGCTACGCAATCGCCATCCTATTGGCGGTCTTGTCGGTAAATAAAAAGGGCCCATTCCATTGGATCCTCCAAGGATGGAATCAAATTTTTTCTGCGTTGCCGGTCATATTTTCTGCCATTATCCTTTTGAGCTTACCTATCATCTTTTTTCATGAACACCGCTTTTTCTGGGCAATCGCCATTTTGGCAGCGATTGAAGTGGGGAGGGTCGGGACCATCTTACAAAGTCATTTCCATATGATCAAAAAGACACCTTATGTGGAAGCGGGTATTACTGTCGGCGTCTCTCCGCTCACGCTTTTCACCACGTATTATTTACCTAATGCTTTGCCTGACTTGGTAGTTCAGTTTTTCCTTGATATGGGCAGGATTGCACTGCTGATTGGACAGCTTGGTATTTTTAGTATTTTTATTACGCAGCAGTTTGTGCAATTGAATTATGGCTCAGGAATTATTGAGAATACAAGTTTGAACTGGGCGACGATGCTTGGTCAGGCGAGAGGGGATTTGTTGCGTGCGTTCTGGATTCCGTTTTTTCCAGCACTCGCCCTTGCCTTCACTGTTCTCACGTTCAATGTATTGGGAGAAGGCCTCCGCAAGCACTTCCACCGGTTAGAAGCATAATAATAAGGTTTCTAGCTGTTGATTGGAGCAAAATGCGAAGACTCCGGCGGGGGAGTAGCGACAATGTTGAGACCCCGCAGTGAAACGAGGAGGCTCAAGGTCGCCCCGCGGAAAGCGAAGCAGTTTTGCGTAAATCAACAGCGGTGTCTTATAAATTACTTGGCTTGTCGAAAGTTCTCGACAGGCTTTTTTTTATTCTTTAAAATAGGACAAGTGTGCATTTACCATTGTTAGGGGTTAAATTATGAATAAAACAAACATCTATAAATTCATTCCGGGAATATTACTTATCCTGATTATTACAATAGCAGCAAAACTACTAGGCGGATTTTTCCCGTCTATCGGTGCAGTACTATTCGCCTTACTAATCGGAATCATTATCCGAAACACTTTCGAACTAAATGAAAAGTATAATATAGGAATAGCGATGGTCGTGAAAAAATGGCTTAAGGTAGCGATTATCTTTTTAGGGGCAACCTTAAGTTTTGGCAGTATCCTTGATATTGGCGCTCAATCCATCCTCGTAATCCTTTTAGTAGTAACCGGAGGGATAGCAGTCACATTATTAGTAGGGAAACTGATGAAAATAGATAAAATATTATCCTTATTAATTGGTGTAGGGACTAGTATTTGTGGCGCAACAGCTATTTCGGTGGTGAAAGGTGTAGTGCAAGCAAAGGAAGCAATCGTTGCCTATGCCATTTCTACCATCTTTTTCTTCAATATTTTGGCAACGTTCCTTTATCCTGTTCTTGGTCAGTGGTTACAGTTATCCGTTACGCAAATGGGGATTTGGGCAGGTACATCGATTCATGATACCTCTTCTGTTGTAGCGGTAGGGTACTTGCTTGGAGATGAGGTAGGGGAAGTTGCGACAACAGTAAAGCTTGTTCGTACCCTGTTTATCCTTCCTCTAGTACTTGCCATTTCTTTTATTATGGTTCGCAGAAATGACAGTGCGCAAAGTTTGAAAGGAGCCTTTCCGGTTTTTATCCTAGGCTTTTTATTCATGAGCGGAATGTATTCAACCGGTATTATCTCTGAAGCAATGAGCGGATATATGGGATCTATCGCGAAATTCCTGATTGTCATGGTTATGGCCGGCGTTGGTCTTCAGGTTAGGTGGAAGAGTATTCGCAGTTTAGGAATGAAACCTTTTCTAGCGGGCTTTATCGCTTCTGTATTTGTTGGAGTCACCAGTTTACTGTTCATTCTGTATATTTTGTAACCTCTATTTATGAAATTGCATCCCGTTTATCAAGATAATCTGCGGTCTGTTCCATTAGTTTAGTTCTTAATGAAGCCAAGTAAAATGGAGAAAGCATGGATGTGATATCCTGCCAGGACTCAAGTGTTGGACGGAAAACAATCAGTTTAGAAACATGCAATGTTTGTTTGCCTAAAAACAATCGGTATCTGCGGCTGTCTTCAGGTTCGGTTTCATCTAGAAATTCTATAATGATACTGTCCTCTAATTCAATGATGGGATGGACAACGGCAAAGGCTTGCACAACAATCACCTTTTCCTTTTTTAGTGTCCATCCTTGCCATTATTTCCTACTGTTATACATCTTGTATACTTTGTCAGTGTTCATTAGCTTTGTGCAACCCTTTTAAAGAGGAGAGCACGTTTTCAAATGGTTGGGTTGTTTTACTTGTTGTGTATTCAGAAAAAGGATCGCCAAGCCTTTTTAACCTCTCCTGTACAGAGAAAAGTGTAAATTCTTCTGGCCTTAAATCTTCTTTCACTTCCTTCCAAAACAATGGTGTTGCGACTGTTGGCACATCATTTCCTCTTAATGAATAAGGAGCGATAATTGTTTTGCCTTCCGCGTGCTGCACATAATCCACATACACTCTATTTCCTCTATGTTTTTTTAAACGTTCCACGGTAAAGAGGGCAGGCTCTTTAGACACTAAGAAATGCGCAATGAACTCAGTGAATTGCCTTGTTTCTTGATAGGTGAATTGACCTTCAGGTAAAGGGATGTATACTTGAAGCCCTTTTCTTCCTGACGTTTTAATAAAAGAGTGAAGTCCAAGTTGATCAAAAATTCCCTTCATCATCAATGCTCCTGTTATTGCGATGGAAAAGTGCTCTTTTGATGGAGGGTCAAGATCAAAGACAATTTCACTTGGCTCAGTTGTAAGAACAGTTTGAAAAGGTATATGAAATTCTAATGCAAGCTGATTGCCGAGCCAAATTAAGGTTTCCATATTGTTGCATAAAATAAAGTTAATATCTTGATCAACATGAGTCTCCACAAATGAAGGGGCATAATCAGGACAATTCTTCTGATAAAAACTTTCTCCAGCCATACCATGGGGAAAACGAATGGCTGTGATAGCTCGGTCTTTTAAGAATGGAAGCATGTAAGGAGAGCAATGAGACAGAAAATCGATAAAAGCCTGTTTTGTCACCAATGGTTCTTCCCAAAGCGGTTTGTCTGGGTTGGTGATGGAAACAGAAGCAGGGATAGGCGGTTTCGATAAGTTCTCTTCGGTACATTCTTTTACATCTAAATCAAAGCGGAACCGCTTAAACTCAGGATGTCTGAGCTGACTCTGATATACTTCAAGATAAAATATCTCAACGCAGATCCCTGGCTTTACATAAACAAATTTTCCGTCCTCTTTGTCCCTGTTTTGCTTAATGACTCCTATCAATGCAGCTCTCTCTTCAGACGTAAGACCATGTGAAAATAGTCCAATGTCCACCACTGATTCCCCTTTGAATACACCAATATGGAAATAACCATTATCCTTTTGGTAAGCAGTGATGAAACATGTTACGGTTTTATAGTTTTTTACTTTAATCCAGTCTGTTGAGCGTTTGCCTTTGCTATATGTACTGTAGATTTTTTTAGCAATTAACCCTTCGCCATGCTGCAGTTTGATTTGCGCCCATAACTCCTCAGATTTGGTGTGAAAAGGAACATACTGAAGTCTTGAACTGCTTTTTTCAACAGGAGAAAGGGGTAAACCAATTTGTTCAAAAAGCTGTAAGAGTCTCTTTTTTCGATCGGAAAATTTTGCTGATATTAATGCTTCTCCTCTTACTTCCAGCAAATCAAAGGCTAAAAGTGTAGCAGGGTGCTCTTTAGAAAGCGCGTTGATTTTTTCCTTCGTTTTCGTTCTTCCCCGTTTTTGTATTAATTGAAAATTTCCTTTTAGCGAGGAAGATAAAACAACAAGTTCACAGTCTAATGTTATCGGAAGCATTTGTTTCCAAGCATCGTTAAGGGTTAATCCTCTTAAGAAACGGACGATTTCAGGGAATGTGGAGGAAAGTTCCGTTCCGCCTCTGCTTTGGAGAGAAATGTGGTTGATGTCCAAGGATGCAATGCATCGAAATCCATCATATTTGACTTCATATACCCAATCATTCCCCTGCGGTGGATTTCGATGGAGGGTGGGAAGCATCGGTTTAATCATCCATATTAACTCCTTTCCTAATAAGTCTTAGTCAAGTCTTAGTCAAAAGAAAACATCTAACCAATCAGCTAGATGCTTTCTTTTTTCTTGTTGTCCGCTTTTTTGGCTTGGTACTGGATGTATTCTTTTCAGTAGCGTCTGCCTTTGTCTCTGTCTTTTTCTTAACGCTTTTCCCACTCTGGTCTTTTGTTCGCTCAATACTTGCTTGTAATGCGCTCATTAAATCCACAACATTCGATTTATCTGAATCAGTTGGAGTGGTGGTTCCTTCCTCTTTATTAATTTTTTCTTGGACCAGTCTGAGAACGGCTTCCCTGTAATCATCATGGTATTTTTCAGGGTCAAATTCAGTAGTCAATTGATCAATTAAGGTAATAGCTGTATCCAGCTCTTTTTTATCCACTTCTTTTCTTTCTGGAACGCTAGGAACATCCCCAACATTACGGACCTCGTCGGGATAATGCACCGTTTCCATCACAAGGCAATCCTTATAAACACGGACGATGGCAAGTTGCTGTTTGGAACGAATTGTGATTTCAGCCACACCAATCTTTTTGGAATCCTCTAATGCCTCGCGTAACAAAGAATAGGCCTTACTCCCATTCTCCCCAGGTCCTAAAAAGTACGAGCGGTTAAAGTAGATGGGGTCGATATCTTCTAGCTTTACAAAATCAATGATTTTTACACTTTTGTCTTCATGTTCTTCTTTCAACTGTTTCAGTTCTTCATCAGATAAAATGACATATTTACCTTTCACATACTCATAGCCTTTTACTAAGTCGTCTTGTTCCACTTCTTTTTCACAGTTTGGACAGACTTTCTCGTATTTAATGGGGCTGTGGCATTCCTTATGCAATGTTCTTAGCTTAATGTCTTTGTCTTCTGTTGCAGAATACATTTTTATCGGGATATTGACCAACCCGAAGCTGATGGAACCTTTCCACATTGTGTGCATGCTATATCACCTAAGTTATCTTAATATTTTGACAAAAGCACTTTTCAGGTGCTCAGATGTAGTTTATCCTTATTGTAAAGGATAAGTATGATAAATATTGGAAGGGGTGTTTAACTATGAATGGATATTTCTTTACTGGATTTCCAGGGTTCATTTGCCAAGAGCTTGTGCGTGAATTGTTGTTAACAAAAAACGTGAAAAATGTATTTTTATTAGTACTTCCAACTCAAAAAAGTGTTTCCGCGCCCATCATCCAAACTTATCAACAACAATTCCCACAAACATCGTTTCATCTTATTGAAGGGGATATCACTCAACCCAATTTAAACATGAGTAGGGAAGATCAAGACCGTGTACAAAAAAATACGAACTATGTCTATCATCTTGCTGCGATTTATGATTTAGCGGTAAAAAAGGAAATTGCCTATCAAGTAAATGTCAGCGGAACAAAGCAAGTGGTGGAGTGGTTAAAGATGTTGCCGAATCTAAAGAGGTTTATCTATTTCAGTACGGCTTATGTGGCTGGAAAGAGGGAAGGAAAGCTGCTGGAAACGGAATTGATACATCAGGCTTCTTTCAAAAATCATTATGAAGAAACGAAATATTTGGCGGAAATAATAGTGGATAAGGAAAAAGAACTTTTACCAATCACCATTATTCGGCCTGGAATTGTAAAGGGGCATAGTCTTACAGGGGAAACAACCAAATTTGATGGTCCTTATCTAATGTTGAACTTTCTCCATTCTCTTCGTTTTTTGCCCTTAATCCCACATTTGGGTAAAGGTGAGGCAGAATTTAATGTTGTTCCGATCGATTATATTGTAAAAAGCACATGCTATCTGACCCATTCGGATCGAGCGCTAGGAAAGACACTACACTTAACCAATCCTGAGCCTATTCCAATAAGGGAAGCATATACAGTTCTAATGGAAAAATTCCTTAAAAAGGCGCCAACTGGATCTATTCCTCTTTCATTGGCAAAAACATTTCTTCGTGTACCAACAGCTAGAAAGTGGCTGAAAGTAGAACGGGAGGCTCTGGACTATTTTACATGGAAAGGCAGCTTTGATTGCATTGAAGCAAGAAGAATCCTTGATGACGCGGATATAAACTGCCCCACATTTCATACAACAGCCGATATGATGGTAAAGTACTATAACGAGCATAAATACGATCAGATGAAGCACATCCATATATCGTAAACCACCGTAATTGAAAGAGAGTATAAAATGCGGTTGATTTCCGTTCCAGGCGCTTTGCTTGCCTGCGGGCGGTCCGTGAGCCTCCTCACAACGCTACAGGGGTCTCGCCTGTCCCTTCCTCCCGCGGGCGTCTGCGCGCCTTCCACTCCAATCAACAAGGTGGCTTCATTCACAGAGGATTTATAAAAAAGGGATCTAACCGAGTTAACTGAGTAAGTATTAACGTATCGTCTACCTAACTTCCAGCTGTGGATTGGAGCAAAAGGCGGAGACTCCAGCGGGGGAGTAACGGTAGCTTGAGACCCCGCAGGCTTGCCGAGGAGGCTCAAGCACCGTCCCGCGGAAAGCGAAGCCATTTGCGGAAAGGAACAGCGACGTTTAACCAAATTCAAAAAGGACCAAGCGGTTTTGCCTGGTTCTTTTTATATGTAATCATACCGAAACGAAAGAACTAATCGAGAATAAATTGTAGGTATTTCGAAGTATTCTAAAATTATTTTTTGTCTCTCCCCCGAAAAGATTGAAACATTCACGTAACATTTAAGTGACTAGTCGATGATTATTGACCAAGCCAATAAAGGAGGACATGAAATAAAGCTATAAAAACGACAAAATAGACATTTTACACAACTTTTTTTTGAAAGAAAAAAACCTCTGAATTTTCGGGCAATGGAATAATGTTGCTTATATTAACTTATTTTTACAATCAGAACAGTCTTAACAGGTTTTTACATTGACATTTTATAGATAAAAGTACACCTTTATATATAGACAGGTGACTTTTTCTATAGAAAAAGCCTCCTTCTTAATACATGCTTATGCAATCATTTATTTATATAATTTGTTAAAAGATAAGCAGGAGGAGAGGTGAAGCCGGTGCTGAGCCTACTTTTTAAATTTCGGCAAACGACGCACAAAGACTCTTGAAGATGAAGTGCTGGAAATCCAAGCTGGCAATATTCAACTACAAAACAATCTGATTAATAAATATAAACCTTTTATCGCTAAAGCAGTGTCATCCGTGTGTAAAAGGTATATAAGTGAAACGGATGACGAATTCAGTATCGGGTTGATTGCCTTTTAATGAAGCGATTGAAAAATAATTCCAAAGACAAAGGCAGCTCCTTGATTTCCTTTTGCAGATCTGATCATTAAACGCAGGGTTATCGACTATATAAGAAAAGAGAGTAAAAACTCTACCGTTACGATGTCTGAACAGGAAGTCGACCAAGACGATTATTCTTCTAACAAAATAGAAGCAACATTATCTGTGGAAGAATTCAATAAACAGATCGATCAAGAGCACCGAAGAGAAGAGATCAATTACTATCAAACGGTATTAAATGAGTTTGGCCTTTAGCTTTGCAGATCTTTTGGAATGCTCACCTAAGCATTCGGATGCAAGACAGAACGCTATAGAGGTTGCACATACTCTCGTACAAAACCAAAGACCTGAAGAACCATCTGTTCGAAAAGAAAAATGCTGCCAATGAAGCAGTTAGAAGGCTTGGTGGAAGTGAGTAGAAAAACAATAGAACGCAACCGGAAATACATTATTGCCGTTTCCATTATATTATCGGGGGATTATATATATTTGAAAGATTATTTAAAAGGGGCGATTACGAGTGAAAAAAGGGATTGTGCTCGAAGTTCATGATGAACATGTCACCATTCTGACCCCTGAGGGTGAGTTTTTGAAATCGAGAAAACAAAAGGGGTAAGTAGCTTTAGGGGAGGAAATCGTTTTTTTTCCTTTGCATAGGGCAGAGACCGCCAAAAAAGGGAAATGGGCTTCGGCTTTAGGCGGAAAGTGGGCCATAATCAGTGTAATGACTGCAATAATTTTGGCTTTGACTCTGTATCCTAGATATGCAAGTAACCAAGTGTATGCGTATGTCTCCGTTGACGTCAATCCAAGTATTGAACTGGGCATAAACAAAGATATGAAGGTTATCTCCATGGATGCTTACAATAAAGAAGGCGAGGATATCCTCAAGCAATTGAAAAATTGGGAGAATCAGGATATCACAAGCGTGTCGTCAAAAATATTTGATATTTTCCGTCAAAAAGGATTTCTTACTGAAAACAGTGAAGTGCTGATAGCTTCGGTATTAGCTAACGAAACAAATTCTGGATGGAAAACGTTGATGCAGAATAAAATTACGTCTATCTCGGAAAAAGTCCAACAAGATAAGGTCAGTATCACCACTTTGGAAACAACCATAGAAGAGCGTTCGGATGCTTTAAAACAAGGGATTTCCCCTGGGAAATACATTCAGAAAGAACAAGAAACGGAATTGGTTGACAGTGAAGATACTTCCAAGACAGAGCCTGCACCCACTATGCCTTTAAACCAAAAGCCACTTGAAATAAAGCACACCAATGCAAAAGAAGAGAAAAGTGGTCCGCCAAGCTTTGTAGAAATAAAGAAGAGCGAGAAAGAAGCGGAAAAAATTGAGTCTAAGGAATGGCAGGAGCAGCAAAAAATAGATAAAAAAGAACGCCAAGAGGATTGGAAGCAAGAAAAGAAAGAATGGAAAATAGAGCGAAAAGAAAACCGAGAAGATAAGAAACAGCAGAGAGAAGAAAGCCGGGCGGATTGGAAACAAGACAACAGGGGAAAAAAGGGGAAAGACAACGGAAATAATAGATCGGACAAAGAAAAGAAGGGCCCTCCTTCTCATGCCAAGCCAAATGGTAAACATGAACATGGTGATTCTAACAAAGGGAAAAAGAATCATGATGATAAAAGAGGAAACAACAGATAACTTTTATTGACAGAATAATATACATCCAGAGCCTACATAAGAGGAACCCAGAGTATTTTACTCTGGGTTCTATCCATTCCTATTAATTCATCTGTGATTGTGCTTGTGCTACTAGGCGTTTAGTGATTTCTCCACCAACAGAACCATTGGAGCGTGCAGCAGTGTCAGAACCAAGGGACACACCAAATTCTTGTGCAATTTCGTATTTGATTTGGTCAAGAGCCTGCTCAATTCCAGGTACGAGTAATTTATTGCTACGTGCCATTCTTATCACTCCTTTTTGTGTTCAGCTTTTCATTTGGAAGCTGTAAAGTTAGTATGAGATATTCTTTCTAATCAATACTGGAAAGTATTAGACAAATACTGTAATATAAGTGGGGATTAATATTGTTCGTTCTCCAATAAGAAGTAAAACATTTTATTTGTAAGTGAAAGGGTATTTATGATTAAATTCAAAAGTTTTCTTAGCAAGAAAGTACATAGTTTGTCCCCTGCACAGCTCATTGTCAGCTTTTATTTTATTGCTGTAGTAATTGCCGTAAGTCTCCTTAGTCTGCCTGTAGCAAGGTATGAGGGTGTGGACTGGAGCTTTATCAATGCACTTTTTACGGCGGTCAGCGCCGTAAGTGTTACCGGTTTGACTGTCCTAAATACAGCCGAAACATTCACAGTGCCCGGCGTATTTATATTGGCGTTTGTCCTGCAATTTGGTGGAGTAGGAGTAATGGCGGTAGGAACCTTTATCTGGCTTATCTTAGGGCGTAAAATTGGCCTTAAAGAGAGAAGATTGATGATGATTGATCAGAATCAATCCAACCTCTCAGGTATTGTAAAGCTTATTAAGCAAATTCTTGTTCTAATTCTCACTATTGAATTGTTGGGTGCATTGATTTTAGGTGCATATTTTCTGTCCTATTATGATACGTGGCAGGAAGCATTCTTTCATGGATTCTTTGCCTCCGTCAGTGCGACTACCAATGGCGGATTCGATATAACCGGTCAATCACTCATCCCTTTTGCTAATGATTATTTCGTACAATTCATCGTAATGCTCTTGATTACAGCTGGTGCGATCGGCTTTCCAGTCTTAGTAGAAGTGAAAGAATTTATTTTGCATAAAAATGGAAGATTTCGTTTTTCTTTATTTACCAAAATTACAAGTATCACGTTTGTATGTTTGATCACGTTAGGTGCACTAGCTATTATAATATTGGAGTCTAACGCTTACTTTAAGGATATGAGTTGGCACGAATCTTTGTTTTATGCGTTATTCCAGTCTGTTACGACAAGAAGTGGCGGGCTTGCTACAATGGATGTAAGTGAATTTGGCATTTCTACTCTTCTGGTAATGTGTGGTCTCATGTTCATCGGTGCCTCCCCAAGTTCTGTTGGTGGTGGTATCAGAACGACGACATTCGCCTTGAATATTTTGTTCTTATTCCATTTTGCACGGGGGCATAAAAACATTAAAATATTTGGAAGAGAAATACATGAAGAAGATATTATTAAATCGCTGGTTGTACTTCTTCTTGCTATACTCATTTGCTCCTCTGCAGTGATTGTACTGAGCGTCACAGAAGAATTTGCTTTGATACAAATCTTGTTTGAAGTATGTTCTGCTTTTGGAACTACAGGGCTTTCTATGGGAATTACACCTGATTTATCTTCAATAGGGAAGCTTATCATTATCTGCTTGATGTTCATCGGACGAGTGGGACTGTTGACATTTCTGTTTATCCTTGAAAGTAAACAAAAGCCACCGAAGTACCACTATCCAGTGGAACGAGTCATTATTGGATAACCTGGAAAAAGAGACCTGAATGGGTCTCTTTTTTTGAAAGAAGGGAGGGTATCGAATACAGTTGATTTCCGTTCCAGGCGCTTCGCTTGCCTGCGGGCGGTCCGTGAGCTTCCTCAGGCTTCGCCTCTTCCGGGGTCTCACCTGCCCCTTCATCCCGCGGGCGTCTGCGCGCCTTCCACTCCAATCAACTAGGTGGCCTCGTTTTTTTATAACTAGTCTCTGTCATAACTAACATCTTTATCTGGGTGGGTAAACGGGAAGCCTTGGGGTTTTTTGGATTTTTCGACGAGCTCGCGATTTTCAGCAGAGTTCCATCCAATATCATTGGTTGGATGTACCCATTGGTCACCAGCCATGATGGCAGGGTCAATGTCATCGCTCCAGTTATTTAAAGGCGAATCTTCTGAATTATATTTGCTGTCCCCAATGACTACTCCATGTTCATTTATAAATGGCGGTTCCATTTTCATATTAGAGCCTTTGAAGGATGGGGAGTTGATTTGATGCGGCATTGTTTCTTCCATATATGGGACTTCCACGGACTTATCTTTTTCTGACATTCCTATCACCTCCGGGGTATATTTAGGTTTAGCATTTCATTAAAATAAATAACTATGTACGAAGTAAAGTTACCGGGTAGTTTTGAATGAGATACGAATGCGGAAAATAACAAAGGGGCAATCTAAGTACACGGGGGTGATGGCATTGGCAAAGAGAAAAGTTGCTCATGATGCAGCAAAAAACAATAATAAAACTCCAAAGGAAAGCTTACCTGATACGGAATTCTCTGCTGAATATCAAAAAGAAGATATGATACGTGGAGCAAACCGTAATTCTAAACATGGCAGACAAGGTAAATAAGGAGGCATTTTAGATGGATGCAAAAAAGAAAAAGCAAAAGCAGGCACATAGTTCCGAGCATGCCATTTCTCAAGACAGTTTAAACGAGGAATTTGGTCCTGAATTTGGGGATCCAAATGCAGCGAAAGCCTTTGAAAATGCTATAGAATCTAATAAAAATAAGAATAATAAGAAAAACTGCTAGCTGAACTCAGCTAGCAGTTTTTTTCGCTTTAGAATTTATAGGGTAAATTTCTGCTTTTGTTTAAGTTTTGGTTGAAATAGACTAATACATAGCTTTCCTCTTCCATGATTTCACCATTATTAAGGTAATGTGCGAGATCGAATTGAAGGCTTTCAATGATCGTATGTTTATATAGTTCTTTTTCGTTTAAGTTATGCGCAGAAAATTGGTCACCCAATACCGCAGGGTTTTCAATTACTTGCTTGTAAATATAGGTTCTATCTTCTTTTTCAATACGATCCTGCCACCAAGGTTTACGAGGCTTAAATTTCTGATGACGCAGGTAATCGTATTTCATCATGCTTTCCATTACAGACATTGCTTGCGGTTTTTCTTCATGTAAAAAGGAATACAGGCGCTTGTAAAGGTCTTCAAGTTGATGCCCGATTCTTGCCCAACCTTGTTTATCCCAATATGCGCCGAAATCTTGGAAGAAGTCGAAAGGTGTTTCAAACACATGGGTAACCAGGTGCTCAACCGTGGCGTCCATTCGATGATCGTTCCAGAACTTTTCAAGAACGTCTTCCACTTGCTTGATTCGGATGATGTCATCAAAGCTTAAAATATTATTTCCGAGAATTTCATATGGAGCATGATCCATATAAATGTAAGCATGATCGTTCGAGCGAATCCTTAATCCTGTCCCGCGTAACATTTTCAAGAAGCCAAGTTGCAGCTCTTCAGGACGAAGGGCAAATACATCATTAAAGGTTTTCTTGAATGAGTGATAATCTTCTTCCGGCAATCCGGCAATCAAATCTAAATGTTGATCAATCTTTCCGCCTTCTTTTACCATTGTGACAGTGCGCGATAATTTGGCGAAGTTCTGTTTACGCATCACAAGTTCATTTGTGGAGTCGTTGGTCGACTGCACGCCGATTTCAAAACGGAACAGTCCTGCAGGAGCTTCCTGGTTCAAAAATTCGATAACTTCAGGCCTCATGATGTCCGCGGTAATTTCAAATTGGAAAACGGTGCCCGGAAGATGCTCATCAATTAAGAAGCGGAACATTTCCACAGCATAGCTTCGACTGATATTAAAGGTGCGGTCCACGAATTTAATGGTCTTAGCTCCATTGTTCATCAGGAAGCGAATATCTTCTTTTACTTTTTCACGATCAAAATAACGAACTCCTACTTCAATGGATGATAGGCAGAACTGACAGCTGAAAGGACAGCCCCTGCTTGTCTCGAAGTATGTCACCCTTTTGCCAAGTTGAGTGAGGTCTTCGTCAAATCGATATGGTGAAGGAAGTTCCTTTAAATCCACTTTGTTTCGTTGAGGGGAGATTTTTTTGTTCTCTCCATCCCTGTATGCAAGTCCGCTGATGGACTCGAAGTTTTGTTTACCTTGTAGCTCTTGAAGCAATTGCTTGAAAGTGATTTCTCCTTCGCCGAGTACGATGAAATCAACGTCCGTTAAACGGTCAAGCCATTCACTCACATCATAGGTCACCTCAGGACCACCAAGGACGAGGATAAGTTCCGGGTTGATTTTCTTCAACATGCTCATGACCTTGATCGTTTCTTCTATGTTCCAAATATAGCAACTGAATCCTATAACATCCGGTTTCTTTTGGATGAGGTCAGATACTATATTCATGACAGGGTCTTTAATCGTATATTCTACTAAGTCGATTTTAAATTCCGGCTCTGCATAAGCTTTCAAATAGCGAATAGCAAGATTGGTATGAATATATTTCGCGTTTAATGTTGTAGCAATTATTTTCATTATAAATCCATCAAACTCCTAGTGAAAAATTCTATAACTAATATAGTTTATCACAATTAAATATAGTGAGTAACGATTTCATGCCTTTTTTCTAGGGCTAGTAAATCTTTCCTCTTTACCATTATCAACAGGAAATCTGGAATTATTACAAAATGATTTCTGAAATGACTTTTTTATTGTTTTAAATGTAGAACAAAGGAATTCAGGTGGGGGATGTAGAAGATTACAGAGTGGTTGATAAAAAATTTATTACTGGTTACTTGGCCGTTGTCGATAAACAATAATCTTTGAGAAAAGAATCTAAATATATGATAAGTGGGGGAAGGTCATGATCCAACACATGGTGAAGGAAGAAACCAGGAAGTTGGAGGCAGAAATAGAAACGCTAACTGCCAAGCTTCAAAAGCTGGAAAAAAGAAAACAGGTTTCTGCAACTTACATTTGAACATGCCAATGATGCCATAATCTTATTCAATGAAAATGTCGAATTTTTTCAAGTGAACCAGAAGGCGTGTGAACTTTTCGAATTACCAAAAGAGGAATTGTTACAACGCAAGTTACATGATTTCCTAGAGTTAATGCCTAAAGAGGAAGTAGAGTATCAGGAAGCACAGTTAAATGAATTAGGAGAGCTGAAAAATGAATTAATTGTCCGTTTAGATAACGGGTCAATTAAATTCGTGGAATATTCTGCTGTCCGCAACCCGGATGAAAGTGGATTAGATATATGCATCATTCGTGACATTACCACTAAAAAACAATTAGAAAGAGAATCTAGCAAAAGCAAACAAATGTATCATGATGTTATAAATAGAGCAGTGGATGGAATTGTGGTGTTTGACAGAGATGGCTTGTTTATCGATGTAAACCCTGCGTTCTGTTCCAATTTCGCCATGCCCAAAATAGACCTATTACAATCAAAGCTAGATGATTTTGTGGAAGACGGATTTCAATATAAGATGACAAAAATATGGCATCTTTTAGATAACCATGGTCGGGTTAGGGGAGAATTGCCGGTAGTTCTCCATACAGGTGAGCGTAAGACCTTTGAGGTCACCATTACTGCGAATATTTATGATGATTACTATTTAGCAATAATGAGAGATGTAAACGGAAAAAAGGAATATGGAGCTGCAGCTGAAAAAAAGCGAAGAGCGATTCAGGGAAATGTTTCAACACGCATTAGACGCGATTGTATTGGTAGATAATAACGGCCAAAATAAAACGGGCAAATCCTGCGGCAAGTAGAGCTTTCGAATTACCTCTTGATGATTTGGTACGCGCGAAGCTTCATGAATTTGTTCCTAAAAATGATAAAAAGGTCTTTTCCATTGTAAAACAGTTTGGGGCAAGAGGTGAAATAAGAGAAGAACTTGAGTTTCATATGCCAAACGGACAGAAGAAGCTATTAGAGTTCACCGCGAATAAAGGAATAATCGATGGTTTTAACATGATAATATTTAGAAACGTCAGTGAACGAAGAAAAATGGAGAAAGACTTGAGGGAAAGCGAACAGAAATTTAGAAAGATTTTCAATAATGCCATGGATGGCATACTTTTATGGGATAACAAATGTAATATTATAGATGCAAACCCCAATGCCAGCAAAATTTTGGGTCTATCAAAAGAAGAATTAATGAACAATTCCCTTCATTGGTATATTCAACATGATCAGTTGAAAGTAATTCAGTCACAGTGGGAAGAGTGTCCTGAAAGCGAAGAGTTAAGTGGAGAGGTTTGCTTGGAAGGGGAACGTGGGGCTAAAATCATTGAATACTCTGCCAAGAAAAACGTCATTGAAGGATTGCATATGACAATTTTCCGTAATATAACGGAAAAAAGGGAAATGGAAAATCAACTTAGGAAGTCAGATACCCTGACCGTCGTTGGAGAGTTGGCCGCGGGAATTGCCCATGAAATAAGGAACCCGATGACAGCGTTAAAAGGATTTATACAACTCTTACAAAATAGCATGGGAGAAGACCAATATGCCATGTATTTTGATGTCATCACCTCTGAACTAAAGAGAATTGAATCCATTATTACCGAATTCCTCGTATTGGCAAAGCCACAGGCTATTTCATATCAGAGAAAAAATGCGACAGTCATCATGAAGGAAACATTGGATCTGTTAAGTGCCCAAGCATCGTTAGAGAACGTTCAATTTATTACATCCATTGAAGAAGGGTTACCGGACATTTATTGTGAACCAAATCAACTAAAACAAGTATTTATTAATATACTGAAAAATGCCATTGAAGTTATGCCTAAGGGAGGAACTGTATCAGTTGCCCTTGAAAAAATAGAAGGAGAGCAGGTACTGATTTCCATTAGGGATGAAGGAACTGGAATTCCAGAAGATAAGCTGAAAAAGCTTGGAGAACCTTTCTATACGACAAAGGAACGTGGAACAGGGCTTGGGCTTATGGTAAGCTATAAAATTGTAGAAGAACACAATGGGACCATAGAAGTCAGCAGTAAGCTTGGCAAAGGTACTACCTTCCATATAAAATTGCCGATCGGGTCACCTACCGTCCGTTAAATTCGGACAGAAGAAAGAGGGTATCTAGATATGTATCAATACAGCAGCACCCCAACTCCAATAGGTACTATATATGTTATTTGTCATGAAGATTATTTAGTTAAAATTGAATTTGATAATGAATTCCTTCAAAAGGATCAGGAAGGTAATTTATACAATTACACACCTAACGATCCATTATGTGAATCGGCTATATCCCAACTTCAAGAATATTTTGCAGGTAAGCGCTCTGAATTTGAATTACCAATTCAAATGGAAGGAACAACTTTTCAAAAGGAAGTTTGGAAGGCATTGAGCAACATCCAATATGGAGAAGTGAAATGTTACCAAGACATTGCCAAAGAAATTAACCGACCGTTGGCAGTCAGGGCGATCGGACAAGCGAACCGAAGAAATCCGCTGCCTATTGTGATACCTTGCCATCGGGTCATTGGGAAGAATAAAGAACTAGTAGGTTATGCTGGAGATAAAATTGGGATGAAAGAAGAATTGTTAAAATTAGAAGGCATTTTAGTATAGAGCAGAAAAGAATAGAATGTTGAAGCTTTGTGCGATAGTGTTTATGCTGTCGTACTTTTTTTTGCTCAAAAAGTTGTAAGCATGTATCACTTTTTCATTTTCTTCATATAATTTACTAAAACTAAAAAAGTTGCTCAAGGGCAAAACTGGAGATGCCCAAAATGGGGAAAAATAATAAAATCATCTTTTATACAGAAGTATTAACCAAACTAAACGTTATCAGTGCGGAAGAAAAAGGATCCATCTTAAAGAAAGATAAGAAAAAAGGTTGATTTCACCATCTAATTAGATTACTATCTAATTAGATGATTATCTAATCTAAGGTGAAGGAGTGGATTATCCTGCAACTGGATAAACTCGTCAACTATTATAAAGTCATGGGCGATACAACCAGAATCAAATTGCTGGTCTTGTTATCAACCGAAGAACCGCTAAGTGGACAAGAATTAGCAGAAAGATTAGGGGTAAAACCACCGACGATTTCCCATCATATTGCTAAGCTAAAAGAAATAAGTGCCGTGTATGAAAGAAGGGAAAAAAACACTGTCTTCTATTACTTAAATCAAAAGGCATTAAGACAACATAGTGAAGGTCTTTTTATCGTGTTAGAAAGAAGCGGAAAAGGGGAGAGGACGATGGAAGAGCAAAAAGAGAGAGAACAAATCTTGCAAAATTTCCTTGCTAAAGATGGAAAATTAAAAACCATTCCTGCGCAAAGGAAGAAAAAATTGATTATCTTTGAACATATCCTCAAAGACTTGGAGATGGGGAAGAAATACAGTGAAAAGGAAATCAATGAACATATTAAACAATTCCATGAAGACTATGCGACGATACGCAGGGAATTCATTATTAACCATTACATGTACAGAGAAGCAGGAATATACGAACTAAACCCAACAGAAATGTGGGCGAAATAAGAACAAGGGGTCATTTAAAACTATTAAACTTTAGTTGGTTAATCGCCGCTGTTACTTTCCGCAAATGGCTGCGCTTTCCGCGGGGCGACCTTGAGCCTCCTCGGCAAGCCTGCGGGGTCTCAACAATGTAGCTACTCCCCCGTAGGAGTCTACGCCATTTGCTTCAATCCACAGCTAAATTATTTGGTGAAATAAGGCCACCTTGTTGATTTCTGTGGAAGGGGCGAAGACTCCTCGAAAATGCTAACGCATTTTCTTCGTGCGATGAATTGCTGTCGAAGTCTTCCTTGTCCTATGGGAGGAAGGGACAGGGAAGACCCCGCAGGGCATTAGCCAAGGAGGCTTCCGGACCGCCCATGGAAAGCGAAGCGCCTGGAACAGAAATCAACAGTAAGTGTAATTTTAATGAAATTAAATATTATCTATTAAACTTTAAAAAGTGCAGGGATAGCTTTTGTGTAGTCGCCTCTGATAATGCCTTTTTCGGTAATGATGGCGGTAATCAGTTCATTTGGCGTTACGTCAAATGCCGGGTTGAACACGGAAATTCCATCAGGTGCTATTTGTTTCCCTCCGAGGTGGGTAACTTCTTCTGGGCTTCTTTCCTCAATCTCGATTTCCTCCCCAGTTTGCTTCGATAAATCGAAAGTGGATAAAGGGGCAGCTACATAAAACGGAATGTCAAAAGCTTTAGCTAAGATGGCAAGTCCATAGGTGCCAATTTTATTTGCAGTGTCCCCGTTTGCGGTGATTCTGTCAGCTCCGACGATGACAGCCGAAATCTCCTTGGTCTTAATGGTGTGGGCTGCCATGTTATCCGTAATTAACGTTACATCTACACCGGATTGCTGGAGCTCCCAGGCAGTTAGTCGGGAGCCTTGCAGAACGGGTCTTGTTTCACAGGCAAAAACACTTAAAGGGAAATTCTTTTCTTTTGCCAAATGAAATGGAGCTAATGCTGTGCCATAACGAGCCGTTGCAATAGAACCTGCATTACAGATGGTCAGCAGTTTATCATTTTTTTGGAACAAGGAAAGTGCATGCTCTCCGATAAGTCTGCATGTTGCTTCATCCTCTAGCTGGATTTGAATCGCTTCATGGACCAGATTTGTTTTTGCTTCGTTTATGGAAGAAGCTTGCAAAGACACTTGGATAAGACGGTCGATTGCCCAAAAAAGGTTGACGGCTGTAGGGCGAGAAGTTGCCAAGTAGTCCCGGTCCTTTCTCAACAGACTTTGAAACTCAGCTAAACTAGCAGTATTATAGGAATTAGCAGCGAGTACAAGCCCGTATGCTGAAGTGATGCCAATTGCAGGCGCACCTCTTACTTTAAGGGTGACAATGGCATCAAAGACATCATGAATGGTATGCAAATCGATGAATACCGTTTCTTGAGGCAATTTCTGTTGATCTAATAATTGAATATAAGAATCTTTCCATTCTACAGAGAGCGGTAGATTAGTAGTAATTGACATAAATTATTCATTCCCTTTTATTTCATTCTTAAGAAGTGATTCTACATCATGAATGTTACGGATGTTTGCTGCATTTTTAATGAGTGTTTGCCCTAATAACAAAGCTTGTTGTTTTACGGAAATTTTTCGCTTATAAGGTTGGATCGTATCAAGGTCAGCTACATGCGCTAAACCAATGGTTCGGCGAATGACCTCACATCCGGCAAAGCCAATTGCATCTGTAAAGACTTTTTTCAGGAAAAAATCTAAATATCCTGGTGTTTGAGTGAAGTGTTCTACGCTTTCCGTCTTCCATAAATCAGAGAAAGTAAAAGTGAATCCTTCCCAGACTTGATACAAGTGGGAAATGATGCTAGCCCTTTGACTGTCGTCTCGTGTGATTGCTTGTAAGAGGATATTGGCAAAGAACTGTCCAACATCAAAGCCAATTGGTCCGAAAAATGCAAATTCAGGGTCTATTACTTTCGTATCTATTTCACTAGCAAAGATGCTTCCGGTGTGTAGGTCTCCATGAAGAAGTGCTTCTCCGTTTGTCAAAAATGTGTATTTCAACTTTGCTACTTCAAGCTTTAATTCTGCATCATTCCAAATTTCCTCAACCGAACCAAGCAGCTCAGGCTCGTAAACATTCGTTTCACTTTCATAAAAAGGATCTGTAAATACTAGATCTTCTGTTATCTTACAAAGCTCTGGATTTGTAAAAGCCTGTTGGAGTTTTTTCTTGTCCTGTTGATTCAATCCAAAATCAGAAGTGTAAAAAAGTGTTTTCGCTAAATATTCCCCAATATGCTTAGAAAGAAGCGGAAAGTTCTTGCCCTCTAGAAAACCATTTCGGACGATTTCCAAATGGGAGAGGTCTTCCATGATCGTAATCGCTAATGCCTCGTTTGTATAATAAACTTTCGGAATAAGATTAGGTACCAAAGTGGCTGCGTTTTTCAAATAATTTCCTTCTATTGTTGCCCTGTGCAAGGTCAACGGCCAGCTTTCACCGACAACCTTTGCATAAGGCAATGCCTGTTTAATAATAATACCTGTGTTATTTTCGTCCCTAATGTGAAAGACAAGGTTTAAATTTCCATCACCGATTTCACGGCAATGCAAGAGTGCACCTTCTTTGAAGAATTCAAGATCTTGCGCTAGTGTAATTGCGGTCGATTCTGTTAACGGCTCATATTCTGTAGTTGCTGTAATTGTCATATTTATTACCCCCGTGTCAAAATATTTATGATAAGCGGGGCGATTATTCAAAAATAAAAGCCCCTTTCCATAAGAAAGAGGCTTGAAGAGTAGACTTCTCCCCTCTTATCTGCCAGAAATAACTTCTGCTGGAATTAGCACCGTGCCTTATGAACAAATTTGTTCGGCGTCCACAAAAGTGTCACGCCCTGTCTCACAACAGTATTACGGTCGGTTGCTGGGTTTCATCGGGCCAAATCCCTCCACCTGCTCTTGATAAGAGATCACAATCATTAAATTGTGAATGTATGAAATTGTGTGAAAATTATTGCTTGATGAAAATAATAACAAGACGCTGGGAAAATTGTCAATAAGTTTTTTGAAAAATCTTTGTTGCGGTCAATATCAGATTATTAAAATAATTAAATGTAATTGTATGAATTGTTTGGTTAAAACCTTGAAAAATTACTAGGCACCTGTTATTATTAAACTATTATTTTTGTTCGGGAAATATGGAAAGTCAGAAACATGGTTTCGTCTTGAAATGTTTGAAAGAGCAAGAATAGTAATATTTACGTGGGTTAACCACAAGGAGGAACAAACATGTTACAAGGTAAAGTAAAATGGTTCAATGCAGAAAAAGGTTTCGGATTCATCGAAGTTGAAGGTCAAGACGACGTATTCGTACACTTCTCCGCAATCCAAGGCGAAGGTTTCAAAACTTTAGAAGAAGGTCAAGAAGTTTCTTTCGAAATCGTTGAAGGTGCTCGTGGACCTCAAGCTGCTAACGTTACAAAATAATGCTAGCCAAATAGAAAAGGACTCCATTGCGGAGTCCTTTTTGTTTTAGGAGAATATACAATACAGTCGATTTCCGTTCCAGGCGCTTCGCTTGCCTGCGGGCGGCCCGTGAGCCTACTCGGCTGCGCCTGTGGGGTCTCACCTGTCGCTTGCCTGCGGGCGGCCCGTGAGCCTACTCGGCTGCGCCTGTGGGGTCTCACCTGTCCCTTCCTCCCGCGGGCGTCTGCGCGCCTTCTACTACAATCAACAAGGTGACCTCATTCATCAAAGGGGTTATGAAACAGCACATAACCGAGTTAACTGAATCAAGCATTAACGTTACATTTACGCAATTTCCAGCTGTGGATTGGAGCAAATGGCGTAGACTCCAGCGGGGGAGTAAAGGTAGATTGAGACCCCTGAAGCGTTGTTAGGAGGCTCAAGCACCGTCCCGCGGAAAGCGAAGTCATTTGCGGAAAGGAACAGCGGCTAGTTGAAAAATGCTGTATTATCATAATATTGTCTCTTTTTTACAAAAAAATGGTTCGGACATTTTTCTTATTTCTTCGGTCAAATAAACGATTTGGAATTGGGGAGGGTTTGGACATAATATTTGAGGGTTGGTCAACTTTTAGGGGGTGTTTGGACAATTGAATTTTAGGTTCGGTCAATTTCAGCAAAACTTCGGTCAACTATTGAAATTCTTCGGTCAACTTTTCGAAATCTTCGGTCAAAACCTAAAAATCTTCGGACATTTGGAACTGAACAGGCATCACCGACCATTATTCAACTATAAATGCCACCCAAAACCTGTATCAGTACCAACCTGCAGTTCAATTCGCTTAATCAATATAGGCCAACACCTCCACCTAATAAAGCCAAATAACGATATCTTTCAGCTGCAAAGGAGATGACCTATAGATCAAGATGGTTTGATGATCATCAAGATAAAAATGAGAAACCCTAGAATGCAGACTAACCAGTAGAGATTACTAATCTTGTGGAGAGTGGCGTCCTGCTGGGCCGGAAGTTGAGTAGAGGCTCTGTTTTCAGGGTGCAGCAGCCAACGCTGAAGTTCACTAAGGGCAGGAGAGATAAATCCGATCACAATGACTTGAATGGAAAGATAAATAACAAGGGAACCAAAAAGCCAAACTTGGAGAATAGAACCATAGTTGCCAAAGAGAACTAGCAGTATGCCAGTGATTACGGCAAGTGTTCCACCAATTTTAGGGAAGTAGTCAAGTTTGTGTTGTAATAGGATATTGTGTCGAAGATCTGAAATGGTCTGATGCTTTCTTAGAAGTATATTTCCGAAAAATGTGGGACCAATTCCGATGACGGCAACCAAGACATGAATCAGTACAAGCCATTTCATAGGCATCCCCCCAATGCTTTTGATACTTCAATATATGAGGGGAATGCCGGATTCATGTTCTTAATACCGATATCTGTTACATTTCTTGAGGAGCCTGAATTCCGAGTAAACGGAGGGACTCTTTAATGACGATTGCAGTAGCGGACACAAGCGCAAGTCTGGCACCTTTTTCTGCGTCTTCTTCAAGGAATTTTACATTGCCATACCAACTGTTAAAAGCTTGGCACACATCCACAATATGCTTTGCAACCAACGAGGGATCGTAGGCCATGTTTGAATTTGCAATTACTTCTGGATATTCTTGCAGAAGTTTTGTCAGTTCCCATGAATAGTTATCACCTAATCCTTTGTCAATGACCTCACCAGTCCACTTGCCTTTTTTCAAGATGGAGTTAGCACGAGCATAAGTGTATTGAACATAAGGTCCAGTTTCTCCTTCAAACTTCAACATATCTTCGAGGGAAAATTCAACAGAATTCACACGGTAGTTTTTTAAGTCATGAAAAATGACGGCACCGACACCAACCTGACGGGCCACTTCCTCTTTATCAGGAAGATCAGGGTTTTTGGATTCAATATTTCTTTCGGCAAGTTGAATTGCTTCTTTCAAGACTTCTTCTAATAACACGACCTTACCTTTTCGAGTGGACATTTTCTTGCCGTCCTTTAATAAAAGACCAAATGGGATATGGTGCATTTCTGCTGCCCAATCAAAATTGGCTTTTTTTAACACTTCTTTCACTTGCTGAAAATGAATGGATTGCTCCTGTCCCACGACATATAGAGCCTTTGAAAATTGATACACCTTCTTTCTATATAGTGCTGCAGCGAGATCACGAGTTGCATAAAGGGTAGCACCATCCGATTTTTTTATAAGGCATGGTGGAAGCGAAGGGTCATCAAGTTCCACTACTTGCGCACCATCTGACTCTTTTAACAAGTCTTGTTCTTCTAACATTTGAACCACTTGGTCCATTTTATCGTTATAAAACGCTTCTCCTTGATAAGAATCAAATGTGACCCCAAGAAGTGCGTAAATTTTATTAAATTCTTTTAAGGATTCTTCCCTGAACCATTTCCATAAAGATACTGCTTCCTCATTTCCTTCTTCCAGCTGCTTAAACCATCTACGCCCTTCATCATTTAAATCTGTATTTACTGCTGCTTCTTCGTGAAATTTGACATAAAGCTTTAACAGTTCAGGTATCGGATTCCGGCGGATTTTTTCTTCTTTTCCCCATTTTAGATAAGCAGCAATCAGCTTCCCGAATTGTGTGCCCCAGTCTCCTAAGTAGTTAATCCGTACGGTTTCAAATCCGGACTTTTCCAGGATGTTAGCGATGGCATTCCCGATCACTGTCGAGCGTAGATGCCCCATGGAAAAAGGTTTAGCGATATTGGGCGAGGACAAATCTAAGACGATGGTTTCTTTGTTTTTGAGATGAATCGTGCCATAGTTTTCTTTTTCTTTCAGAATTATGTAAACAACCTTTTGTTGGATCATGTCCTTTCTGAAAAAAATATTAACATAAGGACCTACTGCCTCTGTTTTTTCAATCATGGCGTTTCTTAGTTGTGTTGCAATGTCTGCAGCTAGGAGGGGCGGGGCGGTTCTTTTCATTTTCGCTAATTCGAAACACGGGAAGGACAGGTCACCGTGTTGGGCATGTTTCGGTTTTTCTAAAAGTTGTGTAATTTTATCTAGTTGTAGTTCAGGGATCACACTATGCAGTGTTTCTGCTGCAAGAGCTGTCAGTTTCATTTAGATCATCTCCTAGTAAAATAAATATAAAAAGCCCGCCTCTTCAAGTTGTTGAAGAGACGAGCTTGTTGTCATGTGCCCGCGGTACCACTCTAATTGCTTTTCACATATTTATCAGAAAAGCCGCTTATCATCGTTAAAGGGGATGTGCCCATTTCATTTCAAAAGTGCGCTTCATTCTATAGACTTGCATCAGGCTTTCACCGACCCTGATTCGCTTTATTTGCCATCTATAGACTACTCTCTTTTTCATCAATGAATAATTTATAAAAGTTTGATGTAATTATACACAATTTTTAAAATGATGTAACTATTTTTTATCTAGTTTTGGTTGATTATGTTGGTGTTCTTCATGGTGTGGAGGAATAAAGACATTTAACATTTCATCAAGCTCTTGACTTAGCCTAACGGTTTCTACAGATGTCAGTCCAGTTTTAAACGCTGTTTGCATCATTTGGCTTCGTTTTTTCTCAACGGCAAGTTCTACGAGTCTCATCCTTATCACTCCTTCTTCACAATTTCTTATATTATAGTCGAAAAATCTTTGTAAGAAAATAGGTTATGTGTAAAAAGTAGGTATTATCCTGAAAAACTTCGGAAATCGAAAAGTTGTATTTTCTTTACTACTTTTATTTCACGGTTTTAGTTTTTTTTCCCACAGATATTTGGCTTTATAAGAGAGGATTAGGTCGAACTTTTTGTGAGTGTGACTTGTTTTGTCGAAGAGAAGGAATTTCGCAATTATCACAGAATAATATAGTCAAAGGTTGGATTAGGAGTTAACGCATGCTTTATCGCTTTCTCACATAATTATTAACAAAATGATTCTATAGGAGGAGTGCGTCATGAATACGAAAGTGGAAGCAGTGGAAAAGATGAATGTCTATGCAAATGAATTGGTGAAAATGATTGTCAAAGACGGAAAATCCCTCCAAGACGAAAAGCTTCGTATTGCTTTTGAAAATGTTGTGCGGGCGATGGTAGATATGACAAATATCCAATTAGACAAAGAAAAAGATGCAAGTGATACGCTGAAAACCACGTTAAGCCGCATGAAAATTGCTCACAATTGCATGCAGCCAAACTCCCCTGTTTCTACTAAAAATAAAAACACACCATTTACAATCAAATAATTCTAGTCTAGGGAGTTGATTGACTCCCTTTTGTTTGTTTTTGTTTTTGAATAAATTGTTTTGTAATCGCATTAAGGACCGTTGAATGTTTGGTTGGGATTTGGTGTTTAGCTCCACTTACATAGATAACCCTAGTATTGTGATGGCGGGTGATGAATTTATACTGATAATGATGAACATAATAATCCTTTTGTCCATATACGAGAAGGATGGGGCAAGCAATAGACTGCAGCTTCTTGGTGCAATTGTAATTTAGACCTTCTACATACATTTGATAAAGTGTGTCTGCATCTGTTTTTAACATATAATCCGCCATGTCCTTTTTAAACTCCTTGGAATAAGAGTGTGCATATGCGATTACATTTGCTATTGGCTTCATCATATTCATTTTGGATGCCATTATGCCCAGTAGAAACTCGCTTCCTAATAATACCGAGTTGACTTCTGAAAATGCCCCAATTAATAATAGCCCTTCCACTAAGTTCGGGTATCTTAATGCAGTTTCCATAGCAATGGAGGCTCCATTGGAATAGCCGCATATGAATACTTTGTCTATATCTAACTGGTTACATACATCGTGTAGATCCCTAGCCATAATGGGAAAGTTGATAGGGGCACTCCCTTTCTCACTGTTTCCGTTAGCTCGTAAGTCTATATATAGGAGTCGGAAATCTTTGGACAAGGGTAGTTGCTGTTTAAACGTGATATGGCCCATGCCAGGTGGATGGATAAATAAAATGGTAGTAGGTCCTTTTCCAATTAATCGGTAGAAAATCCTTACATTATCCCTTGTGCGAACATACCCCATATTCTCACCCTCCTTGAACTTGTTTATTGGTGAAAAACAATAATATTCTCCGCACCAGAAAACCAACAATTAGACCAGGTATAACAAATAACATAGGCGTCCAAACAGGTCCTACAATTACACCCAATAGCTTTATTTTTCCCGATAGCATCAGGCCAACTGTAACAAAATAAGCACAGCTAACGAAGGGAAGAAAGGAATAAGGTGATCTTCCACCACCCGCATCTTTAAAAGCATCCCACATCGCAAAAAAATACAAGCAAGGATAAAACATGAGCCACAAGTAATTTGCTTCTGTTATTGCCCTATCCATTTCTCCATTAAAACTGTACAGGATAATGGAATTGAAATTAGCTTGAACATTAATTAAAAACTCCAAGAAGATAAAGGTGAGTCCTTTAATATATCTTTTGTTGAGTAATTGGCCAAATCCAGGAAGCGCAATGCTCCATAGTAAACGCTCAAGGGGATTGTTCATATATGAAAGGCCTTGTATTAGTATGTATGTCCATATGTTGATCGCATTTTTCTTGCATAGATAGATTCCTCCAGCCATTACTCTCTCCTTAGCTTGACCTATCACTTCTGAATTATGTTTATTACACGTATATTCCTCATGAAAAAAACGCAGGGATATTGGCTCCTGCGTTTTAGCTCTATAGGGTTAATATATATAAGCCGCTCCGATGATGATAAGAAGAATAAATAAGATAATGAAAAGTGTGAAGCCTGCTCCACAACCTGCGTCTTTGCCCATTTATACATCTCTCCTTTTGACGTTGATAACATACCTTATGTTGCAAACACCCATAGTGTATAGGCGAATGTCCTGTATCTATGATAAATGCCTCTTGTTTGGTTATAGGACAATTCCCAGAAATCATACAAGTAAATAGAGCCTTTTTGATTGGATAGAGGAGGGTGAGAGAAGATGTTCTGTCGTACAAATCGATTGCTGATCCCGTTGCCTAAACCGAAAAATCCAGATCCCAATGGTGCAGCGGCTGTTCAAGAACTGCTTGGCGGGAAATTTGGTGAAATGTCTACACTCAATAACTATATGTTTCAATCCATTAATTTTCGCAATAAAAAGAAGTTAAAACCATTCTTCGATTTGGTGGCAAGTATTACAGCAGAGGAGCTTGGTCATGTTGAGCTGGTAACCACAACAATTAACCTGATGCTTGAGGGTGTTACATATCCTGCTCCACCGGATGCAACGCCGCTAAGAGACACCAAAGATTTCCGCAACACCTATCAATATATCGCCAATGCTCAAACGGCTCTCCCTGGAGATTCAATGGGCAGGGCATGGACCGGTGATAATGTCTTCAACAGTGGCAACTTGGTGTTGGATCTATTGCATAACTTTTTTCTGGAATGCGGAGCAAGAACCCATAAGATGAGGGTATATCAGATGACAGACAATCCAGTGGCCAGAGAAATGATCGGCTACCTCCTCGTTCGGGGTGGGGTGCATGTGGTAGCATATGCGAAAGCCTTGGAGATAGCAACAGGAGTAGACATTACAAAGCTTGTTCCGATACCGAGCTTGGAAAATAAGGCGTTTGAAACGACTAGAAAATTTGAAGCAGAAGGAGCACATAGAAAGCTATACACCTTCAGTCCGACTGATTATAAGGATGTAGCTATGATCTGGAAGGGAAGTCATCCTGAAGATGGAGGAAAGCTTGAAGTCATACAAGGCTCTCCACCTGGTGCACCAATGCCGGACCTCCAAAGTGTCCCTGAAGAATTTGCACCAGGAATATCCCAAGAAGACTTCATGGAAATCGCCAAAAGACTCCAACGCTCTGCTGGGATTTAGTTAAAAATTGTATTATTGAAAATAAGCGGATTTTTAGCTGTTGATTGGAGCAAAAGGCGTAGACTCCTGCGGGGGAGTAGCGGCATTGTTGAGACCCCGCAACGAAGTGAGGAGGCTCAAGGTCGCCCCGCGGAAAGCGAAGCCATTTGCGGAAATCAACAGCGGTGTTTTATATGACCATGCTTGTAGAGACTTTCGTTCTACAAGCTTTTTGTCGTTTTTAAGATAAATGTGAAGAAAATTCTATATTATTGTTGAAAAATTCGTGCTACTATACAACTATACATAGAAAAAGTGACCAAAGAGGAGAATCGAACAAAAATGAAAAAGAAAGTAATGGCAGGTGCTCTTGTAACTTCCATCATGTTTTCTGGACAAGCTTATGCTTCTGATTATGTTGTGAAATCTGGTGATTCCTTATGGAAGATAGCTAACAATAATCAAGTTTCTGTTAGTAATATCAAATCTTGGAACAACCTTAATAGCGATCTTATTTATCCAGGTCAAAAGTTACTATTACAAGCAGGCGGTGCCACATCTCAACCAGCACCAGCACCAGCTCCGAGCCAACCTACTTCTATTACGTACACGATTAAAGCCGGAGATTCTTTGTCCATCATTGCAAGGAAACATCAAACAACTATAGCCAATCTTTTGAAACTAAATCCTTCCATTAAGGACGTTAACAGAATCTATATAGGCCAGAAAATAAACGTGGCAGCACCAAGTAGCACGGCACCGAGTCAACCTGTCGCACCTGCTCCTAGTCCAAGCAAACCTGCGCCTAAAGCTAGTACTTACATTATCAAGAGTGGGGAAAACCTTTCATCTGTTGCGAACAGACATGGTGTAACACTTAATGCCTTGTTGTCTGCCAACCCTTCCATACAAAATGCAAACCGTATTTACGTTGGACAAGTTATTAATATCCCAGGAGATGTAACTGCTACTCCTGGTAATGATGCTTCATGGGAGGCAAAAGCGGATGCAATTATTGAAACAGGGAAAAAATATTTAGGAGCAAAATACTTGTATGGCGCTTCCACAAACCGCACCGATGCATTTGATTGTTCTTCTTATACGGTAAAAGTATTTGCTCAAAACGGAATCAACCTACCAAGAACTTCTGCGCAACAAGCGAATGTAGGAAACGAAATACCATTGAGTGATATCCGTAAAGGGGACTTGGTATTTTTTGATACAGATGGAGATGGGATCATCAACCACGTTTCCATCGTGACGGATTCAAACACGCTTCTTCATGCTGCTACTAGTACAGGGGTTGCTTTCTCTTCTTATAATACTTATTGGAAACCGAGAGCGGTGAAAGCGGTTCGTGTTCTTTAAGTTTTACAAAATGTTAATATAACCATCAAACCAGTTTAACAAAGTATGAATATAATGAATCTTGTAAGGTTGTTTCACACTTTTAGCAGAAAGCTGTTGCTTTGTCTAACATGTCATGAATTACTCCCCTTTTTCATAATGAATAGATGCAACGGAACAACCTTTACCCTTTATCATTAAAATAGGCTACTTTCCCAAACTTGATGCCAGGAAAAAAGAGATGAATCGGATGCATCTCTTTTTTTCGTTGGCTTTTTTTTAGAGATAAGAAAGTATATGATTCGGTTGATTTCCGTTCCTGGCGCTTCGCTTGCCTGCGGGCGGTCCGTGAGCCTCTAGGAAAGCGAAGCCATTTGCGGAAACCCACAGCGGAGCACAACCAAGCAACCAAAAAGGACCGGGCAGTTTTGCCTGGTTTTTCTTATCTCCTCCTCAAGACTTAGTATCGTTCGGTATAAAGCTGGAAATGACTGTAGGTAAAAGAATGAAAGAAAACCATTCTGCAGTATGTTATCGAAAACAGCGTCAAAATCTATACTAAGAGTGAGAACAAAACAAAGGAATGATGGAGGATGAAAACAATGTTAACATTACTATTCGGAAGAAAAAATGAGGATTTGGCGAAAAGACAGGAAGCGTCGATGGATGAAAAAAGATTAGAGATATACCTAAAAAGTGATATTGTTCGAAGATTCTAGTGAAGCTGCTGAAAATTGGTGGCTTCTTTTTTTATGAACATTAATCAAATAATACATTCATTTTTCTGAAAATAAACCATGTAAATGGTATAATTGTCGATATAAGACAAAAGATTCATAAAAAGGGTGAAAAAGGATTTGAATGAAGAAAGTCAAGAAATAAAAGAGATATTGTCTGGCAACAAAGATAAATACTCTCATATAATTGATCGCAGTAAGGACAAGCTTTTTGCAGTAGCATATCATATGTCTGCAACGGAATCAGAAGCAGAAAAACTAATAGAACAAGGTTTTCTTGAGGTTTATCAAAACCTAGAAAAATACGAAGAATCAATCTTTTTTTCTGATTGGCTTTACGAACGATTCATTCCCCTATTAGGTAAGAAGAGAGTAAAGGATAATACTAAACAGGCCAAAATGCCATTTCATAATCCACATTATATCGAGATGGAAGAAGCGCTTCATTCCTTGGCACCTGAAGCTAAGTTTCAATTGCTTCTAATTAAGCTGATGGATTTTACACCTGCTAAACTTTCGGGATTTATCGGAAAAAGCAAGGAGGAAATAGAAAAGAACTATTCAGCCTCCTTAAAACAAATCCGCCGTTGCACTTTATCAAGTGAAATCCATGAAGAAGGCGAAGACTGCCATAGTGAGGAAGAGCTTTCTTTGTATTTTGATGGAAAGCTAAGCGATGAAGCGGAACAGAAGATGAATGATCATTTAGAGTTCTGTCCGGATTGCAGAGAAGTATTACATTTGCTTAAACAAGAAGAAGCTACGTTAGAGAAGGTGTTGGACTACCCAAAACTTAATGAATCATTTAACGATCAAGTATTGAGTAAGCTTGACCCTTATGTACCGGCAAAACCAAAGCATCGAACGTGGAAATATCAACTTAGTGTTGTAGGAATATTAGGCGCAATCTTCTTATTCAGTGTCGTTATTTTACCAACCCTTAAGCCGCTTGCATCCATGGTTTCCACTTATATGGAGCATGGAACCATTTATAATGTCTGGACGGAAGGTACATATGCAGTTACTGATGAAGGTATAACTTTAGAGATTACAGATGTGGAAATCGATTCTCTGTATATGGCTGTCTACTATGAGATTAGTAGAGTAGGTGATGAGCCACCTAAAAAATTTCCAGTTGAAGATGTGGATTTTTATAGCTCGAAGCCATTAAGAATTGTAGATGAAGCTGGTAGCCATTACCCCGTTGATGCAACGATACCAGATCATCTTCGGCATGCAAGGAGTCTTGCTGAAGAGGAAGGGGAGGAAAAAGAAAGGCCCTACTATCTTTTGAAAATGCCTGATAAGCTACCTGACGAGTTTAACCTTGAAATAAATTTCGCTAGGCTCCAGGGACAATATGGAAAATGGAACATAGAAATTCCGATAAGATATGACAAGGTAGAAGACACAGCTGTGACGGTTAAATTGGATAAAACGATAAACATTGACGATAAAGCAGTCGTTGATATAATGGATGCTACCTATAGTAAAAACGGCAGCAGAATAAGGTATAAAGTCAACCATACAAAAGAAGAGGAAGCTAGATTAAGGAAGCTCTTGAAGGAACATGATCAGGAATATAGGATGGAAGAAATACTTCAGGGTCGTCATGTTGGACTTCATGTTACAACGGAAGAAGAGCATCTTGTCTTGCCTAATTACTTTCACTTTATGGTTTATGAACCCAATGAACCGGTAGAATTATATTTTTCGAATTATTACATTGGTAATGAGCAACAACAACAAATGGGCAACCATCAAATACAGGGGAAAATAGAAAATCCTGAGGAAGAACTTTATATAAAAATGTTTGGGGCCTCTTTTCAAGAGCCAACATTTTTCTCTCTGGAAGTACCACTTAAAGAGACAGAAACGACTCCTTTAGAGAGCGAATTCAGTAATTATAAGTTATTGGATTACAGTCTAACCCCTGAAAAGGATGGGGAAGGAAATATCACTAAGTATGCGCTCATCATTAATGGGGAGAATCAACAGGAGGGAGCACGTGGAGATATTGGCTGGAGCGTGTCGGATCAATCTGGTAATTACATTCCAACAGAAGGCTGGTATCATTACGAAGACATGCAAAAGGAAGGTAAGAAAAAGTTGCTGCATGTTGATATCGTCCCACATAACAATGTTTTTCCTGAAACTTTGGTGATAAAAGCGGACTATATTTATACCCATTACGATGAAAAAGAGTGGGAAAAGTTCCCTCTGTTTACTCAAGAGGAAAAAAATGATAGTGAGTCAGAGTAATGGAAGAAAGAATATATGTGGGAAAAGTACTAGCAGGTGACTTGGCAGCTTTTGAACCAATCATTGAAAAATATAAAGACAGTGTTTACAGAATGGGATATTGGTTATCAGGTAGTCAGAAAGTAGCTGAAAGAGTTACCAATGAGTGCTTTATAAAAGCGTTTAAAAACCTATCAACCTATCAGGAAAAGGAACTGTTCTCGTTTTGGTTGTATCAGGAGGTATTACCTCTCCTGAAAGAGTTGCCCATATTGGAGAATGGTAAGGGCTTTGGAAACTGGCTTTCTGACAATCCACATTATATGCAATTGCAGGAAGAGATACTTTCTTTACGAAAGGAAACGAGGGTTCCATTGTTGTTTTCCTATTTACTCATTGAGTTAACGGATGAACGGAAAGCGGCTCTCTCCGAAAATAGCTTGAGAGAATTCACTGGGTATCTATTGGAAGCGAAAAAAATAATTCGGCAGAACTTTGTTTCCCAAAGTGAGAAGCCTACTGATTCATGTTTGAGAGTGGAGGAACTAATTGCCTATCAGGATGAATTACTGGGGAGTCCGGAAGAGATCCGTATGGACGACCACTTGGAATTTTGTCCGGGATGCAGAGAGTTGCTTCAACTAATAGAGCGGGAAGAGAGCATGTTACAGCAGGTGCTTCAATCTCCGTCACTGGAAGTAGATTTTAATGAAAAGGTATTACAACAGTTAACCCCATATTCGGTCATAAAACCAAAACAACGAACGATGGTTTATCAGTTAGGCGTAATTGGTGTAATGATTGCCTTGATTGTCGGTGGGTTTGTTGTTCTGCCGACTGTTACCCCTTGGACCAAAATGGCAAGTAATTATCTAATGTACGGCAGTTTCTATAATGTATGGGCAAAGGGTACTTATACAGCAGAAGACAATGATATTACGGTAGAAATAACAAACGTGCATGTTGATCCTTTACATATGGTGGTTCACTATGAAGTATCCAGTGAAGAAAAGGGAGCAGGCGGTGGTGGAGTTGACAGGTTTACCGTTTATGCCAAGGATGAAGATGGTAAAACGTATGCGATGGAGGCTGCATCCGCAAAGGATAGTCTTATGGTAGAAAACGGAGCTAGCCAGGAAAGTTTAGTTGACGCGAATTTTTATGTGAGAGCACTGAACGAAGCAGCACTGCCGGAAAACTTCACTCTAATCATTGAATATCATATGTTGAATAGCAGGGGCGGAGATTGGAAGATTGAGCTTCCGATAGAATATGATAAAGCAATGGAAGATATTGAATTGCTGGAATTAAATGAAATACTAGTTGTTGATGAAAAAATTGAAGTGGAAATCCTTACTTTAGAGAAGGGCAAGTATGGTACCAGACTGAAATATGATGTAAGGCTGAAGGAAGAGGAAATCGAAAGAATAGAGACAAACCTGAAACTCACAAATCAGAAATATGATGAACATTTTTTAATGAGTTATCATGATGTGTTTGCCTCTGTGGTATTGGTCAACAATACAAATGAGTACCTGGTTCCAATCGGTTATCCTTCTTTAAATAATGTGAGCTCCATAAATCAAATTGATTTTTCAAATATTTACACTGATCAGGACTTAATGGAAATCAAACGTGTAGCTAAAGCGGATGAAAAGCTTTTTGCAGAAATTAAGACCATCTTTTATTTTGAACCGGGGGTTTATTCACTTACCGTTCCACTGGAGGAAACAACGAAGCAACCATTGAATATTGATTTAGATGGATACACAATGGACGAGCTGTCTGTAAACAGGCAAGAAGGGGAACTAACGAATGTGCTTATTACAGGGAAGCGAACTCAAAATTATAAAAAACGTAACTTTCAATGGGAGTTTTTTGATGATAACGGGCAAAGGATGAATGTGTATAATATCCCTGATTATGATTGGTATGATCGACAATCAGTAAACGAAAAAGTGGAATTGATTAATGTGGAAGTGGATCCTGAAGAATCACAATTAATGATACAAGCTAGTCAAATATCGAATGATTATTTTTTTGGAAAAAAGGAATATAGAATTCCACTAAATTAGTGGATTGGCGTTTGCATGTCCCAATTGCAGTACTTTCTTGGTATAATGGAAATCAGATGAAGTGGACGATGAAGGAGTATTTTATATGAATGAAAAAGCGATTCAAACATTTCGCGATTGTATCCCATTATTCCAAGTACTGGCGGATGAAGCAAGACAGGATATTATTCTGCTATTGGCTGAAAAAGAAGCATTAACTGTAACTGAGATCGCAGAAACGTCCAGGCTTTCCAGGCCGGCCATTTCCCACCACTTGAAAATTTTACGTGATAATAAACTTGTGGAAATCGAGCAAAAAGGAACTCAACGTATTTATTCTCTGAGTTTGGAGCCATCTGTTGCCATGCTTAAAGATTTAATTGGAATTGTGGAGAGTGAGTGTTTATAGTTTGTAGTGGAGGCAGCCATGAGAGTGTGGCTGTTTTTTCTTAGGTTTCGTTCGTTACAAGTCAAATTGTAAACGTTATAATAAAAGTAGTAGAAAAGAAAGGGCGTGTTGTTGGTGGAAATGAATCTTAAAGGAAAAACGGCTTTAATTTTGGCTTCTAGCCAAGGTCTTGGAAAGGCAATTGCCTCTTCTCTCATTGATGAAGGAGTCAATGTGGTTCTGGCGAGCAGAAACGAGGAAAAATTAGCTAATGTGCAGCGTGAACTAATGGATAATGAAGGTGGGAGGGCTTCTTATATCCAAACAGACATTACTGACCCTACTCAAATTAAAAGTGCCGTAAATCATGCGGTGGATACATATGGTCGACTTGATATTTTGGTAAATAACGCCGGGGGTCCTCCTGCCGGTTCATTTGAACAGATAACCGATGAGCAGTGGAAGCAGGCTTTTGAATTAAATCTATTAAGCTATATTAGAACCATCAGGGAAGCACTTCCCCACCTTAAGAAAAACGGAGGGAAAATCATCAATATCGCTTCATCCTCCATCAAGGAACCAATTCCTGGCTTACTTCTATCCAATACGTTCCGCACAGGCATCGTTGGATTGACTAAGACATTAGCAGGTGAGCTTGCTGGAGATAATATCTTGATCAATACGGTAGCACCTGGAAGAATTGCTACAGACAGAGTGGCGTTTTTGGATGAAGTCAATGCCAAGAAACAGGGTATCACCAAAACGGAGATGGAAGAGAAAGTCAAGGCTGGGATACCGCTTGGTCGTTACGGTAAGCCAGAGGAATTTGCGAAAGTGGTAACATTTTTAGTATCAGATGCAAACAGCTATATGACTGGCAGCTCGTTCTTGGTGGATGGCGGGATGGTCAAATCTATTTAGAAAAATGGTTATAGATAGAGAGAAGGGAAGCTAGGGATTGATGAAAAATTTACTGCTTTTAATACTCGGAGGCTTTGCAATAGGCATTTTTCTAGGAGTGTTAAATGTTCAATTTAACTTCTGGATTTTTGTTGTCCTGCTGGTTTTAGCATTTATTGCCTTATCATACAGGGACGTTAAATATATGTTTTTATCCCGGGATGTGGAGAAAATAGAGAAGTATTTAGAAAAAAAGCGTCATGAGCCGTACTATGGGTTTGTTTTAGAATTGGCCCATGGAAACTTGACTGGTGCCAAGAAAGAGTTGGAGGAGCTTGAACGAAAGTGGAAGGGGAAAAAGACAGCAGTTTTTTGGGCTCAGTATTATTTAAGAGTCGGCAATTACACAAAGGCAAAAGAGCAAGTTGTAAGAGTCGATCAGCAGGAAATTAAGACGTATATCACAGCTGGGATTGCAGTGGCAGAAAAAGATTATAAGAAGGCGGAAGAGCTAAAAGGTGAAGTGAGAAAAGATTGGATGAAGTTTGCCATCGAAACGGAACTTGCTCTAAGCCGTAAAAACTATGTACTTGCAAAAGAAAAGAAGGAGCAGGCTTTAGCGTCCACAAAAGGTTTGCAATATTACATGATGTCCAAGGAGTTTCAAGAAATATAAAAGGAGAAACTCCTTGACAGGAAGGCACGGACAAATTTACACTTGAGGTAGACATTAGTTATTAGAAAATTTTCAGTATTGAGGTAATGCATATGGTACTAGCGATAGATCGACGAATTGGCAAATATGCAATACTTCTCGCGATGAACGGCGACCAAGAGGAATTTCCGGTGGTAACACCGCCACAATGGAAAAGCTGTATGGGGAAAGTTGGTTCCATGGATTCGCAAAAAGTGGTAGCAGCCATTGAAACTGCTGCCAAGCGGGAAGGTATCATCAAATCCGATGGATACAGGGAAACACATGCACTATATCATGCCATCATGGATGCGCTTAGTGGAGTGACACGCGGTCAAGTGCAGCTTGGTTCTGTCATGAGGACCGTAGGATTGCGTTTTTCCGTTGTAAGGGGAAATCCTTATGAGGACCTAGAAGAAGGTGACTGGATTGCAGTTGCACTTTATGGGACGATTGGGGCTCCTGTCAGGGGATCGGAGCATGAAACAATCGGTCTCGGAATAAATCACATTTAAATATTTTGCCCATAGTTGCTGATAAATAGGGGGCTGTACTTTGATCATATTACATGGTCGAAGTATGGCCTCTTTTTGTGTGGGAAAAGGGGGAAATCGTCTATGGAGAAACAGCGGGAAAAGGGGAGAGTCGCAATGATTACATTAAACGGCGAATCGTTGACGCTTGAAAAATTGAATGGAATTTTATTTGAAGATAATCAGGTGGAAGCGTGCAAGGACGCAATGGTGAAGGTGGTCGCTAGTCGGGCAGCGGTGGAGAATATTGTGCATAAAGGGGAAGTGGTTTACGGAATTACAACGGGGTTTGGGAAGTTCAGCGATGTTTTGATTCCATTTGAAGAGACGGCAGACTTGCAACGGAATCTCATTCACTCTCATGCATGTGGAGTGGGTGAAGCATTTGATGAGGTGATAGGGCGTGCGATGTTGATATTACGTGCAAATGCTCTTTTGAAAGGTTATTCTGGTGTCCGTCCTATCGTCATTGAACGGCTTTTACAATATGTAAATGAGAGAATACATCCTGTTGTTCCGCAGCAAGGTTCGCTAGGAGCAAGCGGAGATCTTGCGCCGTTGTCACATTTGGTCCTGACCTTGCTTGGTGAGGGTGAAGTTTTTTATGAGGGAAAAAGGCGAGATACGGCAAGTGTGCTAGCTGAAAAAGGAATTACCCCGATCGAATTGAAAGCGAAAGAAGGTCTTGCCTTAATAAATGGCACACAGGCAATGACGGCTGTAGGGGTAGTCGCATACCTAGAGGCGGAAAAGATGGCTTTCCAAGCGGAGTCGATTGCAGCGATGACCTTTGAAGGACTAGAGGGAATTGTGGATGCGTTGGACCATGATGTTCACAGGGTTCGAGGGTACAAGGAGCAAGTGGAAGTTGCGGAGCGGTTTCGGAAGTTGTTGGATGGAAGCAAGCTTGTGACAAGGCAGGGAGAAAAGCGTGTGCAGGATGCCTATTCACTAAGGTGCATTCCGCAAGTGCATGGAGCATCCTGGCAGGTATTAGGTTATGTAAAAGAAAAGCTGGAAATAGAAATCAATGCGGCGACAGATAATCCATTGATTTTTGATGATGGAGGCAAAGTGATTTCTGGAGGTAACTTCCATGGCCAGCCTATTGCCTTTGCGATGGATTTTCTGAAGCTTGGGGTGGCGGAGCTTGCTAATATTTCTGAACGCAGGATTGAACGGTTGGTTAATCCACAGTTGAATGACCTGCCTCCTTTCTTAAGTCCGAAGCCAGGACTGCAGTCAGGTGCCATGATCATGCAGTATTGTGCCGCATCGCTAGTTTCAGAGAATAAGACGTTGGCACATCCGGCAAGTGTGGACTCCATACCTTCCTCAGCCAACCAAGAGGATCATGTGAGCATGGGTACAATTGGCGCAAGGCATGCTTATCAGATTGTCGCCAATGTGCGCAGGGTGCTTGCCATCGAATGGATGTGTGCGATGCAAGCCCTTGAATTCCGTGGAGTCTTCCTATCCGCACCACTCATGCAAAAATGGTACCAAGAAGGACGCACCATCGTCCCAAGCATCACCGAAGACCGCATCTTCTCCAAAGACATCGAAGCACTGTCTGCATGGATGAAAGATGAGGGCAGCGTTCTATGTAGAGCGTGAAATTCCTAGGGGGGTCTGACCCCCCTCAGAAATTTAATACTCCCGCAACAATCCTGTAACATTATCAAAAACCAAAATATATGAATCTATCAAAGGGGATGAATGGATATGGAAAAGGAAATGGTGAAGGTTATTCGTGCTCCTAGGGGCAGTGAGTTGAATACGAAGGGATGGGTGCAGGAGGCTGCATTGCGCATGTTGATGAACAATTTAGACCCGGAAGTGGCAGAAATTCCGGAAGAGCTTGTAGTGTATGGTGGAATCGGCAAAGCGGCGAGAAACTGGGAGAGCTTTGATGCCATTGTGGAATCGCTTAAAAACTTGGAAGATGATGAAACATTACTTGTTCAATCAGGCAAGCCGGTTGCTGTGTTCCGCAGTCATGCTGATGCGCCGCGTGTATTGCTGGCAAACTCCAATCTTGTGCCAAAGTGGGCAAATTGGGACCATTTTCATGAGCTAGATCAAAAAGGACTCATGATGTATGGCCAAATGACAGCTGGTTCTTGGATATATATCGGTACTCAAGGAATCCTACAAGGAACATATGAAACTTTTGCGGAAGCGGCCAAGCAATCATTTAACAATACGCTAAAGGGCACGATTACTGTAACCGCTGGACTAGGTGGCATGGGAGGTGCACAGCCGCTTGCCGTTACGATGAACGGTGGGGTGTGTATCGCCATTGAAGTGGATGAACATCGTATTGACCGCCGCATTGAAACGAGATATTGCGATGTGAAGGTCAAAACAGTGGAGGAAGCCATTCAAAAAGCGGAAGAGTATAAGAAACTAGGAAAACCTTTATCTATTGGCCTTTTAGGAAATGCAGCAGAGATCCTTCCCCAACTAGTAGAAAGAGGATTTACACCAGATCTTTTAACGGATCAAACCTCTGCTCATGATCCATTGAATGGTTATATTCCAATTAGAATGACTTTAGAAGAGGCTGCAAAACGAAGAAAAGAAGAACCGGCACAATATGTAAAACTTGCAAAAGAAAGCATGGCAGAGCATGTGAAAGCAATGCTTGATCTGCAACAAAAAGGCGCGATCACTTTTGATTACGGCAACAATATCCGCCAAGTTGCACTGGACGAGGGAGTGGAAAAAGCTTTTGACTTCCCAGGATTTGTACCGGCATTCATTCGTCCGCAATTTTGTGAAGGGAAAGGACCTTTCCGTTGGGTGGCATTGTCTGGTGATCCGGAAGATATTTATAAAACAGACGAAGTAATTTTAAGAGAGTTTTCCGATAACAAGCATCTTTGCAATTGGATCAAGATGGCAAGAGAAAAAGTAGCGTTCCAAGGGTTGCCTTCAAGAATCTGCTGGCTCGGTTATGGCGAGCGTGCCCGTTTCGGCAAAATCATCAACGAAATGGTTGCAAATGGCGAGCTGTCTGCACCAATCGTCATTGGGCGAGATCATTTGGATTGCGGATCTGTGGCATCCCCAAATCGTGAGACAGAAGCAATGCTCGATGGCAGTGATGCGGTAGCAGATTGGCCGATATTGAATGCCCTCATCAATGGAGTAAATGGTGCGAGCTGGGTGTCTGTTCACCACGGTGGCGGTGTAGGCATGGGATACTCCCTTCATGCAGGTATGGTTATCGTGGCCGATGGAACGGAAGCAGCAGGAAAGCGATTGGAGAGAGTGCTGACTTCAGACCCCGGAATGGGTGTTGTTAGGCACGCGGATGCAGGCTATGATCTTGCAAAAAAAGTGGCCAAAGAAAAAGGCGTGCACATTCCTTTGCTAAAGGAGCGTGAGTAAACCATGCAATTGGATATTTTACTGACCAACTGCGGTCAACTGCTCACAATGGATCATGAATCAGATTTGGTGAAAGGTGAGCAGATGAAAGTTCTTCCGCTTATAGAAGATGGAGCAATTGGCTGGAAGGATGGAGTAATTACGTTCATAGGTACCACGGATGAGGCAAAAGGATTACAATGTAATAATTTAATAGATTGCAAAGGAAAGCTTGTGACACCTGGACTTGTTGACCCTCATACCCACCTTGTTTTTGGTGGGTCCAGGGAACATGAGATTGCGCTTAAACAACAAGGTGTTCCTTATTTAGAAATTTTAAAACAAGGTGGAGGCATCCATTCGACTGTTAAAGCGACACAAGAGGCGGGTTTTGAGGAACTTTTAGAAAAAGCTGAGTTTCATTTAAAACGGATTCTCAGTTATGGAGTAACTGCAGTCGAGGCAAAAAGTGGCTACGGATTGAACCGAGAAACAGAACTTAAACAATTAAAAGTAGTCAAGGAACTTCAGAAAAAATATTCCATGAACATGGCATCGACTTTTCTGGGTGCCCATGCCATTCCAAAGGATTTTGAGGCAGATGCAGATCGTTTCTTAGAAGAAATGACAGGTTTATTTTCTACGCTAAAAGAAGAAAATCTGGCAGAGTTTGTCGACATTTTCTGTGAAGAAGGTGTTTTTACAATAGAACAATCGAAGAGGTATTTAACACAAGCAAAAGAAGCGGGATTTGCTGTGAAAATCCATGCTGATGAGATTGTTTCTTTAGGTGGAACAGAACTTGCTATAGAACTTGGGGCTGCATCTGCTGACCATCTCATTGCAGCGTCGGATGAAGCGGTCAACATGTTCGGTGCTTCCGATACGATTGCGGTTCTTTTACCTGGAACGACCTTTTATCTAAATAAAGATACGTATGCAAATGCGCGCGGAATGATTGACGGTGGAGGAGCGGTGACGCTTGCAACGGATTTTAATCCGGGAAGTTCGCCGACAGAGAACATCCAATTTATTATGAACCTGGCAATGTTAAAGTTGAAAATGACATGTGAAGAGATATGGAATGCGGTAACCGTCAACTCAGCAAAAGCAATCCATAAAGAAGAGGTTGCCGGAAGACTTCAAATCGGCCGTCAAGCAGATGTAGTCATCTGGGACGCGCCAAACTATCAGTACATCCCGTACCATTACGGTGTCAATCATGTTCACAGTGTGTTTTTAAAAGGGAAGGAAGTGGCAAAAGGGGGAGCTTTTCTTGAGTAAACCGACATTTTTGCAAACCTCAGGGGCTCCTCCCTTTGTAGACAGACATTATCCAAAGGCAACAGAACTGCTGCAACTTTGGGATGGGGAGAAGAAACTCGATGGGACGACCATGATCGGTGTCCCTCTTTCCAAACCTTCCATCAGTCATTCCGGAGCAAGTTTTACTCCAGGTGTTGTCAGGAAGCTGATGCAATCTTATTCTACTTATGCGGTGGAAGGAGAGGTGGACTTAAGAGATTCGGCCGTACTTATGGATGCTGGAGATATTCATATGCATGCAACAGATATTAAGGAATCTTACCGCAGGATTGAAGAGACCGTAACTACTATTTTAGGGAAAAATAAAGAGTGCATTCCGCTATTTATCGGTGGCGATCATTCTATCTCCTATTCGACATTGAAGGCAATGAATGAAGTCAAATCTGGTAATATCGGGGTCATTCAATTTGATGCCCATCATGACTTAAGGAATACTGAAGACGGCGGTCCAACGAATGGAACCCCATTCCGAAGGCTCCTTGAGGCTGGAGTGTTAAAAGGTGAGAATCTTGTTCAAGTGGGAATTAGAAACTACTCGAACAGTTCCTATTATCATCAATATGCTATGGAAAATGGAATCAAAGTTTATACCATGGCTGATGTTAAGAAGACTGGGATTGTGGAAGTTATCCGCGAGACTGTCGAATATTTAAAAGATAAGGTGGAGCATATTTACCTTTCTATCGATATTGATGTTTTAGATCAAGCATATGCACCTGGTTGTCCTGCTATCGGACCTGGTGGAATGACAAGTGAACAGCTCCTTGAAGCTATCCACTTGTTAGGGAAAGAGGAATCTGTTTGCGGGTTGGACATTGTCGAAATAGATCCAACGATTGATTTCCGTGACATGACGAGTAGGGTGGCCGTGCATTGTCTATTGGAATTTCTAAGAGGTAGAAGTTTGCTTAACAGGTGATGATAAAATAAAGGCAACTACAGCTTGATTGTAGTCGCCTTTTGGATTTATTTAGTTTGGAAAAGCTTATAAAGTGCTTGCGTCCCGCTATTTTCTTCTCCACTTGCAGAAAGCTTCACATACATTTCACGAGCCAAGGAAAGACCTGGAACTTCAAGTCCCATTTTGTCTGCTTCATCAAGGGCGATTTCCATGTCTTTGATAAAGTGTTTGACGAAAAAGCCTGGCTCATAGTTTCCTGCAATAATGCGAGGAGCAAGATTAGATAGAGACCAGCTTCCGGCCGCCCCGCTTGAAATACTTCTTAGGACATCTTCAGGATCAAGTCCTGCTGTCTCTGCGTAAGCCAAAGCTTCACAAACACCAATCATGTTCGTGGCAATAGCAATCTGGTTGCACATTTTCGTGTGCTGTCCGGCTCCTGCCTCACCTTGGTGGATGACATTTGTACCTAACGCTTGGAAAATAGGCTGGCATGCTGCAAAAGCTTCTTTGTCCCCGCCGACCATGATAGTGAGGCGAGCTTCCCTGGCGCCGATATCGCCACCAGAAACAGGTGCATCCAAGCTATGTAAGCCGCGTTCCTTCGCTTGCAGATATATTTGTTTGGCTAATGTCGGAGTGGAGGTGGTCATATCAATCAGGTATGCACCTTTCTCGGCATTACGTAAGATACCGTTGTCACCTAAATAAATCTCTTCTACATCTTTAGGATAACCAACCATGGTGATCACAACATCGGCACCGCGAGCTGCCTCACCAGCACTTGCCTTCCACACCGCCCCGCGCGAAACCAACCCTTCAGCCTTCTCTCGCGTCCGCGTAAACACACTAACCTCAAACCCATGATCCAACAAATGCCCCGCCATACTACTACCCATCACTCCAGTACCAACAAAAGCAACCTTATGTAATTCTCTGTTCATGTGTAAATACCTCCTGGGGTCTGACCCCTTTTTGTTCTTTTTTTTTCTAGTTTTTTATTCCCCTATTATACAGGTTTCTTTGGGGTGTTGGTAGATTTGTAGGTGGTGGGGTGGGGATCTATTATTTTGGGAGGAATGAAGTGGGGGAATTAGTTATAATATTTAGAAAAATAAAGAAATTTGTAGTATAATAGGAGAAATTGATAGTTTAGGACGATTTGTCTTTTAAAAGGATGTTGAACGATAATAAGATCACGATAGATTACGAAGGGAGGAACGTGTAATGAGTACCCCTGACTCTTTATTAAAAAAGGAGAATACAAAATCTGTTGAATCCATTTCTAAGGTCCAGCTTATCATTGTCGTTTCCGATGTAGGGGATATACAATATGTCTCTTCTACATGTGAAGCGTTATTAGGATATGCCAGGGCAGATCTGATAGATACGAGGTTAGAGAACTGGATTAATTCGGAAGACCTATATTTAATAGAGAGCTTAATCTACCAACCCTCCCATCAAACTCACTGTTATTTTCGTATGAAAAGGAAGGATGGGACTCTTGTTTGGATGGAAGCGGTACTGTCTGAAGTCAAATCATCTACAGGGGAAGAAAAAGAAATCGTATTAATGCTTTCCCGTACATCGGATTATCAGAATTCCACTAATCAAGAAAGAGGAACGACCATCGCTATGCCCACTAGCCAAAAGAGAAAAAATGAGGACCTCCAAACAGATGAAGATTATTCTGCTTATGACCTTATTGAGTACCTGCCAAACGGAGTATTCATTTTTGTTGATGGGATAATTAAGTATGTGAATGAAGCAGGTACGTCCATGCTTGGGGCATGCCATAAAGAACAAATTCTTGAAACCTCTGTTTATGAATACATAGAAGAAAATTATCATGAAATTGTGGAGAAAAGAATCAAGTCGGTTCAACAAGGATACCGAGTGGGGCAAATGGAACAACGGTGGAAGAGGTTTGACGGACGGGCAATAGATGTGGAGATTACTTCTAATCATACTACTTTCAAGGGAAAACCAGCTTCTTTTGTCATGCTGGTGGATATTTCGCACAGGAAGAGCTTTCATAAAATTTTGCAAAACAGTCGAGAACGTTTTCGAAAGCTTGTGCAGAATTCTATTGATACAATCGGCGTGATTTGCGAAGAAAAATGGACGTTTATTAATGAGTCCGGATTAAAAATGCTTGAAGTCGATAATTATGGGGAGATATTTGGGAAAAGCATATATGACAATCTCCCGAAAGATGATTTCGAAAAGATATGGCAAGAAGTGCATGAACAACATAATGGAACGAAATTGCCGACATTTGAACAAGAATGGAAGACGATGAAAGGAAATGCCATCCATACCGAGCTCGTTGGAATCCCCACGACATATTTAGGGAAAGACGCCATGCAAGTCATTATCCGTGACATAACAGAGCGGAAGCAAGCTGAAGCGTTAATGCTGCAATCGGAAAAGCTTACTGTCGCAGGTCAATTGGCAGCCGGAATAGCGCATGAAATCCGTAATCCTCTTACAGCTATCAAAGGCTTTTTCAAACTTCTAGAAAGGGAGATGGAAGAAAAGAAAGAGTACTTCGACATTATTGAGTCGGAGCTAAGCAGAATCGAGCTTATCCTAAGTGAGTTACTGTTGCTCGCAAAACCGCATCAAGTATATGTGCATCCGGTTTCCGTTCATTCCCTGCTTAAAGATGTAACGACGCTTTTAGAAACGCAGGCAATCATGAACAATGTATGGTTTGATTTAAAATTGAAGGCAAATTCACCAACCATAAAATGCGATGAAAATCAGATGAAACAGGTGTTTATTAATTTAATCAAAAATGGGATAGAAGCAATGCCGAGTGGAGGAACAATCTATATTGATACAGAGGAATCGGGTGATGAAGTAGTGGTTACGCTTCGTGATGAGGGGACGGGGCATCTCAGAAGATATCATCAAGAGGCTCGGGGAACCATTTTTCACAACCAAAACAACGGGAACCGGCTTGGGGTTAATGATTACATTTAATATTATTAAAAATCACCATGGAACGGTAAACGTAACAAGTGAAGTGAATAAAGGAACCCAGATAGAAGTTCGATTTCAAAAGGCGTGAAATTTTACAATAACTAAGGTAAAGGAATATCCTGTGCTGAAAGTGAGAAACCTTACAATGTATAAGGAAAGACTAGGTTGTACTTTACAGAAAATTCCCTATACATTTTTAAAAAAGGATAGTATTATAGGAGACTAATCTTGAAATAGGAGTTTTAGTATATGAAACAGCATGAGCAATGGACGTCAAAGATTGGCTTTATTTTAGCAGCTGCAGGGTCCGCTATCGGTCTTGGGGCGATATGGAAGTTTCCGTATATGGCGGGGACAAATGGTGGAGGAATATTCTTTTTGTTGTTTATTCTTTTCACGCTCATTATTGCTACACCCATGTTACTGGCTGAGTTTATAATTGGCAGGAGTACACAAAAGGATGCGATTACAGCGTATAAGACTTTGGCTAAAGGGTCTAAATGGCATTATATCGGAATTCTTGGAGTAGTTGCCTCCTTTATTTTATTGTCCTTTTACAGTGTGGTAGGAGGATGGATTGTTACATACTTAGGTAAAAGCTTAACAGGGGGACTTTCTCAATTTTCACTTGAGGAATACGGAGGACTTTTTGAACAGACAATAGCCAATCCAACTCAAGTGTTAATCGCCCAGTTTATTTTTCTTGCCATTACCATTTGGGTGGTACAGGCTGGAGTGCAAAGTGGAATCGAAAAAGCCAGTAAAGTTTTAATGCCATTATTATTTATTATTTTTATGGTGTTGTTGGTTAGGTCGCTGACACTAGAAGGTGCATCAGAAGGGATACTTTACTTTTTGCAACCGGATATTTCTCTAATCACTCCCAACACATTTTTGATGGCGCTAGGACAGGCATTGTTTTCATTAAGTGTTGGTATATCCATCATGGTGACCTATAGTTCTTATCTGGAAAAGGGAGAAAATCTTGTTCGATCTGCCGGATCTGTAGTTTGGTTGAATATCATTATCTCTCTTTTATCTGGTTTAGTTATTTTTCCGGCTGTATTTGCTTTAGGGTTGCAGCCTGATGAAGGTCCTGGTCTCGTATTTGTCGTATTACCGGCAGTTTTTGATCAGTTGCCACTTGGCGGAATCTTCTTGACTATGTTCTTAGTCTTGTTATTATTTGCGACTTTGACCTCAGCCTTTTCTATATTAGAGATTATTGTTGCAGTTATCGTAAAAGACAACCAAGAGAAAAGAAGAAAGATTGCCATTATCGGAGGAATGATTATTTTCGTTTTAGGGATACCTTCAGCATTGTCATTTGGTGTTCTATCTGGAATAACCATTGGAGAACTTATCATATTTGATGTAGCTGATTTTCTCGTGAGTAATATTGCCTTACCTGTAGGTGCATTCTTCATTTCCATTTTTGTTGGATATCGAATACCGAAGAATATCTTGGAAGATGAATTTTTCCAAGGATCTACCGTGAAGAAAGGATTATTCCAAGTTTGGTACTATCTGATCAGATATGTGATCCCGGTAGGAATACTTCTTGTCTTTTTACAGTCATTTGGACTTTTCGGTTAGAAAAAAATTAAAATATCTTTTAAGACACACTCGACTTTCTTGGTCGGTGTGTTTTTTTTCATTCCACCTACAATTTACAGGGGAAACAAGGAAGTTATGACAGATATTCCTATTGGGAAAATAACTCTCGTTTTTCTCCTTTAAGAGCGACTTCTGCCTAGTGTTTTCCCAATATGAAAACTAGCTGTCAGGTGATAAACTGTCCTTAATAGTTCTCAATAGTGAGAATTATTAAAAAACTTTATTCAAGGAGTGAGTTTATTGAAAAAGTGGACGAAAGGTTTATCGGTCATACTTATCGCAATACTTGCTTTCTCTTTAGCTTTTGGATCTGCACAAGCAGCAGCTTCTGGTCCGAGTGCTAATGCCAAGAAAGAGTACTTAGTGGGATTTGCTAAAGGAAACAAAGCGAATGCTCAGTCTTCCAAAAATTTAATTACAGCTGCTGGTGGCGATATTCAACATACATTCCAGTACATGGATGTAGTGGAAGTGAGCTTGCCTGAAAAAGCGGCTGAAGCATTAGCGAAAAATCCTAACATTGCATTTGTAGAGGTAAACGCAGAAGTTCAAGCTACTGCACAAACAGTTCCTTGGGGAATTCCTCACATTAAAGCAGACAAAGCGCACGCTTCAGGTGTAACAGGAAGTGGAGTGAAAGTTGCGGTCCTTGATACAGGAATTGATGCAAACCATGCGGATTTGAATGTTAAAGGTGGAGCAAGCTTTGTTTCTGGTGAACCAAATGCCCTTCAAGATGGAAACGGGCACGGAACACACGTAGCAGGAACGGTTGCTGCATTGAATAATACGACAGGAGTGCTTGGTGTAGCTTATAATGCGGATCTTTATGCAGTTAAAGTTCTTAGTGCTTCCGGAAGCGGTACATTAAGTGGAATCGCACAAGGAATTGAGTGGTCCATTGCTAATGATATGGACGTTATCAATATGAGCCTTGGTGGTAGTACCGGTTCCACAGCACTTCAGCAAGCTTGTGACAATGCATATGCAAGTGGAATTGTAGTGGTTGCAGCTGCTGGAAACTCCGGTTCTAAAGGTAAGAGAAACACAATGGGTTACCCTGCTAGATACAGTTCTGTAATTGCAGTTGGTGCGGTCGACAGCAGTAACAACCGTGCATCTTTCTCAAGTGTTGGAAGTGAGCTTGAAGTAATGGCTCCAGGTGTAAGTATCCTTAGCACGACTCCTGGAAACAACTACTCTTCCTTCAATGGTACGTCTATGGCTTCTCCACATGTTGCAGGAGCAGCTGCATTAATCAAAGCAAAATATCCTAGCATGACGAATGTACAAATTCGTGAAAAACTAAAAAATACTGCCACTAACCTTGGCGATGCGTTCTATTATGGACATGGTGTAATTAACGTTGAAAGTGCTTTGCAATAACTAAGTTGTCCCCCCTTTGAATAGAAGCACCAGGATCAACTCTTAAATAGAGAAGACACTGGTGCTTTATAAATTTTTTATAGGAGAGTGAGCTTTATGAATAGGTCTTTAAGAAAATTAGTTACCTTATTTTTAGCCGTAGCAATGGTTCTATCCTTCTCATTCACGCCATCAGACGCAGGTGCACAAGGCAAGCCGTTAATGAAAGAATATCTGATTGGTTTAAAAAGTGGTCCGTCTGTAGCCAAAGCGGACAAGTTAGTATCCACTCTCGGCGGTTCGGTGGAGCATCAGTTTAAACATATGAATGTGTTACATATCACGTTGCCGGAAGTGGCTGCCGCAGCACTTGAGAAAAACCCGTTAGTAGAATATGTGGAAGAAAATGTGGAAATGCACACAACAGCACAAACGGTTCCTTATGGGGTACCTCATATTAAAGCGGATGTGGCACATGCCCAAGGTGTTACAGGGTCTGGCGTAAAAGTGGCAGTTCTTGATACAGGAATTGATGCAAGCCATGAGGACTTGAATGTAGTAGGCGGGGCAAGCTTTGTTTCCGAAGAACCGGATGCTCTGACAGACGGCAATGGCCATGGTACTCACGTGGCAGGAACGATCGCAGCAGTAAATAATAATACGGGAGTACTTGGTGTCGCTTATGATGTAGATCTTTATGCGGTAAAAGTATTAAGTGCTGGCGGAAGCGGGACACTTGCAGGAATCGCTCAAGGAATTGAATGGGCGATAGATAATGATATGGATGTTATCAATATGAGTTTAGGTGGCAGCACAGGTTCAAGTACGTTGAAGCAGGCAAGCGACAATGCCTATAACAGTGGTATCGTTGTAGTGGCTGCAGCTGGTAACAGCGGTTCTTTCTTTGGCTTAATAAACACAATCGGATATCCTGCAAGATATGATTCCGTTATCGCTGTTGGTGCGGTAGATTCTAATAATAACCGCGCTTCCTTCTCAAGTGTGGGAAGTCAACTTGAAGTGTTGGCTCCTGGAGTTTCTATCAACAGTACATTGCCGGGCAATCAATATGGCGAATTGAATGGAACATCCATGGCATCTCCTCATGTGGCAGGTGCTGCGGCATTATTACTGGCGCAAAATCCAAACCTAACAAATGTAGAAGTTCGCGAAAGGTTACGCAGTACGGCAACCAACTTAGGATCGTCCTTCAACTACGGGTACGGTGTCATTAACCTCGAAGCGGCTTTGCAATAATCTAACAAACCATTAAACTAAGACCCTCCCTTTTTCATAAGGTAGGGCCTTTTCTTTTTTTACGAATAGGAGTGTGAAAAATCCGGTTGATTTCTGTTCCAGGCGCTTCGCTTGCCTGCGAGCGGTCCGTAAGCCTCCTCCCTCCGTTGTGGGGTCTTACCTGTCCCTTCCTCCCGCTGGCGTCTACGCGCCTTCCACTACAATCAACCAAGTGACTTCATTCACATATGGGTTTTTAGGGGATTTCTAACCGCATTAACTGAAAAAGCATTAGCGTATTATTCTCGTAATTCATAGCTGTTGATTGGAGCAAAAGGCGAAGACTCCTGCGGGGGAGGAGCGACATTGTTGAGACCCCGCAGGGCGTAGCCCGAGGAGGCTCAAGGTCGCCCCGCGGAAAGCGAAGCCGTTTGCGGAAATCAACAGCGGTGTTTACCGAAAACTTATCCTTATAAAAATCCACCCAGACTCCCCCGCTTTATGCTACGGTAATATATATCTACCAAAAAAACATTTTTTTACGAAAAGTTGAAACTATTTCTTTTTAACCTGCATCTTAAGTATATACCTCAAAAGAAAAGGGGGGTGAGTGAGCTTTGCACCTAGTGAAACGATTAAAAAATAAAGAGGAATCAGCCCTTAAAGAATTGATGAACCTTTTTGGGGACTATCTTCTACGAACGGCATATTTATTGGTAAAAGATAAACATCTTGCGGAAGAAATGGTACAGGATACTTTCATCACAGCCTATCAAAAAATTCATCAATTAGATGAAGAAGAAAAATTAAAAAGCTGGCTCACCTCCATTACTGTTAACCGTTGTAAAATGCAAAAGCGTAAATGGAGCTTTAAGCGCATCCTATTAAACTTTGAATTTGCTGAACGAGTTACAGAGGACGAACAGATAGAAGGTCCGGAAGCTCAATTATTACTTGATTTTCAGAATCAATCTTTAAGTGAATCGATACAAAAGTTGGATTATAAATACAGAGAAGTAATCATTCTTTATTATTTCAATGAACTAAAAATAAGCGAAATCGCAGTATTGTTAGCTATTGCAGAAAGTACAGTGAAAACAAGGTTAAAACGAGGACGCTCTAATTTAAAGGACATTTTCGAGAAAGGGGAGGATGAAAGTGCAACACAAAGAAAAACAAGCGGTTAAAGAAAGACTTGATCATGAGATAAAGGACTTCCATTTTACCGGATGTGAAAAAGTTATACAAAAAACGCATCCGAAAAGTTTTGCTCAAAAACTTTCATCCTTCTGGAATAAGGAAATTGAGTTGCCTGTTCTTCCAATGGTAGTGACCGCTACCTTAATTTTCTCAACTATCTCACTAAAGGATGACCTAAATAGTAAGGTCACCACAACGCAGGCCGAACGTGAAATAATTCAGATAGCAGGATACACCTATTGGAAGGATGACTATGAAAGAGCGGTGAAGGAACATGAAAATAAAGGTGAAAATTAAACATATAGTGTTAACTCTGATGTCATTTGTTTTATTTCTTCCACTATTCTTCTATTTAATACAACCCCAGTACACCATATATATGGCTAAACAACAGATGGCAAACGGGGAGCAGATTGGAAAAGAGAGAATACAAGAGCTGCTAGACAATGGAAAAATTTTTTCTGAGCAGAGATTCGCACTTATCCGGGACTACTTGATTGAGGGTGCTTATACCTTGAAATATGATGTATATGTCGGCAAGACCTTAACTCATTGGTCTGATCCTCGTCAGGTAAAAGTGAAATTCTCTTTTGAAGAACGACTTCCTTATCTGTTGGAGTATGTGGAAGAAGGACCGACTGATGGATATATGGAGGCAGCGGCTGGTGAAGTAGCGGATTATTACAACCAGAAAGGCGAATGGGAAAAAGGGGATAGAGTGCTGCAAACTGCTTTAGATAGGGGAAATAAAACATATTTCAGATCGGAATTGGCAACCAAACAAATCGATTTGGCAGCTAAAAATGGACAATATGAACTTGCCTTAAATTATATAGAAGATTTCAATGCAAATGTTTCTGAAGATGACACCTATACAAAAGCAAAAGTAGATAGGATTAAAAATGGGTTAAACTCAGAGACAGTTAATACTGTTAGAGGAAGAGTACTTGTCAACTCCTATGTTAAAACACCTATGGAAGGTGTGGGGGTATTTCTCCGTGATAAAAACAATTTGCATTACAGCATTGGAGCAGATGAACAATACCAAACCGTTACCGATGAAAACGGAGAATATGTCTTCAAGAATGTTCCACCCGGCAGTTATCAGCTTGGATTTGGATTTACCTTTGAACAGATAGATGGTTTTGCTGTATCCATGCCTTCTAACCCCTGGATTGAAGTGGAAGACAAAGATGTTGTTGCACAAGATTCACAAATTAATCCATTGATTGAAATCCATCAGCCGGTAAATTCTGTGGAAATTACAGATAACCAACTTCATTTCTCTTGGAAACCTGTGGAAGGGGCGGAATACTACAATATCAGTGTAGGCAGGGAAGTTGAGGGAGGCTCCGTATCCCATGGGTTAAAAAGTGGAATTCAAAGCACTGAACTTACTGTTCCCGTAGAAGATCTTTACTTTTCGCAAGGAGGCATTCAGTTTACGGAAGAAAGTGATGGGAAGGGGATTGATTATTCCTCTGTACTTGGTTTCGCAGATCCTAGAGGTCGTTTTTTCTGGAATGTGGAAGCGTATAATGAAAAAGGTGATTTAATCACGCAAAGCCAAGGTTACAGATTAGGAGACGATACATTTGGAAACCTGCCGACTTTTTATTTGAAGAACAGAGAATTATCAAAAGCAGATAAAGTTTTATTAAAGAATAAGCCGGAAGAAGCATTGGAAATGTATAAGCGAAATTATGCTGAGGATTCAGATGACCTGCATAGTTTGCTAATGATAAGCAAAATCATCGGTGTTGAGGAGACGGTGTTGAATAAATCCTCAAAAGATTTGGCAATTCCTTACTTAGAGGAGTTGGCGGAAAAATCTCCTAATGAGATACTATTTCTTGATATTCTCCAATACTATTATGAGAAAGAGGATTGGCAAAACTACGAAAAATGGTATGGAAAGTTTGAAGCTATTAAAGGAGATATTTTATATGAATATATTGAGGGAATTCACGCAATGGCCCTATTGAAACAAGAAAAGTATGAAGAGGCAAAATTACAGTTTCAACTGGTAATGGAGCAGGGATATCGCCATGAATACATCGGCGATTGGCTAGCATTAGAACTGTTTTTAGGTGCTCCTTTTGATTATGTAGCAGAATTGGGGCAAGAACATCCAGAGCAAGGGATTTATGATGTGATGGTTGATTGGGAGCATTTAATTAAAAATCTCCAAAGTGAAGAAGGGCAGTTTGATGGATATAGGGAAGAACTTGAAGAGGTAATCGGATGGCACTTTAAGGAGGAAAATGAAAGACTGGAAGATTGGTTGAACACGACAACTAAGGTAGAATTGAAGCGGTTTATTAAACATCTGAGAAAATAAAAGGGAAAAGGAACGACTACTTGTGCATAGAGTCGTTCCTTTTTTTCTTGTTCGCTTATAAGTTTTTTAAAAAACGTTCCATACGGTCCATTGCTTCTTGAAGTGTTTGCATGTCATAGGCATAGGAAAGTCTTACATATCCTTCTCCTAGGTCAGAGAAGGCACTACCTGGTACAACCGCGACGCCTGCTTCCTCTACAAGTTTTAGCGCAAAATCAAACGATTTCATCTTATACTTCTCAATGGAAGGGAACAGGTAAAATGCGCCATTTGGCTTCACTACCTCAAGCCCCATATCCAGAAGGCGTCCATACACATAGTTCATTCTCTCTTGATACTGTACTTTCATATCCTCTGCATCATTAATTCCTGTAGTTAAAGCCTGCAATGCGGCGTATTGAGAGACGGAACTTGCGCAGGAAACGTTGTACTGATGCACCTTTAACATCTGTTTCATCACATATTCAGGACCAAATACAAGACCTATTCTCCAACCTGTCATGGAATGGGATTTGGATACACCATTGATGACGATAGTTTTCTCTCGCATGCCGGGGAGGGTGGCAATAGATTGATGCTTGCCCTCAAAAACAAGTTCACTATATATTTCATCTGACAAAATAAAAATATCCTTGTCTTGCAACAGGTCTGCTATTTTTCTTAATTCCGTTTCTGGTAATGCTGCACCAGTTGGGTTAGATGGATAAGGTAGAATGATACAACGCGTTTTATCGGTAATGTATTTTTCTATTAAGTCTGCTGTTAATTGAAAACCAGTCTCGCGCGTATCAATATGAACAGGTATTGCCCCGCAAAGTTTTATAATAGGTTCGTAACCTGGATAGACTGGCCCAGGTAAGATCACTTCCGTTTCCGGTTCTAAAATGGTACGAAATGCAATATCGATCCCTTGACTGGCCCCAATGGAAACAATCACCTCTGTCTCAGGGTCATAATCCATCATGTATTTCTTCTTAACAAAATCAGTGGCAGCCTTCCTAAGTTCAGGGATGCCAGCATTTGGGGTATACACGGTTTTATTCATTTCGATGGCAGCTTTTCCTGCTTCTTTAACATGAGTGGGGGTGGGGAAATCGGGTTGTCCAATTGTAAGGGAAAGTACATCATCATATTTTGCTACAAGGTTGAAAAATTTGCGAATTCCTGAGATTTCAATATCTTTTACATTCGAATTGATTAGATGCTCCATATAAATTGCCCCTTTATGTATTCAAGCTTTTTAAGTTAGTTTAACTGACTTTTATCCCCTTGTCCAAGAGATTATTGTAGTAAAATGTATAGGTAGGAAGAGGGATTCCTTGATACCTAGAAAGAGAAGGGAAACGTTTGTTTGGTCCATAGCGTACTAGGGAAGTCCTATAAAAATAAGAAGCTAGTAGGATAGGAAAAAACTTACATAACCATTATAATAATTATAAACACAGAATATTCACATAATTTTTTAGTTGCCGTCTCCATTGCTTTGGATGCACTCCTTTCACCTTTGTATTACTGGGATTTGGTGTCTGTTGGATTCCGTCTGAAAGGGGATTGTGTAATGGATATTGTGCTACAAATCTGGGTTACGTTGTTGGAAAGGTATGCAGAGGAGTTGTTTTTTCAGGATTCATCATCAGGGGTCTTTTCGTTTATGATTATTGGGGTGCTCGCTTACTTGTACAAGCAGGAAAAAGAGACAAAGAAACAATGTTCTTGCTGCCATACAGAGGCGAAAACAAAAGAGAAAAAGCTCCCCGAAAAGCAAGAAGAAGCGGAATGAAGTTTCCGCTTCTTTTTTTGCTTTTTACTGTAAGTGAGAGAACTCATCTAATAGAGCATTATATTCGTTTGAAAGTGTTTTAAATTTTTGACGGTCGCCTTCACCTAATGCTAGATCTATTTCGTTCATCAGCCTGTTTTTATGGAATTGAAAGACAGAAGAGTCGACAATGATTTGAGCGACTTTCTCCTCTCTGGTCATATCAAAGCTTTTGAAGTTGGAAACAGATTGTTCAGGTTGAAAAGAAAAATGCTTATTCATAATTTCTACCCCCTGTGTGGAATTTTGGAATGCGTATTAATGGGTGAATCATGAAAAGGATGGAATATATGCTTGCTCATCCTTTTTCCTATTATCTGATATTTTGTCCTGTTTGTGAAGTATAATTTTTAGAAAATTTAGATATATCAGAAAAAATAGTGGAAACTTTGTAAATGAGTGACAGTTGATTAAATGATTTTGTTTGGTTACTTATTTTTGAATATACCCAAAATAGTAATAGGGAAAACAATTAGAGAGTATTATCCTTAAAAAAGTTGAAGAAAGGATAGTTATCTATTGAAATCAACTTGAAATCAATGGTGATTCGGAAAAATAATAAAGTATTGGCCGAGAATTTTTAATTTCCTCTTGAAATATCAGTAGAAAACGAATATTATTAGTAAGGTTTCAATAATACATTCGTTTTTGGAGGATTTTTAAGTTGGAAAACTATTTTAATTTTAAAAAGTTTAATACGTCAATTAAACAAGAGGTATTAGCGGGGATTACGACTTTCCTTACGATGGTTTATATAATTTTTGTTGAATCCGGCTATTCTTTCAGCAGCAGGTATTCCATTTGAACAAGTGTTTATGGCAACAATCATTGCCGCTGTGATTGGGACGGTAACCATGGGACTATTTGCAAAGTATCCAATAGCGGTTGCTCCGGGGATGGGCCTTAATGCATATTTCACAAGTGTTGTAGCTACTCAGGGACTTACCTATCAAGCAGTGTTGGGAACGGTGTTTTTAGCTGGACTAGTTATCATTATTTTAAGTTTGACCAATTTAAGAAAAGCGCTTATTGAAGCGATACCTGCGCCATTAAAGTATGGGATTACAGCGGGTATTGGCTTATTCATAGCGTTTCTTGGATTAAAGATGGCAGGTATTGTAGTTCCGAGTGAAGCAACGATGATTACACTTGGAGATCTCACAAGTCCTGTTACGGCGCTTGCTATCGGAGGACTGTTCGTCACCCTCATTCTTATGGCAAAACGGGTATCCGGTGCCCTGTTTTATGGTATGGTTTTGACGGCAATCGCAGGCTATTTCTTTAATATGCTTTCATTTAACGGCATTGTGGATATGCCTCCTGCACCTCAGTTCATCCATATTGGAGATGCACTTAGTGGTGTAGTAACAAACGGTTTATATACAGTGGTATTTGCATTCATTTTAGTTACTATTTTTGATTCTACTGGGACGCTTGTAGGGGTGTCAGAACAAGCTGGATTTATGAAGGATGGTAAATTGGCAAGAACGAAGCCTGCGACACTTTCTGATGCGATAGCAACGACAGCTGGTGCAGCCCTTGGGACAAGTCCTTCTTGTGCTTATATTGAATCTTCTGCCGGGGTTGCTGCAGGTGGCAGAACAGGATTGACTTCTATTGTGGTAGCTGGATTGTTTCTTTTATCGATGTTCTTTTCCCCGGCAATTTCCGCTATATCCAGTTTACCGGCAATCACTGCACCGATATTAATTATTGTCGGTTGTTTTATGATGGAAGGTCTGGCAAAGATACAATGGAGAAATTTTGATGAAGCGTTTCCTGCTTTCGCCATTATTTTGACGATGCCGTTAACTTCAAGCATCGCAACAGGGATAGCGGTTGGTTTTATTACGTATCCGATTATGAAAGCTGTAAATGGAAAGTGGAAAGATGTTCATCCGCTCATTTATGTATTTGCAGTTATATTCTTAATACAAATGATTTATTTTCCGGCACATTAAAGATTATTAAACGACGCACCCAACTTTTCGGGTGCGTCGTTTTTTATTTGAATGTAGGAAAGTATAAATTCCAGTTGATTTCCGTTCCAGGCGCTTCGCTTGCCTGCGGGCGGTCCGTGAGCCTCCTCACTCCGTTGCGGGGTCTCACCTGTCCCTTCCTCCCGCGGGCGTCTGCGCGCCTTCCACTCCAATCAACAAGATGTTTTCATTAACCTTAAGGTCAAATAAGTTTTCTAACCGAGTTACTGAAAAGCCAATAACCAATCTCTAAATTAATATCTAGCTGTGGATTGGAGCTAATGGCGTAGACTCCTACGGGGGAGTAGCGGCAATGTTGAGACCCCGCAGGCTTGCCGAGGAGGCTCAAGGTCGCCCCGCGGAAAGCGAAGCCGATTGCGGAAAGGAACAGCGGACTAATCAAACAACTTATAAATAAAAGGGGAGAGAGGACCCGCTCTTTCTTAGCCTTCTTGATTAAATAACCCTTCATCGGCATCTTCCTGAAGTCTTTGTAGCCATTTTAATTCTACTTGGCAGAGTTCATGGGCGTTTTCCATAATGGCTTGTGACCCTTTTGGGGCATGGATACCATATTGATTATATACCCTTTCTAGCATTTCAAGTTGCATCTTTGTATGGGAGATTCTCGCAGATAAGGCCTCTCTAATCAGGTTTTCATCCCCAAGATGTATAAATGCAAGGGCAGTGTACATTGGATGAAAGTGCGTGCTTTCTGCTTGTAGCTGCTTTTTCAGTAACTGTTGAAAAGCTTCTTTTCCATCACGAGTGATACTATATATGGTCTTATCAGGACGAGTCTGGTCTGTTACCACTTGCTTGACCTTAATAAGTTTTTTGTTAAGAAGCTGCTCTACGGCATAGTAGAGAGAGCCTTTTGCCATTTTAATATATTGTTCCATGTTACGGTCATGCATCACTTGTTGGATTTCATATGGATGCTTGTCTCCTTCCATGAGAAGACCAAGTATTACAAGTTTTATTGCCAAATTCGATCACACCTTTGTATGTAAAGAGTGGTTTGTCTTTTATTATAAAGGAAAGATGAGATGTCGGATACTAATAATAGGTTTAGCGAAATATTCAAACGCAAATTGAAATCCGATTATTCAGGTGAGTTTTTTGGAAAGTGTCATGTATTTCTAGACGAACTCATACAAGAAGCCTATAATGGATGGGGTGCTAAATTATAAAATTTAACACTTTACCCATTAAATTGAGTCGGGTGGGTAATATAAGTAATGTTGTTATTAATTGGAGGATTTGTTGTGAATGATTTATCTAATTAAACCGCTAATTGTTAATATAACCATCATCTTTTCATTGATGTTCAATGCGAATTTATTTTTTCCCTTCAGCAAAAGAAAACCCCTGAATTTTAAACAGTCAACCATACTTGGACTGTTTAGTGCATTTTCTTGCAAAGTTGTGTATGCTTTACCCCATTGAAACACTGGAAGATACCAATTTTGACTTTAGGATGATCCCTATCCTAATTGTTACGTTGTATGGAGGCTGGTATCCTGGCCTGCTTTGTACAGCTATAGTCGTAATGCTGCGATACTTGATTGGTGGAGAGTATGTTTACGTTGGCATTGCGGTTTCCATTCTTGCTTTAGGAATAGGTGTCTTTGTTCCGTTCTGGCTTTCTTAAGAGCGCCAATAAAGTATTATATGGAGTTATTGTCATATCCTTTTATTATTTGGTATATATTTTCATTTTGTTTAGTACAGTATCTTTTTTAGATATTAATTTTTATATTGTTTATTTTCTTTGCATTCAGCTTAACTTTTACGGCTTTGATATTTACGGTAGAAAAATTAATCATTGCTAATCAACAGTTTGATGAAACTTTGTATCTTGATAAACTTTCAACAGTCAGTCAAATGGCAGCAGCATTTGCTCACGAAATCAGAAACCCCATTACAACTGTCAGAGGCTTTATTCAATTTATTAACTCCGACACCAAAGACGAAAATTTAAAGCAATTTGCTCCACTCATTCTTGATGAATTGGATCGGACCAATAAGATTATCACGAATTATCTGACTGTGGCACGGCCGACAAACTTCACTTTATCTTATATAGATGTTAATAAAGCCCTGCAAGACTCTGTAGAGTTGCTCAGACCATTCGGGTCATACCGCAATGTTTCCATAGACCTTAACTTAGAGGGGGAGCATTATATCTACAGTGATGAACAACATTTAAAGCAGGTATTAATGAACATCATTAAAAATGGAATTGAGGCAGTGGATGAAGAGCAAGGTGGATATGTGAAAATCGTGAAAAAGCCTGCAGATGAAAGAGGGCAGGTTGAAATCACCTTTGTGGATAATGGAATAGGAATGAGCGAGGAGCAATTAGAGAAACTCGGGTTACCTTATTATACGACAAAAACAAAAGGTACAGGATTAGGAAGCATGATAACAAACAGATTGATTCATGAAATGAAAGGTAAAATCCATTATGAAAGCAAGGTTCATAACGGCACATCCGTCACAGTTATATTACCTATTGTTATCAAAAACTAAGTAAACAAAAGAGGCTGATGTTGAAAATCAACGCCAGCCTCTTTTCTATTTTTTCCATAAAGAAACTTCACCAGTATTTCGATTGACCTTGTACCATCCGCGTGATAATTTTTCCGGTTGATTATTAAAATGTACAAGATCAGATACATGAAATAAGTAAAATTCCCCATCAATGCCCTCGTAAGCAACATCTGTACTATCATGCCTGGTAAGCTCCAAATACTTCATTAGACTTGATCTCGCTTCTTGTCTAGAGATTTTCCTTTGATCATTATCGCCATTTGTGTTGTCTACGTTTATCAATGCTTCATTCCGTGAATCTCTTATCAGTTCATCATTGGACATCAATCCAGGTTGTTTTCTTTCTTCTGTTATCGTTGGTCCCTTTGCACTTTCTTCATCCCTTTGATTAGCACACCCACAGGAAAGAACAAATACTAATGGAATAATTAACAGTTTTTGATGCATGCATGACACCCTCCTTCATATCTTTCACATGTCGATTATTGATAGTATGAAGTAGGAAGAAAGATTTCATGCAAGTTAGCGTTTTTAGCAGAAATGAACAGCATATAATGGGAAAAGATAGACAGCGTGTAAATATTACGTAAAAAATCATGTAGAAAGGAGGAGTGGGGGGGTTATTAGAGAATAGTCTTCTTATCACATTAATTGATGGAGGAAGTTTTAATGGCAAATTTGGAACCGAAAGTAGAAAACGGAAGCAATCAAGAAAAACCAAAAATCTCCATGGGCCTTATATTTTTCCCTGCCTATTATTTCTTGGGCTCTTTATGATTTTGCCAATACTATTTTTTCATCCAATATCATTACGATTTTTTTCCCTTTTTATTTACAGGAAGTGATAGGGACAAATGAAAGAATGGATCAAATTGCAAGTACATTTCTATCATATGCAAACGCAACGGCCAGTTTTTTTCTGGTTTTGTTTTCTCCTTTATTCGGGGTAATGATTGACCGGACAGGAAAAAGGAAAAAATTCATCATTCCTTTTACCTTAATAGCCGTTTTTTCCACTATCTTCATGGGTGTTTTTGCATCTCTTCAAACTTCCCAAACAATGTTTGGATTACCGGTTAGTTTCATATTAGTGCTCCTATTGTTTGTGGTAGCAAAGTTCTTCTTTCATTCCTCCCTCATCTTTTATGACACGATGCTTCCAGACCTGGGGACTAAAAAGGAATTGCCGTTAATATCAGGGTTTGGTATCGCAGTAGGGTATATGGGGACATTGCTCGGGCTCACGGTATACCTATATGTGGGGGATAGTGATTTTCATCGGGCTTTTATCCCGACCGGAGTACTATTTCTTTTATTTTCTTTGCCTTTGTTCTTCATTTTTAAGGAAAAGCCTAAGGAAGTTCAAGAGAAAAAATCATTTTTCAGTGGCTATAAAGAGATCTATCAGACGTTTAAAGAGATGCGTTTGTATCGACCTGTTTTTCTCTTTATGATTGCGTATTTCTTTATCAATGATGCCATTGCTACGGCGATTGCGATGATGGCTATCTATGCAAGGGCAATAGGAGGCTTTTCAGCAACTGAATTTATATTGCTTTATTTAGTTTCTACTGTTTCGAGTATTATCGGGTCATTTATCTATGGTTATATCTCAAGAAGTATCGGATCAAAACTTGCGGTAGCATCCGTAGCTGGGCTCTTGATAGTGGCATTATGTTTTGCTGTCTTTGCCATCGATCCTTGGATGCTTTGGCTTGCAGGAAGTTTATTTGGAGTCGCTCTTGGAGCAACATGGGTAACGTCTAGAACGTTTATCATAGAGCTGACACCAGAAGGAAAAAGAGGGCAGTTCTTCGGACTCTTCGCCTTCTCAGGTAAAGTTTCCTCCATTGTCGGACCGCTGCTATACGGAACCATCACACTCGTGCTTGCCGGCTACGGAAACCTAGCAAGCCGTACAGCCCTTGGCTCCCTAATCATCCTAGCCTTCATCGGGCTAATCATAACCTTGAGAGTACCATACAAAAAAGAAGCGTAAGTAAGCTTCTTTTTTTTTATAAATAAGAGAGTATAAAATCCGGTTGATTTCCGTTCCAGGCGCTTCGCTTGCCTGCGGGCGGTCCGTGAGCCTCCTCACTTCGTTGCGGGGTCTCACCTGTCCCTTCCTCCCGCGGGCGTCTTCGCGCCTTCCACTGCAATCAACAAGATGACTTCATTAACTTTTAGGATTTCCTAAGAGGTATGGTATTTCCCTGAGTTAACTGAATAAGTAATAACGTTTCGTTCTAGTGATCTAGAGCTGTTGATTGGAGCAAAAGGCGAAGACTCCTGAGGGAGATAGTGCTAGGTGGAGACCCCGCAGGCGGAGCCGAGGAGGCTCCAGCAGCGCTCCTAGGAAAGCGAAGCCATTTGCGGAAATCAACAACGGAGCTTAACCAATTATTTTTAAAGGGCAGGGCACTTTTGCTTGGTTCTTTTAGTATTCTATTTTAATTATCTATTTATAATAAATATAATCTAGTTGACAGCAAATAATGATATGAATATAATATAAAATGTATTAAATAATAATAATTATAAAAAGATAATCCATATAAAAATAAAAGGGAGAGAGTAGAATGAAATTAAGAGAGCAAATGCCTGAACTAACAGGGGCAACAGAATGGATCAACGAAGAAGTTACAATGGACGAGCTAAAAGGAAAAGCAACCCCTTATCCACTTCTGGTCAGTAAGCTGCCACCTTTGTAAGGAAGCAATGCCTGAAATCAATGAACTGCGTGACGAATATGACGACGACTTGAATGTAATCGCAGTACACATGCCACGTTCAGAAGATGACCTTGATATCGGCGTAATTCGTTCCATGGCAATGGGCCATGACATCACACAACCGATTTTTGTGGATAGTGAACATAAACTAACAGAAGCATTCGAAAACAAATACGTACCAGCTTACTATGTATTTGACGAGGAAGGAAAACTCCGCCATTTCCAAGCAGGCGGAAGCGGAATGAAAATGCTAAAAAAACGCATCAACCGCGTTTTAGGTATAGAAGAAAAATAATGATTAATTAAAACTTTAGTTGATCGTAGTGGAAGGCGTGAAGACTCCTGCGGTCCGCTCGCGGAAAGCGAAGCGCCTGAAACGAAGATCAACAGTCTAAGAGAAACCATAAATACGGTTTCTCTTTTTTTTGAATAAAAGCATGAACTTCCCACATATACATAGCTATAGAGTTATCGAGAATTTAAATGGGGAGGAGGCTGATGAAAAAAAAGCATACAAACCCATGGGAAACAATGAACGATAAAATAGACGAAGTATTGGGAGATAAGTTTTGGAAAGACATGCTTCCTGTCATACCAAAACGTATCCCTCTTATCGATATCATGGAAACCGAAGACAAAGGACTAATAATAATGGAACTTCCCGGATTGAAATCTGCTGAAGACATCCAAATCTCCGTCAGAAACAATCAATTATTCATTAAAGGCAGCATTCCATACCCCTACCCCCATTCCAAGAGAAAACTTGCTCCAAGGAGAAAGATTTTTCGGTGACTTTCATCGTGTTGTTCAAATCCCCTTTTCGTTTGTTACCAGAGAAATTGACTGCACAATACAAACAAGGTTTACTAACGCTCATATTTCAAAAAAAATGCACAAGATGTATCAGTTGAGATAGATTTTATTGAATAATATATTTTGTAAGGAGGGGGCAGCTTGAAGTTTGAGGTGAAGGATTTTAAAGTAGATATTCTGATGAACTCATCCTCTTTAAATAAAGGGAAAAATAGTAAGTTGGAATACGAAGTCAACACAAAAGGAAAAATCAAGGTTTTGGAATACTTTCAGGTGAAAGGAAACTCAATCCGACAATCAAGTAATACAGTAAAAAGCCAAAGTGGCGGCAACGAACAAACTTCATCCTAAATGGTTGTGATTATTTATGTCTAACAATGATGAAATGGAAAGAAGGATTCGAGACTTAGAAGTGAAAAATTGAGCAACTTACCACACGGTTTAATAAGATGAATGATACAAAACAGCAGGTTGTCCACTATCATATCAAAACATTGGAAATTCAAAATGCTCAAATTGATAAACTAAACTATCATCTAGATAGTATCGGTATCGAACAGCTTAGCGGGACGTTAAATATAGGGAATAATTTTGACACTAAACAGCAAACTCCCGTAAAGGAACCTCAAACAAATAAAGAATTTAACGAAAAAAATAGACCATCCTATCGTCCTTTAAAAAAACAAAAAAATAAAAGCGAGGAAAGCCGGCACATAAGTGTGACAAATAGAAAAAACGGATTTTCCGTAAAAATCAATGGGAAGGAGGAGATTGGATGAGCGATTATTCGCCTAATTTCTTCATAGGAAGCATCCGGATTGGAGTGGTGGAAAGTGCTTCTTGCATTAACATGGGGAACAATTACCCTTCCCAGTTTCAAAGTCATAAAAAGCATAACCAAGGGGTAGGAAACATAAGTGGCGATGAAAATGATATTCATGGAACGAAAAGCCAGGTTAGTGACTCTTCCTTTATTGATATGTTTGAGCAATCAGAAGATCAAGAATTGCCGCAATGGCTGCAGAGTGTAATAAAAGAAAAGGAGGGCATGCATGCCAAAGAGAAAACCGATTAATTGCTAGATTTATTCTGTACCGGCATATCCACCACATCAGGATCATGGACGATATTTACATTGGAATCGGAATCATTATATTCTCCTGCCACCACGCCAAACCCCATATTCGTTTTTTGGTAGGTCCTCCAATTGGCCTGCATGTTTTCTCCTGTAAATATCCCGGAACAATTCATAATGGACATAACTTCAATCTTATCAAGCAGTATGTGAATTTGCGACGAATGCTTTCTTTTCAAACTAACGCCCCCTTAGAATTGTGCGGTCGGTTGCGGGTTGTTGATTTCTGGATTCGCAATGGAAGTATCAACACCGTCTGCATCAAATACTACATTACAAATATTCGTAACTGCTACTGCTCCTATTTCAATTCCATTCCCCATGTTGATTTTCCCCTGAGTGCTCCAATCCGGTTGGTTGTTCTGACCTGTGGAAACGGCAGAACTCTGGCTGATGCTGTTGACATTTATTTGATTAAAGATGATGGAAACTGGCAATTTGAACCCTCCAATCCGTGGCATTTCGGACTTCTTTAATGTAAGGTATTCTTTTAAAACGCATAACGTGAAGAAAGTGATGAATTAACAGAAAATAAAAAATGTTTGTTGAAAATAAAAAACAGTATGATAGTATGTAATTACGGCATAATTAAGGAATGTTTCCTTTAATGGATAATACAACTTGAAAGGACGTGTTACATAGATGGATATAACGATACCAACTATGGATAAACTCTTGCTTAAACAGCTAATTGAGTTCAGAAGAGATGTACATCAGTTTCCTGAAATCAGCGGCGAAGAATATGAAACCTCTAAAAAAATACAAACGCAACTTAGTAAACATGACATCCCTTTTCAAACAGGTTTTGCCAAGACAGGTGTTCTTGGAATAATTAAAGGTGCAAAACCGGGTCCTACAGTTGCATTAAGGGCGGATATTGATGCTCTGCCTATTACGGAGAAAACGGACCTGCCATTTGCTTCTCTTAAACCAGGAAGCATGCATGCCTGTGGACATGATGCCCACACGACGATGCTTTTAGGCGCAGGGATTTTATTAAATCAACATAAACATGACCTGACTGGAACGGTGCTTTTGGTCTTTCAACCTGCAGAAGAAGCTTCACCAAATGGTGGTGCGAAACCGATGATGGATGACGGAGTGTTTGATGAATATGTTCCGGATGTTATTTTTGGACAACATGTTTGGCCCGATCTACCTGTAGGCCAGATTGGTATTCGGTCTAAAGAAATGATGGGGGCAACAGATCGATTTAAAGTGGTGATAAATGGTTCCGGTGGTCATGCCAGCATGCCGCATCAAACAAACGACGCTATCATTGCAGCTAACCATGTGGTGACCATGCTACAAACCATCGTTAGCAGAAATGTGAACCCTATTGATGCAGCCGTTGTAACGGTCGGAAGAATAGAAGGCGGATACAGATATAATGTGATAGCAGATACTGTAACGCTGGAAGGTTCCATCCGCACCTATAAAGAAGAAACAAAACAAAGGGTGAAAAAGAGATTCCATGAAGTAGTGGAGCATGCTGCAAAAGCAATGGGTGCAACTGCAGATATTGAATATATTGATGGATATGAAGCAACCATTAATACACCTGAATGGGCAGAAGTTGTAAAAGAAACAGCCAACAAATTACTGGGATCTGAAAATGCAACTCCAACTGTCGATCCGTCACTTGGAGGAGAAGACTTTTCCAGATTTCTTAACAGGTATCCAGGAGCCTTCTTCTGGCTGGGTTCAGCTGTAGAAGGGAGAGAAGTTCAAAAACCTCTCCATGACCCTAAATTTGAATTCAATGAAAAAGCCCTGCCAATAGGTGTGAACATGCTCGTTGAGGTCACATTAAACGCACTGGAAAAAATCCAACATAAAAACTAGGAGGCGGATATTAATATGGCAATAGACGTTTCAGATTTTGTTTCTTCCATATCGGATTCTTTGATCTCTTGGCGCAGACATTTACACAAGTTTCCCGAACTGGGTTGGACCGAATATGAGACAACCTACCTTATAGCGAAAGAGCTTGATAAGCTTGGCTATCTTCTATCCTTAGGTAAGGATGCCTTAGTGTCCGAAGAGAGAATGGGCGTTCCAACTCCTGATGTTCTTCGTAACGCTGAAAATAAAGCTATCCAAAACGGTGTACCTGTAGAATGGATATCAAAAATGGAGGGTGGTCATACTGGTGTAGTTGCCAGACTTGATACTGGGAGGCCTGGGAAGCATATAGCGCTTCGTTTTGATATTGATGCATTGCCAATAACGGAGAATAAAGAGTCGTCAAATGGTCACTTTCCCACTTCAAATAAATTTTCATCACAATCTCCTAACGTGATGCACGCATGCGGTCATGATGGACATGCGGCAATAGGACTCGGTATAGCCACTTTTCTTTCAACCTATCAAGAAAAGTTATCAGGAACCTATACTCTCCTCTTTCAACCTGCAGAAGAGGGAAGCAGAGGGGCAAAATCAATGGTCGCAAAAGGTTGGTTGGATGATGTAGATGTATTCTTAAGTGGGCACATCGGGATCGCTCCGATGCAAATTGGTGAGGTAGTTGCTTCTGCACATGGATTTCTAGCTACATCTAAACTTGATGTTTTATTCAACGGGAAGTCTGCACACGCAGGTGTGGAGCCCCAAGAAGGTAGAAATGCCTTGCTTGCTGCAGCCTCAGCATCCATACACCTTCATGCTATCCCAAGGCACTCAGGAGGAGAAACAAGAATAAACGTTGGCACACTTCAAGCAGGTAGCGGTAGAAATGTCATTCCGGATCATGCGGCAATGTCATTGGAAACGCGCGGGGAAACAAGCATCCTCAATCAATATATGGAGGATGAAGCTACTAAGATCATTCAACATTCCGCTGCAATCTATGGTGTAGATTGTGACATCCAGTTAGTAGGTAAAGGAATAGAAGCTTCCTCAGAGCAAGGATGGAAAGAGTTCTTGGATGATGCAACAAAGAGCAGCAAGCGGGTGAAGAAGGTAACAGAAACCTTACCACTTAAGGCATCAGAGGATGCAGCATATATGCTCAATCATGTAAGAGACCGGGGAGGGAAAGCCACTTATTTTATCTTCGGTACACCACTTGCGGCTGGCCATCATCATCCACTATTTGATTATGATGAAAAGGTTCTTGACGTGGCACTTGACGTATACATCTCCTCTATTCTATCTTTATCCTAGAATAGAAAAGTGTGGTATATCTGCTTTATTATGAGGTGAAGAAGTGAAAGTTAAAATAGGTATAATCGGTCCAAGTGATTCCACCGAGAGAATCATGTTAGTAGGAAAAGAATTTAAGAATGTTGAATTGTTTTCTTTTCCATATACAGCACTAGAAGAAATCGATTTAATCATCAATAACAACAGGGGATCAGTCGATCAATGGATGTTTTCTGGTCAAGTTCCCTTCACATATGCAATTTCTCGGGATTTGTTGAAAAAGAATGAGGGTGGATTCGCTGAACTTTATGGCTCTAGTTTTCTTGGAACCCTTTTAGAAGCTCAAGTGAAGGAAGGAAAGATCCTCAAAACAGTTAGCCTTGATACAATCAGGCAAGACAGAATTGAGATGAACAAAAACTTTTTCTCCCTTCAAGCAATCAACTTCCACTCCTATTCCTATGAGGGGATTGTAGCCGTAGAAGACTTGGTTTCATTTCATCAAGAACTATATGAAAAGAAAGAAACCGAGGTTGCCTTTACTTGTATACAGGCAGTCTATAGAAAACTTAGGAAACTAAACATCCCTTGCTTTCGGGTAATACCGTCCGACCTTGCCATATTGTCTAGCTTGGAAATATTGATTGAACGGGCACATTCATTGCGATATAGAAAATCGCAGATTGCCATTCTAGGAATTGAAGTCATTCATACCAAAGCTTCGCTTGAAGAAATGCACTACTCTCATAAAATGAAAATTAAGGAGCTTGAGTTAAAAAGATTAATGCTCCGATTTGCAGAAGAGGTAAATGGTTCTTTTGTACAATTTGGTGACGGACTTTTCTTTCTCTTCACAACAAGAGGGGAGCTTGAGTGGCATATTGAAGGAGAGTCATTACTTCAATTGGTGGAAGATATCAAAGTGCAAAGTGGACTGAAAGTAAGGTTAGGACTGGGATTTGGTGAGACGGTACTGGCAGCAGAAGAAAATGTAAGGCAGGCGTTTCACCATGCTCGAGAACAGGATTCCTCTACACTAGTTTGTGTTAACGAAGACCGTGAAGTCACTGAATTCTTTGGCTCGTCCGACAAGCTTTCTTTTCAATCGCGCTCACTTGGGGAAGAGTGGGAAGAAAAGCTCAAAGATCTTACTATTAGTCCGACGATTGTTTCTAGAATAAAGTCATTGGCACATTACTATCAAAAAGATGTCGTCACATCACAAGACCTGGCAAGTTGGCTGAAAAGTACGGAAAGAAATGCAAGGAGAATACTTACTGAAATGGAACGGTCGGGCCTTATTAAAGTCTCCGGAGAAGAACAATCTGGACATCGTGGCAGACCGAGAAAAATATACAAACTATCTTTTTTGTGAGTGAAGGGGAAATCGTAGTTAGATTTCCCATTCTCAAAAACGGATGAAATAACTGAAAATTTATTATATTATAAATGGAACGAATGTTGCGATTGGAATTTATCAGTTATTTTCGGAATAAAAAAGGAACTATACCTAAAAGGAGTGAAAAAAATGAGTCAACTACAAACACAGCAAGAAAAATCTACCTCCATGCTTGATAGATTCTTAGGAGGCGTGGAACGATTAGGGAATAAACTGCCAGATCCTTTTATGCTATTTGTCTATTTATCTCTTTTTATCATTGGAATTTCCTTTGCAGTTAATCAGTTTGGAGTAACGGTTGAACATCCCGGAACGGGGGAAGAACTGGCTATTAAGAGCTTATTGTCAGGGGAAGGAATTGAATTCATTCTTACCTCGATGCTTACCAACTTCACTGGTTTTGCACCTTTAGGTCTAGTGCTGGCAATGATGCTTGGAATAGGGCTTGCTGATAAAGTGGGATTGATTGAAGCAGGGATCAAGAAGACCATATTAAATGCACCAAAAGCTTTGATTACCTATGCGGTCGTTGGTACTGGTATTCTAGGAAATCTTGCATCAGATGCAGCGTTTGTTATAGTACCGCCCCTTGCTGCCATGATCTTTTATACTGTTGGCAGGCACCCTCTTGCAGGGCTTGCAGCAGGTTTCGCTGGTGTTGGTGCCGGGTTTACAGCAAATGTCATAGTTGCTGGAACAGATGCATTATTATCTGGTATTGCGACAGAAGCCATAAAACCTTTTGACGAGTCGTTAATCGTCACACCTGTAGACAATTATTATTTTATGGTGGTCTCTGTATTCATTCTTGCGGTGGTAGGGGCCTTAATTACAGAAAAAATTATCGAACCGCGTCTTGGAACGTATAAAGGGAAAGTTGACAAAGAACTGGAAGAACCAAATCCCCTTGAAAGCAAAGGGTTAAGAAATGCTGTTCTGGCTGGACTTACATATTTAGTGTTGCTGGCAGTTGCAGTCTTCTGGCCTGAATCCATATTAAGAAATGAAGATGGTGGACTTGTGCCTTCCCTATTCCTTACTGCAATCGTACCACTCACCCTATTCTTTTTTATCGTGGTAGGGGTTGCTTACGGAGTAACAGTAGGGAAAATTAAAAATACTGCAGATGTGCCAAAATTGATGACAGAATCTATGAAAGATATGGCAGGATATATTGTCCTTATTTTTGCAGCAGCACAGTTTATCGCATACTTTAACTGGTCGAACCTTGGAATATGGATTGCTGTTAATGGAGCGGGATTCTTAGAAAGCATGAACTTGACAGGAATTCCAGGGATTATTGGTTTTGTTCTACTTGCGGCCGTATTGAACTTGATCATTTTCAGTGGATCTGCACAATGGGCTTTGATGGCACCAATATTTATCCCTATGTTTTGGATGCTGGATTATCACCCTGCATTCATTCAGGCGGCATTCCGTATTGCGGATTCCTCCACCAATATTATTACACCATTGAATCCGTATATTATCGTCGTCTTGGCGTTTATGAAGGATTATGATAAAAAAGCAGGACTGGGGACTTTAATAGCTTTAATGTTGCCATACAGTCTTATTTTCTTAGGTGTCTGGATCATATTACTGGTTATTTTTGCACTAGGTGGCATCCCAATTGGGCCAGGTGTAGAAATGATGATTAAATAAGTTTAGGAGTAGGCAAAAGTACTATTTTACGAAAATTATTCATGAAGTCTTTTACCCTCACATACCATATATAAATTTGGTTATGTGGGGGATTTTTATATGGTATCGAAGCAAATAACGGTCGCACTCGAATACGGACTTCATTCCAAACCAGCTCACTACTTTGTTGAAAAAGCAAGTAGTTTTGTTTCAGACATACGTGTAGTAAGACATAATAAGGTTATTGATGCAAAGAGTTACCTTGGTTTATTATCTCTTGGAATTTCTAATGGCAGTGTCGTGACAGTGAAAGCAGAAGGTTCTGATGAAAAGGAAGCAGTAGAATGGCTGACCAGGTTTTTAAAAGGGGAAGAAGTGTTGTACTGAGGATAGCAGGTGGATGCATGAGTCCATCTGTTTTTTGATTTTGAAAGGAAATTTTTACATTCCTCCAACGGACAAGTTCATGTTATACTCTTCGAATGAATATATGTCCATGTTTATGTATGGCATAAATGTGGGTAAATACCTTCGTATAACTGGAAATGGAGGAGAACACCATGAAAACTCGCGATTCCTTCTTTGATAATGCGAAGTTTATCTTAATTTTTCTTGTTGTATTTGGGCATATCATTTCTCCATATCGTGCAAATGATGAATGGCTTGTGTCCATCTACCATTTTATCTTTATTTTTCATATGCCCGCATTTATTCTATTAGCAGGCCATTTTAGTACCAACTTTCATAAAAAAGGCTATTATGTAAAAATTATTACGAGATTATTAGTGCCATATTTAATTTTACAGACAATCTACACGCTGTTTTACAGTCAGCTTTATGCAGATCCATCTATGACCTTGGAATACTTCACCCCAAGATGGGCGATGTGGTTCTTATTGAGTATGATTGCCTGGAAACTGATGTTGCCATTGTTTGGAAAATTACAGGCCAGATACAGTATTCCGTTGGCAATACTTTTAGGTGTCGTAATTGGATATGTAGATATCCCAGAAAGATTCTTAAGCTTGGATCGAACGTTTTATTTCTTCCCATTCTTTTTGATAGGGTATTATTTAACCAAAACAGACCTATTTGAGAAGTTGAAAAACGGTGCGTATCGAGTACATGCTTCTGCATTTCTTGTCATGCTGTTTGCAGCGATTTACTTTTTGTTAGGTGGAATTGATGGAGCAAGTATCCTTTATGGGACCTACACCTTCTCTTCTGTGACCGATATGTTGATGCGAATTGGCATATATGCAGGCAGCATGCTTGTAACCATTGCATTTTTCGCACTCGTGCCAAAAGATAAGTATATCTTTACTGGTATTGGAAGAAGATCGTTTTATGTGTATATCCTACACGGCTTTATCATTAAGTGGTTCTTTGAAACGAGCTTTGGTCAAGCCGTCAACTCGCCAGCAGGGTATATGTTGCTTCTGTTATTGAGTATTCTGGTAACGGTGGTAACAGGTAATAAATACGTGGTAAAAGCTATTCAGACACCTTTTGGGTATTTGAAGGAAAGCTTGTCGTTGAAAAATGGATAATTATTAATAGCCGCTCCAGTAACCTTTATGGTTGTCGGGGCGTTTTTTTGGTTTTCTGGGGGAAGTTGTAAAATAAGCGAATTGTGGAATAGTCTCATGCTTGTTGTTCATGGTCGTGATGAAGACCTCTGTGACGAGGAAAAAGGAGGAGCGAAGTGCTCATGGTGGATATGAAGACCTCGGTGACGAGGAAATAGGGGGAGAGAAGTCTTCATGGTTGTGATGAAGACATGAGTGACGAGGAAAAAGGGGGAGAGAAGTCTTCATGGTTGTGATGAAGACATGAGTGACAAGGAAAAAGGAATAGAGGAGTCCTCATGGTTGTGATGAAGACATGAGTGACGAGGAAAAAGGAGTAGGGAGGTCCTCATGGTTGTGATGAAGACATGAGTAACGAGGAAAAAGGAATAGAGGAGTCCTCATGGTTGTGATGAAGACATGAGTGATGAGTAAAAAGGAAGAGAGAGGTCCTCATCGCCGGTATGAAGAAAGAACTTAAAGAATACAGCCACTTTTTAAGTGTAGAAAAATGGTTCGGTCAAAATTCTCCTTGCTTCGGACATTTAAACCTTGAAAAACTGGAAGGTTCGGTCAATTCACTGTGATGTTCGGTCAACTTTTACCGGGGGTTCGGTCATTTCAATTTTTGGTTCGGTCAATTATCGGAAAACTTCGGTCAACTCTTCAAAAACTTCGGTCAACTCTGCAAAACTTTGGTCAACTTTCAAAAATCTTCGGACATTTGCTATGGACAGCTCCAAAATAACAAGCAAAATAACCTCAGTATCCTGCGCTGCCCAGTAGCAATAAATCCTTATTACTGAAAAGTCTTTTCCCATTCGCTCAGATGTAACACGCCTAATTCAGGTTTGGGTTCCTGATCAATTAGAGCAAGATACTCCAAGCTATTGCCGTCAGGATCTGAGAAATAATAGCATGCAGCGGGCATCCATGCGTGGACAACAGGTTCGCATGCGTCCAATCCAAAGCTTGGGGAGAGCGCAATACCTTTTGCATGTAAAAATTCTGGAACGCTTCTCAACTGTTCGAGCGAAACCTTAAATGCAAAATGGGAGCGAACAAACTCATGCTCATTTACTTCCCAAACTCCCAGCATCTGTTGTTTCTTTTCTGAATCCCCTAAAAAGAAAAATGCTACTCTCCGCTCCTCTAAAAAGTAAGCAAGCTCCAATCCCAGGCTTTTGTAGAATGATACCGCTGCATCTAAATTAACCGTTTTCACATGGGTTTCATATAATTCTGCATTTTTCATGGAAGTTACCTCCTGTTATTTACTAACTACATTTATTGTAGAAGGAGTCACTCAACTATACCTCAGGAATAAGTGCGAAAAACTAATACAACTTTAGACGTAAAAACACACAACCCTAAGGTTATGTGCTTTATCAAATTATTTTATGGAGTTTGCTTATTTAAATCTTTCGGAGCCATTTTGATACTACGATAGTTGTTCACAACCCAAATCCCTAACAGCGAGAGAACGGTTGACATTGTAATGATGGCAGGTAACCAATCGGTGATTCTTGCAATCAGACTATATAAAATTCCAAAACTGACCATGGTGAGAATCACACTGACAAAATGAACTTTTTCGTTGAGGAAGGCCATTAAACCTCCACCTGAAAAAACAAGCATACCTAACAAGAATAGCGCAATCATTGGAAAAAGATATTCCATGTCTTGCATAACCTCCGTTATGATGGTTTCTGTTTCTTTATGTATAGTATATCATAAAAATGAGAAAAGATTCAGATAACGGAGAGGAGGACGCTTATGAACATAAGACAAGCGGTAGGAGCGATTGTAACAATAGGCAATGAATACATATTAATACTAAAAACAAAAATAAATACGGCAGAAGGCAAAAAAGAAATCCAGGGTGAATGGGATTTTATCAAGGGAGGGGTAGAGAAAACGGATTCCTCTCTTTATGAAGCTGTTCTTAGAGAACTAAAGGAAGAAACCGGAAAGAACACCTTTTCTGTTATAAAAGAATTTGAAGAAAAAATAAGCTTTAAATTTCCTCAAGAAGTAGCGGACAGGATAGGATATCATTCCCAAGAAACAACCATGTTTCTTGTTGAGTATACAGGTGAGAACAAAGACTGGCTGCCACAAGATGACGAGATCAGTGAGATTAGTTTTTTCAAAAAAGAAGAAGTGCTAAAAAAGCTAGCTCACGACCAAACCAGGGAATTTTTCAAAACCCATTGTTTGAATTAGGATTGACAATAGGTAAAAGGGAAAATATACTAAAAGTGTAAGACTATACGAGAAAAGGAAGGTACAAGGTGCGATGTGGAATTAATCTATTTCTTAGGAGTGAACTCATGTGATTAGTAAAATGAGAAACCTGGAGAATTGGATTAGTCTGCCCATTTTTACCTGCCATAAGTATCGGAGTCTAGTTGCTTCACTATCCATAAATGGATTAGTGTTATTTTGTGATACTTACTTGTAGAATAGGCGTTGTTTGCATAGGCAATCGACTTTTCATTTAAACCTCTCCAGGATTATGGGGAGGTTTTTTGTGATGATTGATACTGTGGCTGCTCATTTATAAACAAAAACAATAATGAGGTGCATATGTATGACAGTGATACTACAAGTGAAACAAGTGAATAAAAGTTTTGGGGAAAGGGATATTTTGAAGGATATCTCTTTTGATATAAGAAATGGTGAAAAGATAGGTTTGGTCGGTTGGAATGGTGCGGGGAAGACCACGTTGATGAAGTTATTGATGGGTTCGATCCAACCGGATTCTGGAAGTATTACTAAATTTCAAGATTCATTAAAAATCGGATATCTGCCGCAAAGCACCGATTATACCGTCCATACTGATCAAGAAATGATGGAGGAGGCAAAAGACTTCTTACGTACAACAAGTGAGTTGGGTTTGGTTAAATCCATTACAAAAGAGGGAGCATCCTCGGATACCTTGAGCGGTGGGGAGAAACTTAAACTAGCTTTGGCAAAAATATGGTCGCAAACACCACAGCTTCTTTGTCTGGATGAGCCGACAAACCATATGGATATGAAAGGTGTAACCTGGTTAGTATCAGAACTAAGTAAGTTTGCTGGTGCAGCAATCATCATCTCTCATGACAGATACTTCTTAGATATGACTGTTTCTAAAATATACGAAATAGAAGACTGTAATCTATTGGAGTATGAAGGGAATTACACAGCCTATCGCCAAGAGAAACAGCGTCGTCTCGACCAGCAAACTCGTGACTATGGGAAGCAACAACGAAAAATAAAAATGATTGAAGATCAAGTTGCAAATTTGAAACAGTGGTCGGAAAAGGCGCATAGAGAAGCGGGGAAGAGGGATAACCCTGGAGAACGGAAGCAGATGGGGTTAAAAGAATTTGAACGTGTAAAAGCGAAGAAAAAAGATAATCAAATTAAATCAAAGACAAAAAGGCTGGAGCTTGAACTGTCCAAACATAAAGTGGAAAAGCCAAAGGAAGAAGTACAGGTCAAATTTGAATTTGAAGCGGATGGTAAAAGAGGCAAAAGAATTCTGGAGGCGAAAGGGCTAACCAAGCAATTTGATGATCGACTCCTATTTGAAAAAAGTCATTTTTATGTGAAGCACGGGGAGAGAATTGGGTTAGTTGGTGAAAATGGGGCAGGGAAAACCACTTTTATCAAAATGCTGTTGGATCAGGAAGCTATCTCAAGAGGTTCCTTATGGAAAAGTTCTTCTTTGAAAATTGCCTATTTGAGCCAGGAAGTCAGTGATTTACCTTCCAATAAAACCGCAATGGAATATTTAGACCTAATTGGGTGGGAAAGTGTTTCCAAGGCACGCACCATATTTGCAAATATGGGAATGCAAGAAGAAAAGCTTACCAAACCACTTAATACCTTGAGCCTTGGTGAAAAGACGAGGGTCAAGTTGGTTCACATGATTATGCAGAAATATGATGTCTTAATCCTGGACGAACCGACCAATCATCTGGACTTACCAAGCAGAGAACAGATGGAGGCTACTTTGTCTACGTTCATTGGCACGCTCATCGTTATCTCTCATGACCGCTATTTTATTGAGAAGCTATGTGACAAACTGCTAGTAATTGAAAATAATAGAATCAAACGGGTGGAAACAGGCATAAAAGAGTATGAAGAGAGTAAAGGGGTGCAGGCGTCATCTTCTGAAAAAGAAACCAGAGAAAAGCTTGCGATTCTGGAGGCCAGGATTACCGAATTATTGGGGAAAATCAGCATGGTAAGTAAGGATAGCGAAGAATATTGCCATATTGATACTGAGTTACTCCAGTTAATGCAATTAAAAAAAGAATTGGCGTAATAAGTGAGGAGGCTGACATTAGGAACAATAATAGCTTAATGTCAGCCTTTATCATTTATCATCATGTAGCTGGGGGAGCAGAGCTGTGTTGTGAACTTCTTCTTTTCTGAATGGCGTTCATTCCCATTACAACTGCTACTAATTCTTCTGTCTCTAAGTCGGTTGTGTAGTCGGATAATTCAAATGCCGCTGCTTCAAATAAGCTATCTGTTCTCTTGAATTCTGCAGCCAACTCATCGTTTTCATCAAAAAGTGTATATTCCCTTGAAAATGCAGGGCTTTCCAAGCGATAAATTCCACGACCGTGGGCTTTGTATTCATAAATGGATTTGAAGAATGCAAAACGTTCGCGAAGTTCTCCTAACTCTTTTTCTTCATAATCCTTTATATACCACTTGTTCGAGAAAAAACCGAAACTTCCGCTTAAAATAATTTTCCCGTCAGGAGCTTTGATATCTACAGCAGCAGAAAAAGCACTCCTTAAATCTAACTTTCCAATAATTTTTTGACCCTCATTAAATATCTCCGTTTCTCCAGAAGAGAAGAAGTTATCTGAAAAATAGACTGTCTTTTTCATTCGCTGTTCCTCCTTTATTTTATATCTATTTATACGAATAAGAATTCCGAAAGTTTCAGTTTAGTCTCAATTTCTGTCCAGAATATATGGTGTTGGAGGAAAGCTCATTAAGTTCTTTTAAGGCAGCAACGGTTGTTCCGTATTTTTTAGATAACGAATACAAAGTGTCCCCTTTTTTTACTGTGATGGTGAAGCTTTCAGGAGAAGGGGAAAGGTAGAGTTGTTGGCCGATCTTTATGGTGTCAGAAGTTAAGTTGTTCCAGGCTTTCAATTGTTCTACCGAATTATTGGACTTTTTGGCTAAAGAGTAAAGGGTATCCCCTTTTTTGACTTCCATGATGACAGGAGCTTTCACCAAAAGTTTTTGCCCGATATAAATATTGTTATAGGTTAACAGGTTCCATTCTTTTAACTTCTTTACGGTAGTTCCGTGAGTTTTTGCAAGAGAGTAGAGGGTGTCCCCCTTTTTCACCATGATGTCTGTTGCTTCTTTTATAATGAGTTTCTCACCAGCAATAATCTTGGAACTTGTGAGATCATTCATCTTTTTGAGTTCATCGATCGTGACATCGTATTTCTTTGAAAGACTGTACAGTGTATCCCCTTTTTTAATGGTGATTATTTCATCAGTACTTGAAGCAAAAGCAGGTTCATAAGATGAGAACCCAAGTGCACCCGATAGACCAAGGGTAATGGCTAATGCAAGAATGACTTTTTGATGTTTTTTCATGTTGAACACTCCATTTTAAAATTTTGATTACACTTACTTTGACGTAGTTGGTTGAAATTTGTCGCTTGTACATGAAAAATAGTTAAGCCCATTTTTAAGAGGTGGGTAAAAAACAAGAAGAAGCCTGCGATGACAAACATCGCAGGCTTTCTAATGCATGGGTTAAGTTCTTGTTTTCCAAGCATTCAACACATTTTGTTCTTTTTCTTTATGAATTCCAGCTTTTCGCTCTTCGTCTTCTTTGGATGTCATCCAATCTCGGACATCTTTTACTGTTTCTTCTACGGAACGCACTTCCAATCTGTGTTGCAGAGCTTTTTCAATACTTATGGAGCTAGCGCCACGCCAAGGTTCACTGCCTTCTACTAGTGGATGCTCTTCTGGTATCCAAAGTGGCATTTCTGTCCACGGTGCAACTTGTTGTTCCAATAAGAAGCTTTCATCTGCCCAGACAAATTCAGCATCTGAACCTGATACCCGTTTACATGTGGTAAGGAAATGCTCCATTGTGAGTGGTGTTGTCGGTCCAGTTACGTTAAAAGTACCTGTTATTTTTTCATCTGCCATTTTAAGGATCCACAGTGCCATATCTCTAGCATCAATATATTGGATTTCTCTTTCCTTTCTGCCTGGTGCCAACACTTCGCCACCTTCAGCTACGCGGTTAACCCAATAGGAGAAGCGATCAGAATAGTCATGTGGACCAACCAGCAGTCCAGATCGGACATGTAAAACCTTATTGGGCATATTCTCCTCTGCGGCGCGTTCACTCTCTGCTTTCAAAGCACCATAATGGGCATTGATTTCCTCTTGTGTTCCGTAACCGATCTCTTCTATTTGTTTTTCTGTGAGAGATTGAACGGGATAATCCTCTTCAATGTTAGATGGAATCCAATCTTTGTAAACCGAAATGCTCGAAATGAAAGTATAATGGTCGACTTTATCCGCGAGCACCCTCGTTGATTCTGCTAAAGCTTTTGGGGTAAAGCCGCATGTATCTATTGCAACATCCCATTTTCCAGTTTCAAGAAGTGATAGGTCTTTATTGCGATCTCCTACAATACATTCAACCTGCGGAAACAAATCTACATGATTACCACGATTGAACATCGTCACTTCATGACCTTGCTTTAACGCTTCTTCTACGATAAATCTACCTAAAAACCGCGTACCGCCAATCACTAAAATTTTCATATGTAGGCCTCCAAGAATAGGTTATAGTAAGCTAATTCTCTATAACAGACAAAAAATCCTTTTTTTGTACTTTTACGCAATCTTTTCTTTAGGAATTCTCCTGAAATACCACTTAAGAAGAGGCGGGACAACAATAATAATGAATAACAGACGTATTAATTGCAAAGAGCTGACAACAGCAGGATCTCCCCCTACAGATGTTGCCGTTAACACCATTTCAATGAGCCCACCTGGTGCTACACTCAAGATGGCGGTTGGCAAATTTAAGCTCGTCATCGCTGCGAGAAGCGTTCCAAGTCCAAAAGAGACCAAGATTAACGTTACTGTCAAACCAAAATAAACAACGCAATATTTGCCCCCAAGTTTTAAATCTGCAAATGCTATTCCTTTTCCCATTCCAATCCCTACAGTAACCTGCGCAAGTATTAATAACACAGGAGGAAGAGTGGCCATTTCTATCAGGGTTATGTTAAAAAGGGCAGTCAAGGCAAGTGGAATGATAACAATGCCTGCTGGAACTTTATTTTTGAGAAGTACCCCACCCATTATTGCTGGAAGGAACCAAAGATAGTGCCATCCCCCAAATTCATACGTGCTTCCTATAGTGGCCGTAACATCCTGACCGATCCCATTAGACGAAAAAGTATGAACGACAATAAAAGGAACCAAGAACAACACTGTAAGCAACCGTACTGTCTGGAAAATGACGACCAAGGAACTTTTCGCATTCAATGATTCACTTGCAACCACCATTTCGGAAAGACCCCCAGGAATCGAACCGAATACACTCGTAATTTTATCTACAGATATCCATCTTGTAACTAGAATACTGTTCATTATACTCACAGCAACCAAAGCAATGGTGGATAACACATAAGGAAGTATGTAAGGTGCCACCGTCAATAGAGTGTCTTTTGTAAAATAAAGGCCGAAAAACAATCCAAGAACAAGAAACCCACTCTGTTTTAAAGGATCCGGACAGTATACCTTCCGCCTTGAAAAACCTTGATAAAGCATGATGAAAGACAATGCCCCGAGAACCCACGGCAGAGGCAAGTTAGCAAGGTAAAATAGATATCCTCCAAGGCCGCCTATTATATATGCTTCTATTAATCTTAGTATAGGTATATTTCGCATAGCTAAAGACCCCTTTATTTGAATAAAGCAATTGTAACATATTTTAGGTGTCTGATGATGAAGTGGACATCCTTCAATCGCCAGATCCATAATTTTTGGTGAATCCGGGAAAACTTCTTCCATTGACACCGGCCTCCAAAAGTCATAAAATACTAAAGTTGATTTAGTAAGAGGCACGAAATAAATAATAGGAAGAAGTGACATTATGGCACCTGAACAACGTAAAAAAATGATTATTTTGATGATAAATATGTTTATTGCAGTGGGAAGTTTTGGAATAATTATTCCTATTCTCCCAGCATACCTGGATTCCATCGGGGAAGGGGGATTGGCTGCGGGGTTAATGATTGCCATCTTTGCAGGTGCTCAGTTTCTCATGTCACCATTGGCTGGAAAATGGGCGGATCAATACGGCCGACGAATTATGATTATACTCGGTTTAGCCGGTTTGACCTTGTCCATGTTTGTATTTTATGGATTTGATTCTGTATGGATGCTTTACTTCTCACGTGTTATTGGTGGAATAGGAGCAGCGTTGTTAATACCTGCCCTATTTGCTTATGTAGCTGATATCACTACAATGGATCAGCGTGCAAAAGGAAACAGTTACATTTCCGCTGCCATGTCGCTTGGTATCGTGATTGGACCTGGAATTGGCGGGTTCTTGGCTGATTTCGGATTAAAAACTCCATTGTTGGTATCTGCTTTGATCTCACTAGTGGCAACTGTTTTCTCTATTCTTGTGTTAAAAGAAAGCAGAGAGAAAGAGACGGTTATGGCACAGGAGGAAAATCCAGAGCCAATGATCAAAAAGCTGGCACTTTCTGTTAACAAACCGTATTTTATACCGCTAATTATAACGCTTGTGATGAGTTTTGGATTGATGGCATATGAGTCTGTTCTTGGGTTATTCATAGATAATCAGTTTGGCGCAACACCGCAGGAAATTGCCGTAATGATTACAGCTACGGGTATAATCAGTGTAATTGTGCAACTCTTTGTAGTAGATCGAATTGTACGTGCGATAGGAGAAGGCAATGTATTAAATATCTTCTTATGCGTTGCCGCAATCGGTTTCTTGGTATCGTTATTTGCTTCAAGCTACGGTGTATTCTTTGGAATCACCTTGATTATTTTCTTGGCAACTTCTATTTTAAGACCTGTCATCAATACCTTGATTTCGAAATTGGCGGGAAATGAGCAGGGATTTGCGATGGGGATGAATAACGCGTACATGAGTATTGGAAATGTATTAGGACCCACACTTGCAGGGTTATTATATGATGTAAATATCATTTACCCATTTGTACTCGGACTATTAGTTTTAAGTGTAACAATACTTGTATCTTTTACATGGCAATCAAAACAAAAGAAAAGATTGGCTCAAGTGGAAGCGAATTAATTTCAATTAAGGAAATTCAGACTGCCTATTTACTTTTAGATAAAAATACCATATTATAAATATTGTAATAAAAAACGAATGGAAGCGAGGGATGTTTTATGAAGAAGTTAATTGTATTAAATGTTATTCAATTAAATAATGAAGCACAGCCCTTGCATAGAAATCGTTAAACTAATCTGTTCTTTTTCTGATGAGATAGTAGATTTCCATGGGGCTGTGACGTAACGTCTCATGGTTTATAAATGTTTTTGCAAAAGACCGTGCGAGCGGTCTTTTTATTTTGCCAAAAAAATTATCTACTTTCCATTAGGAGGAAAACACATTGAAAAGAAATCAATTAGGTTGGAATGAATTTTTAAATAATGCTTTTATTGAATATGAAGAGCAAGGATACACAGTGGGCAGAGTGATGCTCGAACATAAAAGATTGTACAGAGTGGAAACGGACCACGGTGAGTCCCTGGCGGAAGTGTCGGGAAAATACCGGTTTGAAGCGGTAACTCGAGAGGATTACCCGGCTGTAGGGGATTGGGTTGTATTAAGTGAACGTCAGGAAGAAGGCAAAGCTACGATCCATGCTTTGTTACCAAGGTTCAGTAAATTCTCAAGAAAAGCAGCTGGATTAACGACGGAAGAACAGATTGTAGCAGCAAATGTGGATACTGTATTTCTAGTGCAATCCTTAAACTATGATTTTAATCCAAGACGATTGGAAAGATATCTAGTAATGGCATGGGAAAGTGGCTCTAATCCTGTGGTGGTCTTAACGAAGTCAGATTTGTGTGAAGATATTCCCGATAAAATTGCCGAGATGGAAGCTGTTGCCTTTGGTGTTCCAATTCATGCGGTAAGTGTGAAGGAAGAAACGGGATTAGAGGAACTGGCAACATATTTTGGTGAGGGGAAAACAGTTGCCTTACTTGGTTCATCAGGAGCAGGGAAGTCCACATTGACGAATTATCTACTTGGGGAAGAGAAGCAACTTATTCAAGAAGTTCGAAGTGATGATGATAAAGGAAAACATACGACAACATACCGAGAATTGTACATGTTGCCCACTGGTGGCCTTGTGTTGGATACTCCTGGTATGAGGGAGCTTCAATTATGGGAAGCAGATGGCGCAATCAGTCATAGTTTCCAAGATATCGAAGAACTGGCAGAGCAGTGCTATTTCCGGGATTGTAAGCATGCTAATGAGCCAAAGTGTGCGGTTCAAGGTGCTATAGAAGAAGGTACTTTGGCTGCTGGTAGATACCAGAGCTATGTAAAGTTGCAGCGTGAACTTGCATTCTTGGAAAGAAAAAATGATAAACGTGCTCAACTTGCAGAAAAAGAGAAGTGGAAGAAAATCACCTCTGGAGTACGCGGCGGGAAAAAGAAATAGGGAGGAAGCCACAAGGTGGGAGTTTGGTGCCTTGTGGTTTTTTAACATACAAAAAAACCAGAGAGTAGTCACCCTCCAGCTTTTTAAGCAGTAATTCTAATCTTATCGACACGTTTCATAAAAGAAACGGCAAGATCATTAAACTTATCACTTTCCTCAATGTTACATACATGGCCACATTTCTCAATGAATTCTAATGTGGAGTTTTCTTCCTGTTTGACATATTCCTTCGTATTGCTTAAAAACATATGATCTTCAGAACCGGAAATATATAGCTTCGGAATTTTGTTCTTTATTGCTTTCAACCGATCGTAAGTGGTATAACCGTTCAGACCAGAGAGGACCCATCCTAAATAGGTTTCTTTGGAAAGTTTATAGGCCTCTTTAATGAAAGCTTTTCTTGAATCTGAGTGATTCTTCTTAGGTAGCAGTACCCGTGCAAAGATACGATAAGGTACCATGTGGGGCAATATTTTTCTCAGAGGGTAGAATACGGACATTCGGCAAAGAAACTCGCCCCATTTTTTCAGTTTTGGAGTTGCGCCGCCAAGTACCATCGATTTAATGACAGAAGGCTTACGGAGCGCAATTTCCTGCATGATAATGGTTCCAAGTGAAATACCAACAAAGTGAGCGGATTCAATTTTTAATTTGTTCATAATCCCAATCGTCTGTTCAGAGGAATACTCAAATAGATCTACGCCACTTGGATATGGAGACTTTCCGTGACCAGGCAGATCTAATAAAAGAATATTATATTCAGCGCGGAAAGCTTTAAGCTGCTTATAAAAAATGGAAGAATTCCCCCCAAACCCATGAAACAGCACAATCCACTCTTTCGATGAAGAATGAGTAAGCGTTTTATAATACATAATAGTCCTCACTTATTTTGCATATTTCAAATCAACAATCAATACCCAAAAAACCAAATAAAAAAACTTGTAATACCAAGTATACACATACCACACCAAGATTCTCAACCTGCAAATTCTTACTATTTTGTGAAGAATGAAAAAAGGGGTCTGACCCCTTTTATTCATTTTTTGCATAAATATTCTTATTCTAGTAAAGTTTTTGTTTTTGTGGTGGTTTTCTGGAAAGTTATAGAAGTTTTGTGGGTTTGTTTGGTAGAATAGTAGGTAAATTGGTTTTAGATGGAGGTTGGGATAATGATAATACCAGCAAAACTAAAAATTGGAGATGAAGTTAGGGTTATTGCACCGTCCACTTCTCATTCTATTCTTTCAAAGGAAAATATTGAGTTGTCGACACATAGACTAGAACAATTGGGACTAAAAGTGACGTTTGGTAAGCATATCAATGAATGTAACAGTTTGATGACATCATCCATAGAATCTCGAATTGAGGATCTTCACGACGCGTTTAAAGATAATAATGTAAAAGCCATATTAACTTCAATCGGAGGGTACCAGGCAAATCAACTATTATCCTATATTGATTTTGATTTGATTAGAGATAATCCAAAGATCTTTTGTGGGTACTCTGATATTACCGCGTTGGGCAATGCCATTTATGCCAAAGCAGGACTAGTCACATACTCCGGAGTTCACTTTTCTTCATTTGGCATGATGAACGGCTTTGAATATTCTCTTGAATACTTTAAGAAGATGTTACTTGAAGATGCTGGTTCTTCGTTTGAGGTAGAAAAGTCTTCTGAATGGAGTAATGATGCGTGGTATATGGATCAGGAGAATAGAAAGTTTTACTCTAATGAAGGATATCTTGTTATTAATGAAGGAGAATGCGAAGGCACAATAATTGGCGGTAATCTATGTACGTTGAATCTTCTTCAAGGAACCGAATTTATGCCAAACCTTAAAGGTTCTGTACTCTTTCTTGAGGATGATAAATTAACGTGCCCGAAAACGTTTGACCGTGATTTGCAATCCCTCATCCACCAAACTGGCTTTAATGATGTAAAAGGAATTGTGATAGGCCGTTTTGAGAAAGTGTCCAATGTTACAAATGAATTGATTAAAACAATCATTCAAACAAAAGAGGAGCTTTCACATATTCCAGTTGTTGCAAATGCAGATTTCGGCCACACCAGTCCGATGTTCACTTTTCCGATAGGAGGGAATGTAAAACTACAAGTGAAGAAAAACGACGTGAAAATTACATTGCATACGATATAAATGAAACACTTTACTAAGAACATACGTAAACAAAACATCTACATAAAAAGGAGATGATATTTTTGGACTTATGGTTAGCGGTTACCATTATTGCCTGTGCATATTTTTTATTTGAGGCAATCAAAGGATTTTCACCACAATCCAACAGCAGAAATCCGATAGATAAAATATTTGATGAGGAAGAAAATCTTTTAGTGAAAGAGCAGGATTTGCATTCACATATTGGTTTAACGAAAGAAGAAACGAGGGCGCTCCTTTACCAATACCCAGAAATCCCTAAACTTGATATTAGCGGAAGATACTATTATTCTCCTGAACAAGTAAAAGGCTGGATTAAGAAGCAAATTTCATAAGCTGATAATGTAGATTATAAAGGAGGGCCTGTGCAGATGTTTAGTACTTATACCGATCCGGAAGCTTATATGGATGGATCACTCCTTTTTTCAGCTTCCCACATAATCAGTTTATGCGTAACTTTAGCACTCCTTCTTTTTCTGTTTTTATTTAGAAATAAACCATGGATGAAGCGGGTAGGCAGGTGGTTGATCATCTTGGGCCTGGCTGGCTCTGAGATATGGCTGAACTATTGGTATTTTTCCACTAACATGTGGGATATCCGATACACATTACCCTTCCAGTTATGTTCTATAAGTTCATACCTTTGTGTATGGATGCTTCTGATGAAGCAGAAATGGGTATTTGAAGTGGTATATTTTCTCGGTGTCGGCGGAGCGCTACAAGCTTTGCTTACTCCAGAGTTGTTTTATGACTTTCCTCATTTTCGATTCTTACATTTTTTTATAGCACATATATCTATCATTCTAGCTGTATTTTATATGCTATGGGTTGAAAAATTCCAAGTGAAGTTCAAGTCCGTTTGGAAAGCTTTTGGTGCTTTGAATGTTATTGCATTAGTGGTGTTTTTGGTGAACAGGTTTACGGGTGGGAATTACATGTTCCTCGCAATGAAGCCTACTAATGCTAGCCTCATCGACTTCTTGGGTCCTTACCCTTGGTATATTCTTACACTCGAACTGGTCGTACTGATAATCTTTTTACTTTTATATGCTCCATTTTTGATTAAAGAAAAAACGAAATCAAAGAGGCGTGTAAATGCCAAACTTTAATACAAAAACCGCCCCCAATCAAACTATGGGAGCGGTTCTTTTAATATTTCCTAATCGTTTTCATCACATATTTATATACGCCAAAAAAGATAAGAGAAAATGCAGCAACAATTATTATATCAATTAAAATTCCCACTTAAGCAATAACCTCCGACAAAAGCACTTTTACCACCATTCTATCCACAACTCCTTCAAGTTGCAAACCATAATGTTACAGGATGATTATTTGTAATTTGTTATTTGTAATAGTCCTGTCACATTGCCGTTTTTCGTCATACTATGTAGAAAAACGAAGGGAAGATACAGATGGGAAGTATAAAGAGATTTTTATTAATGTACGTCGTAATCTTGGGTTTATTTTATGGAATGTTTTCAATTTTAACCTATAACAGCATTCAAATTAAAATAGAGAAACTTGAAGTATTGGAAGAGCAATATCTTGAAAAAGATGCGCAAGGGGAGGTTCCGTATTCATTTAAGCAACAGTTTGCAAAGGAATATCATGAATATGATCGCCTACAAAATAGACTTCAATCCTTTTGGATGAAGTGGGTATTTGACTTTCCTGAATTTAAAAAACCTTAAGAGTTAAAAATGGTACATTATTCCTATCTTTCCACTGTGAGACCTGCTATGAAAGAGTTTAGGGGTAAGCTTGTAACCATCTAGGAAAAAATTAGTAACAGATGTGTGTTACAATGTAGCTAAGTCGAATATTTGGAGGTGTCATCTTGAAAATCAACGTATTTCTAGATGATAGTCGATCATGTCCTAATGGGTATATACTCGCAGAAGACATAGACCAATGCCTCACCTTGTTAGAGAGCCATGCAATTGGGCATCTCTCTTTGGACCATGACTTGTTGAACAGACATCGAAATGGTCTGCTTCTCGTTCATAAGATGGTGGAGAACGAGCTGTATGCGGATAGAATTACTATTCATTCTGCAAACTCGGTTGGCAGTAAGGCAATGTATCGATATCTCAAACAAGCGCAAGAAGATATGAAAATGCCGCCAAACATAAAAGTATTATTAAGACCTCTTCCGCTTTTTTAAGCGTTGCCCCTACATCTACGTGACACTCAATTTCATCAAACCGCAAAAGGGTTCGTACTTCTTCACATAAATCGGATCTCTCAACTAGAGTAATAAAACGGATAATCAAAAGCAAACAGTAACATTATCCGCTTATTAATAGATTAAGGAATAGACTAGGCGGAAAGCTTCCGTTTGGTCTTTTTCGTTATTGTTGATAGAATAAAAAGAAAAAAGAGGTGAGGAGAATGGAGGAGATATATGACCATATCGACCATGATTTACATATTCTTTTTGTCGGCTACAATCCTAGTATCCGCTCTGGTGAAACGGGCCATCATTATGCAAACCCAACCAACAGGTTTTGGAGCATTCTTTTTGAATCAGGCATCACTCCCAGAAAATATGCACCAACAGAGGATTTTAAGTTAGTGGAACTTCAATATGGTTTGACCAACATTGTATCAAGGCCTACCATTGGAGCGGCAGATATAACCAAAGAGGAATACCAAAAAGGTAGAGAAGAGTTGAAAGAGAAAATAGAATTCTTTCAACCAAAAATCGTCTGTTTTGTTGGTAAAGGAGTGTATCAGGAATATAGCGGAATCCGTCAAGTTGAGTGGGGAAAACAGGATAAGAACCTAGTAGAAGGGACCGTAGATTTTGTAGCTCCATCGTCTAGTGGGCTTGTCAGAATGAAAAAAGAGGAGATCTTAGCCATCTACCGGAATCTAAATACATTAAAGAATAGTATTGTAGCCCAAAAAGTAAATTAAAAAACACTTCCTCCATCACCGAGCGAAGTGTTTTTTGTGTTCAGAATAATTACTTTGGAATAACAGACGTCTTTTGTTCTTGTTCTATTGACCTTAACGCATTTCTTATTTCTAACATATTTTCAATTTGGAGAGTGAGTGTGTGTTTAATTAATGTATTTTTCTCTTGCTGCCCATCCTTCAAATTGGTAACATCTTTTTTCAAAACAGCACTATTATGCTTTAGCGCTTCTTGTTCTTTTAAAAGGGATAATTGGGCTGCTTTTATTTCTTTTAATTCAACTAGTATTTCATTTAGTACCTTCTCCATCTTTTTCACTCCTTTTATAAGAAGGAATATCTTCTTATTTTTTCATATACCCTACATACTTAGATATATATAGTTTAAATACTCTTTCTGGAAAGACTTTAAACACAATGAGGCAAACTTGAACAATTAAAAAATGAGGGGAAAGAAAAAACCCGACAAATTAACGTCGGGTATCTGATGAATGAGGTAAAGTCAGTGCGCCAGCCAAAGTAGGCTTTATAGAGATATTATTAAAAGATATTCCAAGTTGTACGGTTGTTTGCGCAATTTCAGGTCTTATTCCAGATAGTGTTGTTTTTACCCCAATCAGGTTCAACGCTTTAATTAAATTGAAAATTTGGTCGGCAACAAGGGTATCAATAATCACCACGCCTGAGAGGTCAATATATAAATGATTGATTCCCTTTTGCCCGCATTGCTCCAAGGTATTCTCAAGTATGAATTTTGCCCTGCTTGTATCAATATCTCCAACCAATGGCAAGAGGGCCCGATTATTATCAAGGGCAATGACTGGTGAACTTAATTCTTTGATCATGTCCTGCTGGGCTTGCAGTCGTTCTTCTGAATACATTTGGTTTTCTTCGACGAATTTAAGCACCACATTATCAAAAGCTTTCGTTATCATATGATTCCACAATAACTGATTCTCTTTTTCTTCTTGGTGCAGAGTGACAAATTCGTCAATGAAATTTAAATACTGGCCACGCACTCTGAAGAATTCTTGCAAAATATGATGGATTGGTGTTTGTAGATGTTGCTCATCCTGTGCAATAGACAAGATCCAACTTTCAAAGTCTTTGAAAAATTTATCTTCTTCTTCAATAAAAATTTTGCATAATTGAAGGTGGAAATCGAAATTCTGCTTTTTTAAAGTAGCGACCACCTCAGGATTTGTCGAAGCATACACTCCTTTGGAATTTGTTTTATCCAAGGATTGGTACCATTCTTCTGTTAAAACTTTAGCTTTTTCTAATAAAAATGTATGTAATTCACTATTTCGGTGCATGTTCAGTTCCCCCCTAACCCTCTCCGTATTTACCCTTTTTACTAGCTGGTTAAACCGTTTTTAATAGCCTTTTTTGTAATCAACCAAATTTTTTAAAGGCTTCTCATTCTTTAGATAGTGTTTCAGGTTAGGAATAAAAATATCTTCTATTACACGTTTCGTATAATGCTCTGTGGAACCTGAAGTGTGAGGGGTAACAATGACATTGTCCATATCCCATAAAGGGCTACTTTTTTCTAAGGGCTCTTTTGCAAAGACATCAAGACCGGCACCGGCTATGACGTTTTCCTGTAAAGCGTTTATCAGCTCATCCTCTACAAGAACTTCCCCGCGCCCTATATTAATGAGGAAAGCGGTCTTTTTCATACGTTTGAATTCTTCTAAGCCGAACATTCCATCCGTTTCATCTGTCAAAGGAAGTGTAATCACCACATAGTCACATTTTGGTAGTACTTCATGCAGCCTGTCAGGAGTGAACATTTCATCTACATTATCAGCAGCAATACCTGAATGCCGAACGCCTATAACATTCATACGAAAAGCTTTAGCAATCCTAGCGGTTTCTTTTCCGATCTCTCCTACTCCAATAATACCTATAGTCTTTTCGTGAATTTCAAGATTCATCTGTGCATGATGCCACGCTTTCTGCTGTTGTTGCTTCACATAGGTATGTACCTTTCTGGTCAAACCGAGCATGAGGGCGAAAATTGTCTCGGAAATCGGATAGGCATGAACACCGTTCGCACTTGTTAAAAGAATTCCATTCTCAGTAAATGTTTGTAGAGGCATATTGTTGACACCTGCACTCCATGATTGTATCCAACGAAGATTAGAACCTTCGATTAATGACAGTTTCTCCAGATCCTTTTTCCATCCAACAACTATTTCGGCCTCTTTTGCAAAAGGCGCCCATATTTCTTTATCTTTTCCTACAATAATTTCAAAGTCTGGGGCAAGTTCTTTAATTTGTTGCGTATAAGCTTCTCCGATATTTTGTGTGATAAGCATAAGTCGTTTAGACATTTGTATGGACTCCTTCAATTGTGGTCTTTATTTTATTTTAACAGATAATAGATAATTATTAGAAATTTAAAGGGTTTTTTCAGAGGTTTTGGGGTGAAATGTCGAATAATAGTAGTAGAGTGCTGAAAAAGTATATAATGAATGAAGGAAAAATTCTAGAACGGTTTGGGCACAAATGATTGGCAACACACCTGTTACGAATACGGCAGGTGCTTTTTTTAATTTGTTAAAACTTTTCGCAGGATCAATGTGTCTAATAAGTATAAAACAGCAAAAGAGCTTTTAGGAGCGTGAGATTTTGGAGAAGAAATGGTTGGTGCAGAAAGCGAAAAAGGGAGATGAAGAGGCGTTCTTTGCCCTAATTTCGTCACATAAGGATCAACTCTATAGAATTGCCTATTCCTACTTGAAAAATGAAGCGGATACTCTCGAGGCCATTCAAGAGGTGACATATCGAGCATTTAAGGGGATAAAAAAACTGAAACAGGCGGACTATTTTTCGACCTGGCTTGTAAGGATCATGATCAATTACTGCAGGGATGAATGGAAGAAGAAAAAACGGGAGCCTAACATGCAAATAAATATGGAAGAACCATATACAGAAGATAATGATCTTCAGTTGGAAGTTCAAGAGGCTATTTCTTTGTTAGGTGATCCATACCAGACTGTCATTCAACTCCGTTACATGGAGGACTTTATGATTAAAGATATCGCAAAGGTAATGGATTCTTCAGAGAATACCGTGAAAACATGGCTGAGAAAAGGCTTGGAGAAATTGCGTCAGTATTGGGATGAGAAGGGAGGAAGCAAGCATGTTTGAGAAAGAAGAAAAGAAGCTGCATGAGTTAAAAAAGGAGTACGCTAATGTAGAAATCCCTAAGGAAATTGATGATTACATTAGAAGTGGAATTAGAAAAGGTAAAAAGTCTACACCGCAGCCTTTCTGGAGAATCGGCATGGTTGCTGCAAGCATCCTCCTAATCATTTTCCTTACCACCATTAGGATATCCCCTGGCTTCGCAAATTACGTCAGCACTATTCCTGGGATGGAGAGGATAGTGGAGCTAATTCGTCATAATAAAGGAATTATGTCGGCTGTAGAAAACGACTACCTTCAGGAAGTGGGAATCACAAAAGAGGAAGACGGGGTGTCACTGACGATAGATGCCATCATAATGGATGAAGCGCAGATGTTAATTTTTTATACCATTGAAAGTGATCATAACTATCCCACTATTAATCTTAGTAATATTAAATTGAAGTCACAGACAGGTGAAGAGCTTGATGTGGATGGATTGTCTTATGGAAGCCATGGGGAAGTAATGAAAGGCGAAAAGGTTTCTGGCCAAATAAAAATCATTTATTCAGACAAAGAGGTCATTCCTGAAAAATTCAATTTTGAAACTGGCGTTAATATTAATGAAGTAGAAATTATTAAGGGGTTGAATTTTCCTATCGAAGTGGATACACAGAAATTCTCAGCAATTACAAATGAGATAGCAATTGATAAGTCCGTAGAAGCTGGTGAACAGTCTATCTACTTTGAAAAGATGGAAATCCATCCGACTCGAATTGCGTTATTCTTAGAGTATGACGAGTCTAATACACACGAAATATTCCGTTTTGATGATATAGCGCTTGAAGATGAGAAAGGGAATAGATGGATTTCAGACGGTAGCTCTTCAATGGAGGATAATAAAATAGTAATATACTTTGAGAGCAATTACTTTTCTGAACCTCAGCAGCTTGATCTTGTCTTCTCTTCGTTTACGGCTCTCCCTAAAGATGAACTGGAAGTTGTTGTTGATCTTGAAAAAGAGAGTATTATCAAAGCTCCAAGTGATAAGCGTTTAAAAAAAGTTTGGTTGGATGATGGAGAAAAAGATAGGAAAGGAATATATTTTCAGATTGAGGTCGATCCAAAAGACCATAATTACTTCTTTAGTCTTTTCAATAACAACATTATCGACGCTAATGGAACTGTTCACGAATATACTACAAGAACCTATTCAAATATTGATGGAACAAATTTGTATGAACAAGGATTGATAGTAGATACAGATAAAATAGTAAGCCCTATTACATTGAAAATTGCAGAATACCCTGCAAGAATTAAAGAAAAAGTCAAAGTGAAAATAAAATGACTCTAGTAAAAGGACACAGCTTAGAAAGTGATGTGTCCTTTTGCTTTTATAGTAGTTCTTCCAGTTATCATACAGTTTGTATGGATTCTGTACACTTTTAATTAATAATACTATCCGCTCTATTGGCATGCTTTTTGCATTAAATAATAGTGATACATAAAAAGGAGGTAGTCCACTTTGAATATTCAAAACTGTGTAGCCCTAGTGACAGGAGGAGCATCTGGACTTGGTGAGGCAACCGTTAGAAATATAGTTTCTAAAGGGGGGAAGGCAGTAGTTGCAGATCTATCAGAAGAAAGAGGTGGAAATCTGAAAAAAGAGCTAGGGGATTCTATTCTATTTGTAAAAACAGATGTTACAAAGGAAGAAGATGTTCGCAAAGCCTTGGATAATGGCATGGAAACTTTCGGGTACATAAATACAGTGGTGAATTGTGCGGGAATTGGAGTGGCACAAAAAGTATTAAACCGAAAAGGGCCTCATTCGCTTGAAGACTTTTCCAAAGTTATCTCTATTAACCTTATAGGTTCATTTAATGTAATCCGTTTGGCTGCTGAGCGTATGAAGGAAAATGAACCGAACGCAGAAGGGGAACGAGGTGTTGTGGTAAACACAGCATCGGTTGCAGCCTTTGATGGTCAAATTGGCCAGGCAGCCTATTCTGCTTCAAAAGGCGGAATAGTCGGGATGACCTTGCCGATTGCCCGGGAATTCGCATCGTTTGGAATCAGGGTTATGACCATTGCACCCGGGCTCTTCCACACCCCAATGTTTGATTCGTTACCAGCAGAAGCAAGAGACTCCCTTGGCAAGATGGTACCATTTCCATCCAGGTTAGGGTATCCTGAGGAATATGCCCAACTCGTTCAAAGCATCATCGAAAATCCCATGTTAAATGGGGATACCATAAGGCTGGATGGAGCAATTAGGATGCAGCCGAAATAAAATGTATTTGATAGAGCTTAAAACGGATTTCATTTCATTGATGAGATCCGTTTTTTTTGCATGTAAATGCACTTTAAGAAATCTCAAGTCCTTAATTTGTTAAAGAATATGTTAAACGGTAACAGAGATACCATCTCAAAGCCCGAACCAAGAAGATTAATTTTACAACTAAATAAAATTTGTAGTTGGTTTTATATATACAATGGTTAGTTGTATAAAGATAGTGAAAATGATTCAAAAGACCCGACTATTTGTTTTTTGAAGTAAATTCAATAAATTTTAATTTGAAAAAGTACATTAATAAACAATTAATCCTTCTAATGAACTATTAAATACTTAAGAGAAAAATTCCTAGTTAGGGCCTAACTAACAGACAGGATTCGACAATCGTTTCAGTCAAATTGACTACTTTGAAATCACATGGTAATTATTATATAGCAATAAAAAAGGCCTCATTAAAATTTTGTAAAATTATAAATCAATTTCTATAATTTTTTATATAAAAAGGGATTATTTGTATAACGCATAGGGAATAAGTCTTTTAGAAAATACATATTATGCCACGTTGATGGCTTTGCCTAGGGGGAAGGGCTATGAAGAAATCAATGCTTCTAGGATTAATAAGTTCGGTACTTTTGATAGGAGGTTGCGGAATGAAACTGGATACTAATGGGAGTCGAGATGTAGAAGGTGAGCCAAAATCAGTTGCATTCAATGATGAGTTTACTAAAGACTTTCTGGAATCATCTGATGAAGTTGAAAAAGGACACTACCTCTTTAAATCTCAAACGGAAGGGTATACAGTTCACTTTCCTAAAAATGCTACCATTGACAAAGCAGTTTATGAAAGAGCTGGAAATGAGTTTGAAGCGGTAGGTTTTGTAGAAAATGACGAAAAAGAAAACCTATCTTTCTATTACAACATAACCTATGATGATCAACCGAGAGCAAACGATATAGAATTTAAATTAGATATGTTTGATACTTATGTAAACTATACAGGGGATTTTGAAAAGTATACTAAAGGCTCAACTACTTACTATTATGCTGAGAATATTTTTGAATATGAGGGAAAGAAAAGTTATAGATATTTTGCCTACATAAAACCCGAAATAGAAGATACGGGCATAAATTTTATTGGAAGAGTTACATGTATTGACTATGATAAACCTTGTTCACAAGATAGTAACGAAGCTAAAGAAAAAGTTTTAAATATCTTGCATTCAATTGAATTTAAATCAAGGTGACCTGCATGGATAATACAGGGGTTTTAAATTCAAAGATACTAAAAGCAAGAATTGCCGAATTGGAATACAAGGATTTAACAATTGAGAATATTAGAAGAATTTATATCGAGGAAACAGGAGAAGAACCACCAGGGGAAATTACATTGTATCATTCAGATGAACTACCAAAGTCAGTTAAAGAGTACGATTCTGGTTTTGATGGAACGGTTATTCACTTTATGGATTTAGAGACAGGTCTAAATGAATCCTACACTATTACTAGAGGTAGCGAAATGGGTGAAGATAGTGGAAAAGGACCCCATAGTGATTGGTTTTATAATCTCTTTGGGATATTTGGAGGAAAAGTACAAAATCAATATCAAGATGCTAAACATTTTGATAAGTATGTAAATAAAGAGATAAATAACGTTATTGCAACTGAAGTCGACTATTTGAAAAAACAAGGTAAAGAAATAGATACTCAACTAACTAAATACGGAATAGGGCACTCTCTTGGCGGTAATCTAATTCAAATGCTACAAATTACGGATCAGCCCTTTGAAAGTATATTAGCTATAAATGATGCTCCTCCTAGTATGTATCAACTTGCAATGCTCGACTTTGACTTTCAAGAATCTATTTTCCTTAAATTCAATATAAACAGTAAAAACTTTGATGATATATATAAGATAGATCCAGAAAAACTAAAAGAATTCGCAGAAGAATACTACCAAGCTCAAGGGCAGAGTATCCATCACTTAACAATAAAAGAAGAAATTTTATACTCGGTCATAGGGTTCAGAGGGTTTTTAGATCTTGGTTCTCGTGAAGTTCTAACTACCTACCCCCACACAGACGGTATCGCCAAATACATGAATAGAGTTTCAGATGAGAACCTTTACATCATTCAACAATTCGTCGCAAAACACGCCCCAGCCTACGAAAAATCAGGAGTCGACGGGCTAAACAGAAGCATGTTCGGTATCGACCAGGAACTCTTCACTCTAATTGATGATATCAAACAGGATTGGAAAAAAATCTTCGAACCTCCGAAGTGGAAGCGTGGTGCGGTTCCTATGACGATTGGTGTTATTGGATTTGGAAGCTTTACAGTGGATATGCCGTTTGCGTATCCAGTTAAAGAATTTCCAAGTGATTTTTTTTCTAATCAACAAGAGTTTATTTCAAGAGCGTTGGAGATTAAAGCTAAGTTGCAAGATTTGACAGAAGTTCTGCCTTCCTTACTTGCCTTGGTTGGAGAGATCAGTGAGGATCTGTTGAAGATAATCCAGGTTCATGTAGAGGAAATGCTGGGTAGCATACAGCGTATGATTGAGGCGATTGGCAGTGCTGCTTTAGATGTTGGGAAGAACCTGGTTAAAGGGTCCTTTACTAATAACTTGTCCCAACATGAGAATATCTTGACGGTAATAGAACTTGCAGTAACGATCGAACAGGAAAGCAGTAATATCCAAAACAGTTACCAAGCAATTATAGACGACACGAATGATTTTGTTGGCGAGTTTGGGGATGCCGCTCATGCACATGGGATGGAGCATGTAGTTAACTCATTAAATCAGGTAGAAGGAAGACGTTACGAAGGATCTGATTTAATTCGTTATAAAAATGCCACAGATGGCAGGACAATTGAGGTCAATCTATCTTCTGCAGTGAGGATTTATCAACTTGGTCTAGATAAATGCATGGAAAAGGAAGAAGCACTCACTTCCTGGAGGAGACTGTATTACACAGAATACGTTGATGATCTGGAATTCAGGAAACAGCGGGTGATGAATGCCATTCACCAAATGGAAGCAAATCCGAGGAATTACAGCCATCTTCTTCCAGTTTCAAGTAGTGATGTGAAAGTAACCAAGATTAATGTTCACGAGTTTATCAGACCGTTAGATCCCATGTTTCAGGATTCTTTTGAGGGAATGTATCATTACCTTCGGGAGGAAATTGAAAAAGCAAAAGCCATGATCAGTCGAGTTAGAAAGTCTATTGAAGAATTGTTTGAAGAAGATCAAAGTATTTCGAAATTGTTTGAATTACGGTAAAGGGGGTGGTAGGAATAGGACAGTATAAAACTTCGTATGCCTTTGCACCATATGAAGATTTACGGTTTAAGTATCTTATTTTCAATGCGGAGCTTGGGAGAGTCCGTGAGATCAGTGATGAGTTGGCAAGTATCATCAACGCGGAACTCGAACTGAGTAAAGGTAAAGTTATTGAACAATCATTACTGGAATTTAATAAGAATCATCGACTGTTTACGATTATCACCAACGATCAGTCAAGACTGATGACAACCCTTTCCAACAAATACCACGAACATGTTGATGAAATGAATAGGCAAGAGTTGACAATCTTCTATGAGGAGGTCAATGAAACATTTAGTTGATTTAGTCGAAATACCTAGAAATATATCAATCTGTGAAAAAAATACTATATTTTGAGGTTTCAGAAATTGGGAATGTGGGTATTTGTGGGTATATATTACTCATTTTCCTAAAATTCCTACTTTAGAATTGACCTCTTAGTTGTGTATTTTTTACAATAAAAGTAACTTATTAAAGAAATGGAGAGATGTGAAATGTCAGGAATTATTCGCGTTACCCCTGCAGAGTTAGTAGGAATGTCCACTCGTTACAGAAGTGAAAGCAGCCAGGTTGGAGATCAAATCAACCGTTTAGACAACATGATTCGTGAGCTTGAAAGTGTTTGGGAAGGTGAATCAAGCCGTGCATTCAGTGATCAATACCAATCTTTGAAGCCTTCTATCATTCAAATGCAACAATTGCTAGAGGATATCTCCGTTCAGCTTAGCAACACTGCTAGAGCACTTGAAGATGCCGATACTCAAATTGCAAGCCAGATTCGCGGGTAATTTGTTCTTACAGAAATAGCTCCCTTCTATAGGGCAGCCAAAAAAAAAAAGAAGGAGCGCCATTCTTTAACAGTTGAATGCGTTCCTTCTTTTATGAGGTGAAAAACAGTGTACATAGAAATAACAATCGATCTAAAGAACTACCAAAGGGAATCTTTTGACCTTCGACTATCTAACTATCATACAGTAAAAAAAGTTGTTGATATCGTTTGGCAGGCCGCCTCCCCTGCAACACCTCCAAGGGACGGGGAATGGGTAAAGGTTGTGAACAAACACTTGATACTATCAGGTTCAGACAAGCTTGTAGACCATGGCATTACGTCTGGTGACCGTCTGGAAATTTTATAAAGGAGCAATCTATCATGGCAGATCAAAGTCGAACATATCTGGAAGAAGAAATAGGGGCAACACTTTCCAAAGAAGGTGAAACGATTAAGCTTGTCTTTCAAAAAGAAAAAATCAAATTGGAAGATGCTGCTGAAATTCGGATGCTTAAAGAAATTAACCCAGCCATACATAAAAAAATTAAAGAAACAGAAGACGAGTTAACACTCATCTATCATCCCCCTCCTGCATTTTCATCTTTCGCTAAAATGAAAAGAAAAGATGAGAAAAGCAGATGGATCTTTGCCTCTCAATTAATAAAGAGTGTCAAGAATCACTCTCTTTCAAGACTACATCTTCTTATATGTCCCGAAAATATGGTGGTGGATGAAAGTTTGACCCCCTATTTTCTTCATTATGGCGTGATGGAAAGTCTACCACCCTATGAAAAAGAATCAGAAAAGCTATGGCGGGAAACAAAAGCAGTCATTGCAGCTGCCATTGACGGGAAATACACCTTCAAAGAGTATCTCAAACTTTATCAAACTTTAGACCTATCACCAGCTGCCAAAACCATAATGAATGCCAAGGATGAAGAGGAACTATTAACGTTCATTCGTAACGGGATAAAGGGGCTTGAAGAAAAAGAAAAACACTTTATCCGACTTCCAGAAAAACGATGGAAAATCACCAAATATGTCACCATAGGTCTCACCGTTCTTTTGTTACCAGCACTCGTATTAGCGATTTATTCCTTTCTTTTCGTTCAACCAAAACAGGCAGCATATGTACAAAGTTCCGAACACTTTCTTAAAAGTGAATACAGTCAGGTGGTTACTACATTAAATGGATATGAAGCAAAAGAGATGCCAAGAGTGGTGCAATATAAATTGGCAACTTCCTATATCATCAATGAATCTTTGAATGAAGACCAAAAAGATGCCTTGCAGAACCGCATAACCTTGCAATCCGATCCACAGTACTATCAATATTGGATACACATTGGCCGCGGAGAAGCACAAGAGGCGCTTGATATTGCTAGATCATTGGAGGATTCAGAGATAATTCTGTACGCCTTATTGAAATACAAGGAACAAATTAGAGCACAGGACGACCTCTCTGGTGAAGAGAAACAAAACCAACTAGAAGAAGTTCAAGATGAAATTGACGAATATGCAGAAGCAATTGAAGCGTTAGATGAAGAGCAAGATGATGCAAACTAACTGCAAGGTTGAAATGAGGTGAGTGTATGAATAATTTCTGGTTGTTCTATCAAAACAACTACCAAAAGATATCTATAGAAAAAGGTACTGTTACTGTAAGTTCTGAAGTAGAGGATCAGCTTACTGTCCGTAATTTTCCATTTACGGATGGGTCTTTGCTTGTCGATATCCAAAATGACCAATTCACAGTTAAACAACAGTCCGGTGTAATAGGAAGCGGTACATACAGCCAACCCTTTGAGTGGAAAGACGATAAGAAAGAGTTAAAAATGGTGCTTACGCCAAGTCCCTCGCAATCCCAGACCTATTATATAGGTAGCAGAGAGCAAGTAGTTTTTTCTAAAAAAGCTGGCGATCAAGGGAAAACGATTACGTTCATCAGAAACTTTTCAAGAAAATGGGTTGTAAATATTTCTGATGAAAATGGTTATTTGAATGGGCACAAAATAGATGATGGTACCGTCCTAGAAGTTGGAGATTTGCTACTTTGGTCCTTTATGGAGATCCGGTTGATTGAAGAGGATGTCTTCGAGGTTGCAAGCCATACAGAATATGAGACAGACCTTTCTGACATACAGCGACCTCAGTCAGAAATGAAGAAGAAATATCCAAGCTATCGTAGGACACCAAGGATGGTTTATGAGCTTCCTGATGAAAAGGTGTCTCTACAATTTCCTACGCAGGAATCAGATGACAATAATAAAGGTCTGTGGCTCATTATCATGCCTCCACTTATTATGTTGATAGTCATGGGAGTGGTAGCGCTCGTTGCACCGAGGGGAATATTCATCATTATTTCAATGGTTATGTTTATGACCACACTTATTACGTCAACCGTTCAATTCTTTAAAGAAAAAGCAAACCGAAAAAGAAGCGAAGAACGGAGAAGAAGAGTTTATTCGCTTTATCTTGAAAATAAGCGAAAAGAGCTGCAAGAATTAGCAGAAAAGCAGAGTAATGTACTCACGTTTCACTTCCCTTCTTTTGAGCGGATGAAATATCTGACAGGAGAGATTTCCGATCGAATATGGGAAAGGTCATTGGAGAGTCATGATTTCTTGCAATTCCGTTTAGGACGAGGAAAAGTCCCTTCCAGTTATGAAATATCCATTAACTCTGGGGATATGGCCAATAGGGAGATTGATGATCTTCTTGAAAAGTCGCAGCATTTGGAAAAAGTATATAGAGAAATCGATAATGTTCCGGTTGTAGCGGATTTATCTAAAGGCGCCATCGGTTTAATCGGGAAAGAATCAGTTATGAAAAATGAAATTCATCAGATAATAGGTCAGCTATCCTTTTTCCACAGCTATCACGATCTTCGATTTGTGTTTATTTTTAATGAGAAAGAATATGAACAATGGGAATGGGTGAAGTGGCTACCACATTTCCAGATACCGCAATCATTTGCTAAGGGTCTCATCTATAATGACCAAACAAGAGATCAATTGCTTTCTTCCATTTATGAAATGCTCAGAGAAAGAGACTTAATGGAAGATAAAGAGAAGGTTTCGTTCTCACCTCATATCGTCTTTATTATTACAGAGCAGCAGTTGATAGCAGATCATGTCATTCTTGAATATCTCGAGGGAGACCATAAAGACCTTGGCATTTCGGTCATTTTCGCTGCGGATTCTAAAGAGAGTTTGTCCGATAACATTGAAACTCTTGTGAGGTATATCAATACCCAAGAGGGAGACATTCTAATCCAAGACAAAAAAGCAGTTTCCATTCCCTTTACATTGGATTCCCATAAAAGAGATGGAAACGAAGTCTTCTCGAGAATGCTTAGAACCCTCGATCATCAGGTGGGTATGACAAACTCCATCCCTAATAGCATATCTTTTTTAGAAATGATGAAAGTAAAAGAAGTTGGGATGCTACCGATACAAGAAAACTGGCTTACAAGAGAGTCTTCTAAATCCTTGGCAGTACCTATCGGGTTAAAAGGTAAAGAAGACATATCTGTACTGAACTTACACGAAAAAGCCCATGGTCCACATGGTCTATTGGCAGGTACAACGGGATCTGGGAAAAGTGAATTCTTGCAGACTTATATTCTATCCCTTGCTATTCACTATCATCCGCATGAAGTAGCTTTCCTGCTCATTGACTACAAAGGTGGAGGAATGGCTCAACCGTTTGAAAAAATGCCCCATTTATTAGGAGTCATTACTAACATTGAAGGAAGTAAGAACTTCAGTGCAAGGGCACTTGCTTCGATTAAAAGTGAGCTGAAAAGGCGTCAGCGATTGTTTGATCAGTACAAGGTCAATCATATTAATGCTTATACAGATCTTTATAAGCAAAATAAAGCGGAAGAACCTTTGCCGCACTTATTCCTTATTTCCGATGAGTTTGCAGAATTGAAAGCGGAAGAACCAGAGTTTATCCGGGAGTTGGTTAGTGCTGCGCGGATAGGAAGAAGTTTAGGTGTTCATCTAATTCTAGCGACCCAGAAACCAGGCGGAGTCATTGATGAACAGATCTGGAGTAACGCTCGTTTTAAAGTGGCGTTAAAAGTGCAAGATGCAGATGACAGCAGAGAGATTCTGAAAAATGGAGATGCTGCTTCCATTACCGTTACAGGCCGGGGGTATCTTCAGGTAGGCAACAATGAAGTATATGAACTATTTCAATCTGCTTGGAGTGGAGCACCTTATCTTGAGGATACAACTGAGACAGAAGATGAGGTAGCATTTGTCACGGACCTTGGACTTGTCCCATTGTCCGATGTATCGACATCTAAAAAGAAAAAGAAAAGTGCTCAAACAGAGATAGGAGCAGTGGTGGAGGAAATCCATTCTGTTCAGCAATATATGGGCATCAGACAACTTAACAGCCCATGGCTCCCTCCTTTAGAGGCAAGACTTTCCCGCAAGAAGTATATTTCCGAGGAGCAAGGTTTCATTCCACTTGCATTAAAGGATGAGCCTGAAAAACAATCGCAAACGGTTTATGAATATGAACTAGTGGAAGATGGGAATATCGGGATATTCGGTTCATCAGGTTATGGTAAGTCACATACCATTCTGATGCTGTTGTTAAGTATGGCAGAGAAATATACACCAGAAGAGTTGCACTATTATATCTTTGATTTCGGTAATGGAACTTTGCTGCCATTGCGTCAGCTTCCACATACAGCAGATTTCTTCTTGATGGATGAAGAACGGAAAATCGAGAAGTTCATGCGTATCTTAAAGGATGAAATGGCTAGACGTAAAAATCTGTTCCAACAGCAAGAGGTAAGTTCCATTAAAATGTTCAATTCTCTGAGTAAAGAAAAATTACCTATCATTTTCATGACGATCGATAATTTTGATCTTATCAAAGAGGAAATGCAAGATCTAGAAATGCAAATTAACCAGTTTGTCCGAGATGGCCAGTCATTGGGAATCTATATGATATTTACAGCCACAAGGGTCAACTCAATCAGACAATCATTGATGAACAACCTGAAAACAAAAATAGTTCACTATCTGATGGATAATAGTGAAGCTTTCACTATATTAGGGAGGGTCCCTTATAATCCTGAACCAATTCCAGGAAGAGCCATCATAAAGAAGGATGAAGCATTCTTCTCGCAAGTCTTCTTGCCTGGTGAAGGGAAAGATGATTTTGAAATACTAGATTCCATTCGAAGTGATATTGCATCTATTAAAGAAAAGTATCGTGAGTACAAGGAACCGCAAGCTGTTCCGATGCTCCCTACTGACCTAAATGTCATCAATTTTGCAAAATATACAGAAGGCAAGCTGAAAAAAGGGCTTGTTCCGATTGGACTGGACGAAGAATTTGTCCAACCTGTATTTATCAACTATGAAAAATATAAACATTGTATGGTGGTAGGACAAGCTCAAAAAGGCAAAACAAATGTCATGAAAGTGATATTAAATACGACGATAGATCAAGGTGCTGAATCTATTGGACTCTTTGATTCATTTGACAGAAGCCTTTCCAATTATACAGAAGAAGACAATGTCACCTACTTAGAAACTAAAGAGCAAATAGCAAAATGGGTGGAAGAAGTGGAGCAGAAGTTGCTTGCTAGAGAAAGTGACTACCTTAAGAAAGTTCAATTTGGAGACACTTCCATGGATTACCCACCATTGTTCCTTGTTATAGATGGGTATGCGAGATTTATTCAGACGGTCGACCCGATGCTGCAAGACAAGTTTGCGAGACTAATGAAAAATTATAGTCACCTAGGATTTAATATGGTTGCCTCAGGCAGTAACAATGATCTGTCAAAAGGCTACGATACACTTACAATGGAAGTAAAGCAGATACGACAAGCACTCGTTCTTATGAAAAAGTCAGAGCAGAATATTTTCACTCTGCCATATGAGAGAAACGAAGAAGAAATTCATCCTGGATACGGTTATTACGTTATCAACGGCAAAGAAATGAAAATTCAGATTCCGCTATGCACTACGGAAAGGAAGGTATTTACATGACGGGAAAAACCACCTATATAATAAAGATGGTGTTGGTTATTCTCCTAATCCTAGTGACACCTGCAGTTTTCTTTGGATCTGTCGGGGAAAACCCGATGGAAGTGAAAAGAACCGCTTCGAGAGTAATTGCAGTAGTAAATGAAGACACTGGAATGGAAAAGGATGATAAAGCCCTTGAGTTTGGAAAGGAAATCTCCTCTATATTTGAGGAGGATTCTAGATATGAATGGACAGTAATCGGTAGGAGTGCGGCAGTAAACGGCCTGGAAGATTCCAAATATGATGCAGTTGTTTATATCCCTTCCAATTTTTCTACCAACATCATGACCTATGAGAGTAATCAGCCGCTTAAAGCTAACTTTGAATACAATGTTCAAGATCAATTAAATACCATTGATCGAGAAAAAGTTTTACGTGAAATTGAAAAAGCAACAAGTAAGGTAAACAGTAGAATTTCTACTCTTTACTGGACATATGTTTCCCAGGACTTAGAAAACGTCCGAGCTCATTTTGATACCATTTTGCAAAAGGAAATAGATTTCCAAAATGCCATGTTAGCATTCTATAAACCTACTTCCTTAAATCTTGCATCCGAAATTGAAAGACAGCGTTCAATGCTTGAAAGCCTTCAATCAACTGTTACAACTGTAAGCCAAGACGCTCCTGGGAGAGAAAGCACGGTACAACAGTTCGAAGACAACCTAACATCCTTTGTACAATTTGTAGACCAATTTAAAGAATATCAAGACAGCCAACAATTGGTCTTACAAGAACTTCAGGATGAAAGCATGGGAAGCATTCAGCTCTTAGCAACGGCTCAACCATCCCGTTTTGCGCAAGTGCAAGAATATTTTTCTCAAGGAGGAACAGAGATAAATAACGGGTTGGAGTCTGTTAATAGCAGCATGGAGAGTAACAATACGGCCCTTAATGAGCTTTCCGAATTAAGAAAATCCGAAGTAGACAGGCAAACGGGAGATATGGAAGCATTCTTTGAACAACAAGAACAGATTGCCATGTCACAAAAAAATGCCGATCTAAGTGAATTAGAAACAACGCTAGAGAACTTGAAAGACGAACTTGAAAAAGAAGGCGAAAAAGAGCCAGGAAAACCCGAAGATCCTAAGCCTGTAACGACATCGTCTGTAAGTGAAGTCAAGGATGACGATTCGGAGGAGGTTGAGGTTCCAGAAAACAGAAGTTTTGAGAATGAAATAAAGGAATTAAATGCGATTGCTAAAGATATCAATGATATTCAAACAACCATTAATGGTTTGGGAGAACTGGTTCCCGAAGAAATACTCACTGTCCTAAATCCTCTAGGTGAATTATCTTCTAGGATTACGGAGGTAGAAGAAAGCCTTAAAGGCGTTGAAGAAGAAAATCCATTACTTAAAATAATTGAGCAGCTGGAAGCAGAAAAGCAAGCTCTAGAAGAAGAAATAGTAGGATATTTGGAACAGATTACTGAACTAGAAGAAGTTATTGAATCATTAGAAGGGGACAAAGAATCCTTATCCAATAACCTTCAAACTGTTATTAATGAGATCGAGGAAACAGAAAAAGAAATACTTGATCAAATTCAAGATGAGGATAGGTTAAGACTAATAGAACCAGTTTTTGATAAAGAAATAAATAATAATAACACCAAAGATCTATTAAATTATCATGCTTCTCTTGTTCAATACGAACAAACATTAAATCGGAATGTTAATGAAGATGTGGAAGCGCTACTTGAAGATATCCAAATCATTTTAAACGTGTCGGACCCTGAACAGGAAGGGTGGAACAGTATAACAGCTGCTCTCCCATCTACCATGGAACAGATGCAGGGACTGCAAGACAATTTCTCAGTGTTCATGGAAGAATACAGAGCAAACATTGAAGAGCAGCAGATGGCTATCATGAATGACATCTCTTCCCTTGAGGAAAGTGCAAACAATGTAATGGAGCAAGTTCAATTATTTGAAAGTAACGAACCAATTCCAACTAACGGCAATGATGGAAATACCGTGGTAACAAGACAGCAGACCATTAGTCAAGAATTATTGACATTGAATGAACTAGTCACTTCCGTAGGGGAAAGTCAGTCCAGCATTGTCTCTTATACGACAGAATTGCAAACAAATGTGGAAAATGTACAAAATGATGCCGACACACTCAATGCTAAATGGGCAGAAAATGTAGATGCAACTAGAATGTACCGAGATGATATCTTTAATGTCCTAGGAAATGCTTATGTGGACGGACAGAAGAACGGTCCGGTATATGAGCACCTTTCCAACCCATTGCAAATAAGTGGCGATGCAGCAAGCGGCACTGAGGACAATAGAATTCCTCCAGTTGTAGTACTAGCGATTATCTTGATTAGCAGTCTTTTAATCGGATATTTCAGCCACTATTTCAACAATGCCCCAATGCTTGTGCAAGGTTCCATGTTTATTTTATTAAATATCATAGTAGGTTTGATTATCAGTCTTTATGGGTTAAACATCTATCCATTAGCGGAAGATCGTGCAATTCAGTGGTCCATATTCACTGTTCTTTTGCTTACAGCTGCGTCAGCGGTTGTACTTGCAGGATTTAGCATGGGCAAATTAGTCGGCTGGATTGCAAGTGTTGGACTGGTTATTTTCTTTATCAGCCCATTCCTTACTCTGACGGCACCAAATATCAATTACGAAGACCCGATGTCTCGCGTGTACATGTCCATTCAGTATGGCTCTAGCTCCCTCTTTTTGACAGCGGTAATCACGTTGATTGTCATTCTATTGTTGCTTCTTGTTTTGCCACAATTGGTCAAACTATTTAAGAGTAGTAACGATAAAAAGAATGAAGATGAAGCGTATGAAGGCTAAAATTGCTTTACTTTTAATAGCAGTAAGTGCACTGATGTCTTTACAGTCGTTGAACGGGACAGTAACTATGGCAGATTCTGATATTGAATCCCTCGAGCCAAACAGTTATGAGAAAAAGGATTTTAAAGAGAATACAAATTTCCTGCGTGAAAATAATCTTAATGAGCGCAGGGAATCTGTTCCTGAAGAACAAAAGCTCCTTACTTTCAAGGAACGGGAAAAGAAAGCGGAACAAGACTTTATTGGAACTTTATTTATGACCGGTGAAAAAAAATCCACCACTATCCAAGCTACTACTAAAGAGTTGAAACTGTTCACCGAACAAGATAACTCAAGGTATCAAGCGGTAGTTGCCACCGATAGCTCATCCAAAAACAAACAGCATCACCATTCTTCTATATGGATTTCTTGCCATAGCATTGATCCTATTACTAGCAATCATCCTACCCAAGAATGGCAAAAGGAAAAGCATAACAATCCCCCCCTCTCTCAAAAATGGAGATGAGGGGGGTATTTTACGTTTAATAGATAAAATATTCTAAAAAATAGAAAACTAAGCTACAATAGAGATACATATTGTGACAAGAAGGTGGAAAGTCCGTGATCACATTAAAAGAAATGATAACGCCAATTCCATATCAAATAAAAGAAGACACAACTCTTGAAGAAGCATTAAATATTATGAAAGAAGAAAAATATGGTCTCTTGCCTGTAGTGAATGAAGATGGAAAATTAATGGGTGTATTTACGAGAAGCAAACTTTTCCAAATGGTCAAACAGGAAAAGCCACTTATTACTTCCATTAAAGATTTTGTCAAAAAGGATGTTTATTCTTTAAAGGAAAATACCCCATATAAAGAATTAGAGGAAATTGTTCGAAATAGTTCAGTAGGAACTGGAGTCGTGGTGGATGCGGAAAACAGAGTCCTTGGCTTGTTTACTAAAGCGGACATGGTGATGGGTCTATTGAATGTAACCAGAACATTAAATTTGAAGCAATCGCTGCAGACAGCCTTGGATCATGCTTATGATGGAATATTGTTGGCAGACGAAACCCAAACAATTCAGATGGTCAGTCCTTCATTGTTGGAATTGTTTAATATGGGGTTTGAAGATGTTTTACATAAAAAAACGGATGCAGTATTTCCGCATTTTCAACTATCTAAGATATATGAAACCGAGGAAGCAGAAGTTAGTGATTTTCACGAGATAAATGGTATTAAATATATCATACACCGCATCCCGGTTTTACAAGAAGGCCGAATGGTCGGAGCAATAGTGAAAATTATGTACAGGCAGCTGAATGAAGTGAATGACCTTTTCAAAAGACTTCAAAAAGCAGAAAGTAAAGCAAGTTTTTATCATACAGAACTGAAAAAATCCGAAAATGCCAGGTTTACTTGGGATCATATCATAAGCGAACACCCAGTTATGGAAAAAATAAAAAAGAGTGCGGCAAAAGCGGCGAAAGGTCGTTCAACCATATTAATTAGAGGAGAGAGTGGGACAGGTAAGGAGCTATTTGCGCATGCGGCTCATAACAGCTCTGCTAGGAAAGATGGAAAGTTCGTTGTCGTGAATTGTGCGGCTATACCAGAAGACTTATTAGAATCGGAGTTTTTTGGATATGAGGATGGTGCTTTTACAGGGGCCAGGTCACGAGGGAAAATCGGTAAGTTCGACTTAGCAAATGGAGGATCTCTATTTTTAGATGAAATAGGGGACATGTCTTTGAACCTTCAAGCCAAGCTTTTAAGGGTGTTGCAAGAGAGAGAATTTTATCGGGTGGGAGGCACGAAAAGAATTCAAGTGGATGTAAGGATAATCGCAGCTACGAATCGCCACTTGGAAGAAATGGTGAAAGAAGGAACATTCCGGGAAGATTTATACTACCGATTAAATGTCATTTCGTTATTTATACCACCTTTGCGCGAAAGAATGATGGACATACAAATTCTTTCCGATAGAATAATGAGCGAGCTAAATCGCGTTATTGGTACAAGCATTACCGGCTTCGAGCCGCGGGCAAAACAAATACTTATGTCCTATCATTGGCCAGGAAATGTCCGCGAACTACGAAATGTGATGGAGCGTGCCATGACATTTGCAGAACACGGGAAAATTAAAGTAGAGGATCTGCCGGACTATATGCTTGGAAGTAATCACGTGTTAGTGGATGAAACAGCGGTCACGCAAGAAGAGTCGATGGTCGAGAGTGCAGAGCGTGTTGCGATTGAAACAGCTCTAACGAAGACGAAAGGAAATAAAGCAAAAGCGGCGAAGATGTTGGGAATCAGCAGGTCGAGCCTTTATGATAAATTGAGAAAGTATCAATTGAATGAAAAGTGAATGGAAAAAGGCGGTTTCTTTGAGGAATCCGCCTTTTTTTCATTATGAAAAATCCATGAACTTAGTTTGTACAGTTCTTTTGAGCATATACAGTGTAGCTTAAGAAGTGTACAGATTTTGGACGCTTTTTTTTTATAGTCAGATTAGGGGTAACCTAGGAGCCCTTTACAAGCTGATTACCAATCTTGGCATAATTCTTGCATAAATATGGATGAATCAAATTAAAGGGAGGAAAGTGTATGAACATTGGAATGTATTTGTCGCAAAATGCCAGAAAGGTGCCGGACAAGCTTGCGATCGACTGTGAAGGGAGACAGTATAATTACGACCAGTTTAACAGGGAAGTAAATAAACTTGCCCACGGCTTAATAGACCTTGGTGTCTTAAAAGGTGACAAAGTGGCTTTCATGATGAAAAACTCGGACACCTTTGTTTTCTCTTATTTTGCAGGTGCAAAGATTGGTGCTGTGATCGTACCGATGAATTTTCGTTTAACTGCCTCTGAAATTAAGTATATTTTAGAGCAGTCCGAAGCGAAAGTAGTCATCTGTGACGAAGAATTTGAAGAAACCATTGCAACGGCGAAGGCAAGCAGTAATGTTGAAAAAGTAATTGTGGTGGGGTCACCGACCATTGCTGAAAACAGATCATACGCGGAGGTCCTATCAACAAACGTAGAGAATCCAAAAGTAGAAGTCTTTGAAACCGACGAATTAGAGATCTTATACACCTCCGGAACGACCGGTCGTCCGAAAGGTGCTTTGTTCGATCACAGACGAATATTCAATGTTGGCCTTTCCATGATGATCAGTATGGGGATCAATCAGCAAGAGCGCTTTCTACATATTGCACCATTGTTCCATTCCGCGCAGCTGAATTTATTCCTTGTATCGGGAACGGTGCTCGGAGCGACCCATTTCATTCATCGTGATTTTCATCCAGTTCATACACTCCAAGCGATACAGGAACATAAGATCACTCACTTCTTTGGAGTGCCGGCCATGTTCAATTTCCTGTTACAGGTACCAAATGCGGACAGCTATGACCTCTCTTCCATCAAGCGTTGCGGTTATGGAGCGGCTCCAATGGCACCTGAGCTTGTGAAAAAGAGCATGAACTTATTCAAAAACGATCAATTCTTCAATCTCTGCGGTTTAACGGAGGCAGGACCAAACGGGATTTTATTAGATCCGATCGGTCACAAAAAACATCTCGGAAAAAATGGGAAACCTTCGTTTTTGACAGAAGCAAGAGTGGTTGATGAAACGGGCCGTGATATTGAAGTCGGCGCAGTGGGGGAATTCATCCTTAAAGGTGAATCCATCATGAAAGAATATTACAAAAAACCGGAAGAAACGAAGGCTGCTTTAAAAGATGGATGGTTATATACAGGAGATTTAGCTACCGTTGACGAAGAAGGTAATATCACCTTAGTAGACCGCAAAAAAGACATGATTATTTCGGGAGGAGAAAACGTTTATTCCATTGAGGTGGAAGAAGTGTTGTACGAACATCCTCAAGTTCTCGAGGCAGCTATTATCGGACTGCCAGATGAGGTATGGGGAGAAGCGGTATGTGCAGTGGTCGTTCCTCATAAAGATCAAGTGGTCAATGAAGAGGAACTAAAACAGTTCTGCCGTCAGAAGCTTGCTGGCTATAAGGTTCCGCGGAGAATTTTTTTGGAAGAGACGCTACCAAGAAATGCATCAGGAAAAATACTAAAGTATCAGCTGAGACAACAATTAAATCAAGTAAACGCATAGGGGTGAAGTAATTTGAAATCGCTTTCAACAAAAAGAGAACCAAGAAAACATCCATACTTATCAGAAGACCATCAACAATTCAGAAAGTCTCTGCGCAAGTTTTTAGAAAGAGAAGCAGTTCCTTTTTATGATGAGTGGGAAAGTGATCGCATCATTCCTCGTTCGTTCTGGACAAAGATGGGGGAACAGGGCTATCTTTGCCCTGATATTGATGAAAAATACGGTGGAAGTGAGACGGACTGGGGTTATTCAGTTGTAATTAACGAAGAGCTCGAGCGTGTGGGGACAGGATTAATTGGTGTAGCGCTACACAATGATATTGTAGTCCCTTATATCACAAGCTTCGGAACAGAGGAGCAGAAGCAGAGATGGCTGCCTTCATGTGTGTCTGGTCGAACGATTACCGCCATTGCGATGACAGAGCCTGGGACAGGATCGGATCTTGCGAATATCAAAACAACGGCAAGACTTGAAGGGGACCATTATATCGTTAATGGAGCAAAAACATTCATTACAAATGGAATCCATGCAGATCTAGTGATCGTGGCAGTAAAGACAGATACAGAAATTCAGCCACAGCACAGAGGAGTCAGCCTACTTGTTATTGAACGAGGGCACCAAGGCTTTTCTAGAGGAAGAAAGCTGGACAAAGTGGGATTACATTCGCAAGACACAGCCGAATTATTTTTTGAGGATTGTAAGGTCCCGAAAGAAAACCTACTCGGGGAGGAAGGTCGCGGTTTCTTATACTTAATGGATAAGCTGCAGCAAGAAAGGCTGTTGGTTGGCATTGGAGCGCAAATTGCCTCTGAGGAAATGCTGCAATCCACGATTGACTATGTGAAGAGCAGGGAAGCATTCGGCAGACCTGTCAGCCAATTTCAGAATACTCAGTTTAAAATAGCCGAAATGGCGACAGAAGTGGAAATGGGAAGAGCTTTTCTTGACCAGCTCATCGCCGATCATATTGCCGGAGAAGATGTCGTGACAAAGGTATCGATGGCAAAATGGAAGCTCACCGAGATAGCAAGAAATATTGCGACTCAGTGTATGCAGCTTCATGGGGGATACGGTTATATGGAAGAATACAAGATTGCAAGAAGATATCGGGATATTCCTGTAGCCAGTATTTATGCAGGAACCAATGACATTATGAAAACGATCATTGCCAAAAACTTAGGATTGTAGGAAGGGAGATTATTCATCATGAGAGAAGTCGTCATTGTAGAAGGAGTACGAACACCAGTTGGGAGAAGAAAAGGTTTATTGAAGGATTACCGCCCAGATGATATGGCTGGGGAAGTATTAAAGGAGCTTGTAAATCGCGCCGGAATAGACGCTGGGCTTGTGGAAGACGTCATTCTTGGGTGTGTGACACAGTCAGGAGAACAGGCCGGGGACATTGCGAGGGTAGCCGCTTTGATTGCAGGTTTTCCGATTGAAGTCCCTGGTACTACGCTTGACCGACAATGCGGCTCAAGTCAACAGGCTGTTCACTTTGCGGCACAGGCCATTATTTCAGGTGACATGGATGTGGTCATTGCCGGGGGAGTAGAGAACATGACAAGAGTGCCGATGGGATCCAACTATCAAAAGGCTCCGTTCAGTGACAGGCTACAGGAGAAATATGAAATCATTAACCAAGGACTTTCAGCGGAAAGAATTGCTGAAAAGTATGGATTCACACGTGAGGAGTTAGATACCTTTTCATATGAAAGCCATCAAAAAGCGTTAAAAGCGCAAGCAGAGGGTTATTTTACAAAAGAAATCATGCCGATTGAAGTAACATTGGAAGACGGCTCGACATTTTTGATGAAGGAAGATTCCGGTCCTCGCAAGGAAACGTCGGTGGAGGCGCTTGGTGAGTTAAAAACCGTGTTCAAAGAAGATGGCGTCATCCATGCAGGGAATGCAAGCCAGATCAGTGACGGCGCAGCAGCTCTTCTATTGATGACAAAGGAAAAGGCATTGGAGCTTGGATTAAAGCCGCGTTTCAAAGTTCATACAAGAGTGGTGGTCGGTTCTGATCCAACCTTGATGCTGACAGGTCCTATTCCGGCAACAGAGAAAGTGTTGCTAAAATCAGGCCTATCCATTGATGAAATTGATGTGTTTGAAGTCAATGAAGCTTTTGCTCCGGTTCCGATGGCATGGTTGAAGGAAACAGGGGCTGATCCGGCTAAACTTAATCCAAATGGCGGAGCAATTGCGTTAGGTCATCCTCTAGGGGCAAGTGGAGCGAGATTAATGATAAGCATGATGCATGAACTTGAACGTACAGGTGGCAGGTACGGCCTCCAGACAATGTGTGAGGGGCATGGAATGGCGAACGCGACCATCATCGAAAGGCTTGACTGATACTTAATGAAAAGTAGGAGGATGAAAGATGTCGATAACGATTGGGAAAATCTTTGATCTTACAGTACAAAAGTTTCCGGATAAAGAAGCGCTTTATGATGTGAAGAAAAATGTACGTTATACCTACAAGGAATGGAATGTGGAAGTAAACCGGTTAGCCAATGCCCTTTTGAAAGAAGGAGTAAAGAAAGGGGACAGGGTCTCCACGCTACTTTTTAACACAGAGGAACTGGCAACCACGATGCTTGCTTGTGCAAAAATCGGAGCCGTCTTCAATCCAATTAATTTCCGTTTGCAGCCGGAGGAAGTGGCGTTCATTCTAACCGACGCAAAGCCAAAAGTCGTGATGTATGAAAAAGCATTGGAGCCTGTCATTGCTTCCATTGCGGCGCGCTTTGAAGAAACAGGATTCTGGATAATTGATGGGGAACAAACCAGTTATTCTTTTTCCTACCATGAAAGATTAAAGTCTGCTTCCACTGAGGAAGTAACAATCAATGTCTTAGAAAACGACACATATGCCATCATGTATACGAGCGGAACGACTGGAAGGCCAAAAGGTGTCGTTCATCGACATAGGGATATGGCGGAGCAGAGTTTAATTGTCATTTCCGCCACGAAGCTTGAAACGGAGGATATAGGCCTTGTGACCGCACCAATGTTCCATTGCGCGGAACTGCACTGTGCTGTTATCCCAAGAATTCATGTAGGCGGGAAGAATGTCATCCTCCATCATTTTGAGCCGAAGAAGGTTCTTCAACTGATTCAAGAGGAAAAGGTGACAAAGTTTTTTGCCGCCCCAACCATGTGGAATATGCTCTTACAAGAAAATTTCAATGAATATAATCTAAGCAGCTTGAATCTTGGACTTTACGGAGCTGCCCCAATGGCACCGGCACTTGTCAGGGCGTGTCACGATCTGTTAGGAATTTCCCTCGTCCAAGCATATGGTATGACCGAAATGGGACCGGCGATCACCTTCCTATCTGAAAAAGATCAGCTCAGGAAAGCAGGTTCCGCCGGCCAGGCCTGCCTAAATCATGAGATTCGGATTGTCCGTCCGAACGAAGATGGACCAAGTGATCCCGATGATATGTTGCCTGCAGGTGAAGCGGGAGAAATTCTTGTCAAAGGCCCATGCATCATGAGCGCTTATTTTAACAGAGAGGAAGCGACGGCTGCTGCCATGTATAAAGGCTGGTACCATTCAGGGGACATTGGCTATCTTGATGAAGAAGGCTTTTTATATGTAAAAGACCGGGTGGATGATATGATCATCAGCGGTGGGGAGAACATCTATCCACGGGAGGTAGAAGATGTTCTTTATGAACACCCTGCTGTGTTGGATGTAGCCATTGTCGGCTTGCCTGATGACCGTTGGGGAGAGACGGTGACTGCGTTTGTGGTGAAAAAGAACGAAAATGTGACAGAAGAAGAACTTGATGCTTTCTGTTTGAATAGTTCTGAGCTTGCTCGCTATAAACGCCCTAGAAAGTACATGTTTGTGGATGCTCTGCCTCGAAATGCGAGCGGGAAAATTCAGAAGTTTGTCTTAAGAAAGCAGATGGAAGAGCTTGTGACAGGGGAACCCCCATCCCGATGATGGAAAAATTGCTAGAAGGCATCAGAATACTAGATTTCACCAACTATCTACCAGGTCCATATGCAACGCAACGTCTTACGGACCTTGGAGCAGAGGTCATCAAAGTGGAGCCTTCAGCAGGAGATCCAGCCCGTCATACAGGGGTAAAACTTGATGGGACTGGTGTGGTATATCTTGCAAATAATCATGGGAAAATGAGTGTTTCCGTCGATTTGAAAGATGAGGCTGACAGGGATAAAGTTATGAGTTTGGTTGAGGGTTGCGATGTTATTATAGAAAGTTTCAGGCCAGGTGTCATGTCAAAGTTCGGCCTTGACTATGAAACTGTAAAAGTCCAAAAGCCCGACATTATCTATTGTTCCATTACTGGCTACGGGAACCATGGTAGATGGAGCAAGCTTGGAAGCCATGATATCAACTATATGGCACTAAGCGGGATGCTGGCACAATTAAAAGATTCATCTGGCCGCCCCATTCACCCATCCATCACCATAGCCGACTATTTTGGTAGTATGGCAGCTTGTGAGATGGTGCTTGCACTTCTATTAAAAAAAGAGCGGTCAGGTCTAGGTGGCTACCACTCTATCAGTCTGACGGATGTGGCGGCTTCCTTCATGGGCACACACCTCATGATTCAACAAGAGGTGGGGGAAGAGCAGGGCATCACATTACTAAATGGGGAACTTATCAGCTATGGAATCTATGAAACAAAGGACGGGCGGTTTATGGCCCTTGGCGCATTGGAATATAAGTTCTGGCAGAATTTCTGTGAAGCGGTGGATCGGGAAGAATGGCTTGGCGCGCATTTTTCGGTCAGAAGAGACAGTAATCCTGTTTCGGGCGGGATGGAAGAGTTGTTTGCTAGTCGCACTTTTGAAGAGTGGACAACCTTTAGCCAAGAGGTCGATTGCTGCTTAACCCCTGTGTTGGAAGTAGGGGAACTTTCAAGTTATCCATATTTTAAAGAGAATAATAGTATTTTTCATGATGATAAAGGAAATGTAAATGTTGCCATGCATAGCGGAAGTTACAAGGGGGGTAATCCTGCACCATCTGTTGGGGAACATACTGTGAGATTGCTGGACAAGCTTTAATGTAAGCTAAATTCATTTAATTGAGAGGGGTAATGTTAGATGATGAATGTACCAATGACCGTCAGTTCCATGCTGGAAAGAGCGGAAAGATTTTTCCCGAATAAAGAGGTTGTGTCAAGAACGCTATCAGGTGTGCAGCGTTTGTCCTATCGGAAAATTGGGGAGCGGACACGCCGATTATCCAGTGCGCTAGAAAAGCTAGGGGTGCAAAAAGGCGATAGAGTTGGAACCTTTGCTTGGAATCATCACCGCCATTTAGAAACCTACTTTGGAATTCCAGGAATGGGAGCAGTGCTTCATACGATTAATATCAGACTGGCTCCCGAGCATGTGTCTTATATTGTCAATCATGCAGAAGACGTAGTGCTTTTTGTGGATGAAGATTTGCTGCCGTTAGTGGAGCGGGTAAAGGACCAATTGGGAACAGTGAAAGCATTCATCATCATGACAGATAAAGAAGAGCTCCCATCGACTTCCTTACATCCTGTTTTCTCTTATGAAGATTTACTAGAAGAAGGGGACCCGAACTTCTCCTTTGTAAAAGATATCGATGAAAACGACGCGGCCGGAATTTGTTACACTTCCGCCACCACCGGTAATCCGAAAGGTGTCGTCTACTCCCATCGCTCATTGGTGCTTCATAGTTATGCACTTGGATTGGCGGATACCGCAGGGTTATCGGAATATGATACATGTATGCCGGTAGTACCAATGTTCCATGCAAATGCTTGGGGATTGCCTTTTGCCGCAACTTGGTTTGGAACGACTCAGGTGCTTCCTGGACCACAGTTCACACCGCAACTTTTGGCAGAGTTTATTGAAAGTGAGAACATTACATTGACTGCTGGTGTTCCGACCATCTGGCTTGGTTTATTGAATGAGTTGGAAAAAGGATCGTATGACACATCTAGTCTGCGGGCAATATTGTGTGGCGGGTCGGCTGCACCTCGCGGGATGATCAAAGCCTTTGAAACCAAATACGGCATACCCTTCTTACATGCTTATGGCATGACAGAAACGACGCCACTTGCTACAGTTTCCAGGCTGAAAAGTCATCAAACAGATTTAGATGAAGAAAAAATGCTGGATATCCGCTCGATGCAAGGTTTGTTGGTTCCTGGACTTGAGATGAAAATTGTCGGTGCAGAAGGGGAAGTAGAATGGAATGGTGCGGAAATGGGTGAACTTTGCCTCCGCGGTCCATGGATTGCAGACGAGTACTATAAAGACGAGCGTTCTGCTGATGCCTTCATCGATGGCTGGCTGCACACAGGTGATGTTGTTACAGTGGATGAAGAAGGAGTCGTCAAAATCGTTGACCGTACAAAAGATTTAATAAAAAGCGGAGGCGAATGGATCTCCTCTGTTGATTTGGAAAATGCCATCATGGCGCATGAAGCAGTTTTTGAAGCAAGCGTCGTCGCCATTCCACATGACGAATGGCAGGAAAGACCAGTCGCATGCGTCGTACTGAAAGAAGCCTATGCCGGCAAAGTTGCTAAGCAAGAAATCATTGATTTCATCTCCCCTCAGTTCGCCAAATGGTGGCTGCCAGATGAAGTAATCTTCATGGAAGAAATACCGAAGACTTCGGTAGGGAAATTCCTGAAACGTACTTTAAGGGATATTGTGGAGAAAGAGATGAAGAGTACGGTGGAATAGGAGTTTTTTAAGGAGAGAATGGGCCTTTCTATTATGGAGAGGCCTGTTTTTTGTTCTTTAGGAAATTATAATTGTGGACAGTCTTCAGTGTAATTCTTAATCGTCGGGAAGATGAAGACCTCGGTGACGAGAAATCAGGAGGAGAGAAGTCGTCATCGGCGTTATGAAGACATCAGTGACGAGAAATTGGTAAGAGAGAAGTCCTCATCGCCCGTATGAAGACATCAGTGACGAGAAATCAGGAGGAGAGAAGTCCTCATCGGCCGTATGAAGACTTCAGTGACGGGAAATCAGGAGGAGAGAAGTCGTCATCGGCGTTATGAAGACATCAGTGACAAGAAATCAGGAGGAGAGAAGTCGTCATCGCCAATATGAAGCCCTTGGTGAAAGGGATTTTATTGAAATATTCAAAGGTGAGCGCAAAGGAAAGATTCGGCCAAGGTCACTATTTCAAAATTTGCGAAAAGTGAGAAAACGTCCCAAGAAATTATAATCTTGAGACGTGGTTTTAACTCGCGTTAGCAATTTTGTTCTTAGAGAGAGGAAGGCAACAGTTTTCCACAAACGGGCCAGATTACGGAGGAACTATTTTATTACGTAGTAGACTCTTACTGTGCAGCAAATAACTTGAAAGAGTCAACTAAAAGTAAAGAAGGATCTTTTTATTTATTAGATGATTGGTTTCAACAAATGAGCAAGGTTGTCGAATAACTCTACTTGGAGGAGGACCCTTTCCCCCATCCAATATATTCAACCGCTTGACATTGATTTTATTTATATAAATGATTATGTTAATAATAGTGAGGGTGATTGGATGAACGATTCATTAAGAATATTGATAATTGAAGATGATGAAGATATTAATCGCTTATTATGTAATATTGTTAGTAAGAGTGGTTATACCCCCAAGTCAGCTTATTCAGGGACGGAAGCAATGATTTACCTAGATAGCGAGAGATGGGATATGGTCCTCATCGATCTAATGCTTCCTGGTTTGTCTGGTGAAGATATTTTAAAAATAGTAACCAAAGAGAGCGATGTTCCTATCATTATTATTTCGGCTAAACTCGAAACACAATCAAAAATTGCTGCCTTAAGGGCTGGTGCCGATGACTACATTACAAAACCTTTCGATATTGAAGAGGTTTCTGCCAGAATTGATTCTTGCCTTAGAAGGTATCGTGATATACCGAGTGTGTCGATAACCAATCTGATGAGCAATAAAGATATTGTTTTGGATCCGGATGCAAAAATAGTGACTGTGAATGGAAATGTACTCAAATTAACAGCGCGAGAATATGAGATTTTACTTCTATTAATGTCTTCCCCAAATAAGGTCTTTACCAAAGCTAATTTATTCGAGAGCGTTTGGAATGAACCGTTTTATGGGGACGACAATACGATTAATGTCCATTTGAGTAATATTAGAAATAAGCTCTCTAAAGCAAATCCTAATGAAGTGTACATTGAAACGGTTTGGGGAATGGGGTACAAGCTCAAAACTTAAGGTTTTCTTAAGAATTGACTTAAGACTTTCTTATGTTTTCCTTCTTATAGTATAAGAGTGTTCAAACAGGTATCATTTTGGACAAGTTAGATAATGAAATAAGGAGGAAAACCTTGATGAATGACTATGTTTTAAAAACGAATCAATTGTCTAAAAAATATCAAAATAAAATGGCGCTTAATAAGGTAAATGTAACAATAAAAAAGGGCTCTATTTATGGTTTTATTGGACAAAATGGTGCTGGGAAATCCACGTTAATTCGATTAATCACAGGTCTTTCTTATCCAACAACAGGTACATTCGAATTGTTTGGAGAAAATAGAAAACGAGAGTTAATTGAAGCCAGGAAACGAATTGGAACAATAATTGAAGGCCCTGCTTTATACCCACAAATGACAGCCGCTGAAAATTTAGAAGCACATCGGCTTCTAAAAGGAATTCCGGGGAAAGAATGTATTGACAAAACTCTTAAGACAGTAGGATTACAAGGTGCAGGAAAAAAGAAAGCAAAGAATTTTTCTTTAGGAATGAAACAGCGTCTAGGGCTTGCTATAGCTTTATTAGGAGATCCAGAGTTTTTGATTCTTGATGAACCTATTAATGGTTTAGACCCAATGGGAGTAGTTGAAATCAGAGAATTATTAAATAAGCTTAACCAAGAGTATGATATTACGATTTTAATCTCAAGTCATATTTTAAGTGAACTGCATTTATTAGCTACACATTATGGAATTATTCATAATGGAGAATTGCTTGAGCAGTTATCCGCAAAAGAACTGAATGAAAAGTGCCAGCAATATTTGCATATAAAAGTAGATAATCCAAACAAAGCTGCAACAGTTATTGAAAGTCTCCTTGCAACGCAAGAGTTTGAAGTAATGCCAGATGGAACCATGAAGTTGTATGCCTATGTAGATGTGCCAGGTAAAGTCTCCAAAATCCTAACCAATGAAGGATTGGTCATCGAAGAATTTATGCCAATGGGAGAAGATTTGGAAACGTACTTTAGTAATCGTATTGGAGGGGTGCAGCATGGGTAATTTACTGAAAACTGAATGGTATAAATTGAAGAGGGACCGCTCATTTCGGTTTCTAACATGGATGTTACTCGCTGCTGCTGTTTTGTTTCCTTTAATTGAATTTGATAACGGTTCTCCTGGTCTGCCTGCAGTAAAGGACTATTATTTGGAAAATGTCCTAGGTACCCATGGGAATATCGTCAAGCTTATTCCTAGTATTTTTGCTGGATTCTTTATTACAAACGAATACTCGATGGGCACAATGAAAAGCATTGTTTCTTCTGGGAATAGCAGGGTACGAATCTACTTCGCTAAGCTTATCGTATTCTCCGTTGGAACTACTATCATCTCATTAATACTGCCGATTTTTATGACAGGTGCTAGTGCGATTTATTTTGGCTTTCAAGAGATGCCTGAATGGACATATTACTTCCAAACAGTAGGACTTATCATATTATATGGGGCAGCCTTTGCGTCGATTATGGCGGTCTTTTCTATCCTTTTCACCGACAGTGGGAAAACGATTGGATTTCTGCTTATGTTTTTTATATTTGTCGACTGGCCACTGCAAGTTTTAGCTGCAAAAGTGCCATTTTTTGAACCTATTCTATATCATTCTGTTTTTAAGTTAATTTACGATATTATCATTGTTAACTCCTTGGAAAGTGCTGAAGTGTTAACCCTTGTTGTTGTTCCGATTGTCACATTTTTTGCATTTGGGGCTTTAGGAAGCTTTATTTTTCAAAGAAAAGAAATTAAGTAAACAGAAAGTAGGTGAGGTCATATGCTCTATTTGCTCCTAACTGTTATGATCGCTTTCGTATATGTCCTCACTCGTTTGTATCAACTCAAAAAGGAAATTAAGAGTACAACTCGGCAACTCATTCAATTAAACCAACATAAAACAGCTAAGAAGATTGATGTTGGTTTTCTTAATCGTGATTTTGAGGAATTAGCACAGGAAATAAATCGCCAAATTGACCAAACGAAAAAGGCGGAGGCAGAAAAACGAACGACCGAAAACGAGTTAAAGCAGGCAATATCTCATATTGCACATGACATTCGTACACCTATGACTTCAATAGTTGGGTATATTCAATTTCTAGAATCAGATGAAATAAGTAGCGAGATGAAAAAGGAATACATAGAAACAATAAAAAGTAGTGCAGGAAGATTAAAGGTTTTACTTGAGGATTTTTTCGAGCTATCGATCATCGAACAAGCAGATTATCCATTGAAAATGGAGAGGGTTAAGTTTAATGATCTAGTTTTAGAAGTGCTTTTTGGCTTTTATGAGGAGTTTAATAAGAGAAACATAGAGCCTGCAATACGCATTCCAGAAGATGATATGATCATGTTGCTTGACCCATCCGCTGTCAAAAGAGTAATTGAAAACTTATTAGTAAATGCAATTAGATACTCTAGTGGAGAGGTTACTATTCTCCTTCAAAATTGTATATCTTCCATTCAACTTAAGGTTAGCAACTCTGTTGATTCTCTAAATGAACAAGATGTAAAGCAAATGTTTGACCGTTTTTATAAGGCTGACCAGACAAGGACGGGAAAAGGTACTGGTCTGGGTTTACCAATCGCTAAAAGCTTGATGGAAAAAATGAACGGGAATATTTATGCTGAGTTAAGGGATAATCAATTAACTATGATTTGTGAATGGGAATTTAAATTTGCTTAAATCAATAAATACCTGCTTGAACAAATGAGGGTTTTTTTGAAGAAGAACAAATAGCAAAATAAAGTCATCTACTGCATAGTTCAACGATACTATTCATTTTAAAAAGGGGATATTCAACAATCGGGCGCGCGCGACAAGTTCTGTTATAAACGCTTTCGAGCGTGAAAATACAGGAGGTTTACTAGATTAACTTCAACTTTACAACGGAGGATGGGAATGATGAAACCATGTATTCTGAAACCATCCCGTCAATACTCCTGCATGCGTTATGGATGACAGACCATAGGGTGTGAAGCACAGGTAGATTCGGCAGAACGAAGGCTGAAGCCATTCTAATAGAAAAGGTATGCCAACGGATATGCCGCACGGCTGAAAAACTAGATAAGGTGAGAATCGTTCTTTGAGATAGGAACTGACGAACTTCCGAAGGTAAGGGTCTAAAGATTGAACATAAGGAAACTTATGTCCCATCTTACGATGGGGTGAGTGGTGTGGAGTAAAATTGCGCCCTCTGAAATACGCTATACCGAACAATGGTGGTATCAAGCTCACAGGCTTAAAGGAAGCACATAACTCTAGAATAGATAGCTACGTTGTAAGGTACTTGGAAAGCAAGGAACGTTGATACAAGGGCTGTCACCTAAAACGGTTGCTATAAGTTTTTTATGAAAAGCATTCATCCTTGTGAGGGTAGGGGTACGACTAATGAAGCTTCTGTAATGGGAGTGGAGGAACAGCCCCAAGTCTACTGATAGAAAAGATTATTTTCCTAACGTGAATGGCACCGATCAGGTAAGAATGTGGGAACATCACTTCATTGGGGGGATGCCACAGTGCCAACGCTACGACACTGGGACTATTACAATATGACCGAGACGTACACAGATTTGTATGAAAAAGCTAAGGATGGAAAATCATTTTCCTTCCTATATAATATCGTCACTTCACGAGAAAATATTTTGCTAGCTTTTCGTACGATTAAATCAAATAGAGGTTCTATGACACCAGGTACCGATGGAAAAACCATCGCAGATTTAAAAGAACTAACAGAAAATGACCTCGTCACTGAAGTGAAGATGAAACTACAAAACTACCAACCCAAGAAAGTCAGAAGAGAATGGATTGAAAAGGATAATGGGAAATGGAGACCTCTAGGTATTCCGTGTATTCTCGATAGAATTATTCAACAAAGCTTCAAACAGGTTCTCGAACCTATCGCGGAAGCAAAGTTCTATAAACATAGTTACGGCTTTAGACCCCTTCGGTCTGCTCACCATGCGATGGCAAGGATACAATACTTGATTAACCAAGCACAACTGCACTTTGTAGTAGATATTGATATTAAAAGTTTCTTTGATAATGTCAATCATACAAGATTAATTAAACAACTATGGAACTTAGGTATTGAGGATAGAAAAGTGCTTGCCTGTATATCCAAAATGATTAAAGCAGAAATAGATGGAGAAGGAGTTCCTAAGAAAGGGACACCGCAAGGTGGAATACTATCACCTCTCCTATCTAATATCGTGTTGAATGACTTGGACCAATGGGTCGCCGGTCAATGGGAGTTCTTTCCACTCACGAAACCATATCAATCAAAAGTTGGGGAACGTTATGCAAAGAAACGTTCCAATTTAAAGGAAGGGTACCTCGTCCGCTACGCGGACGACTTCAAGGTACTATGTCGAGACGGAAAAGCTGCACTCCGATGGTACCATGCAATACGCCGTTACTTAAAAGAACGACTGTGCCTGGATATCTCTTCCGAGAAATCTCAGATTGTGAATCTGCGCAAAAGGGATTCTGAATTTCTAGGGTTTACTATTCGTGCGAACAAAAAGGGAAAGAAAAGGGTAGCGCATACTAGCATTATCCATAAGAAAAGAAGGAAAATTAAACAAGAGGCAAAAAAGCTTATCCGTAGGATAAAGGCTTCGCCCACTTCCCAAAACGTTCAACGGTATAATAGTTTTGTTTTAGGTATCCATCATTACTTCAAGCGAGCGACTCATGTAAACCTAGTGTTCACACGTCTTGCATATGATTTAAAGTCATTCCTGTACAACCGACTGCGTCCGATTGGGAGGTACGATCATCCTAATAACCCACCTCCGACCTATAAAAAGTTCTTTAGCCTAAAGTCAAAAACATTCAAAGTGGCGAAAACATACTTGTATCCATTAGGGAATGTATCCACTGTAAACGCGATGAACTTTAGTCCGGAATTATCCCCATACACATTAGAGGGGAGAAAAAGGTTATATAAAAGACTGCGTCCTGATATTCAATATGAAGTAGGACAATTGATGAAATCCAATCTCCCTAATCGAACCATAGAATATTTAGACAATAGAATTAGCCGTTATAGTATGAAGATGGGAAAATGCGAAATCACTGGATGGTACTTAACGGCCTCCGATGTGCATTGTCACCACTTCAAACCTGTATGTCTTGGAGGAAACAACACGTTTCAGAACTTACGTATCCTTCATCAAGATATTCACCGATTAATTCATTTATCTGATATAAGTAAAATCAGAATACTGATGAGTAAATTGAACATAAATCAGGCTATATTGGTCAAAATCAACCAGTACCGAAAGGTATGTGGACAAGAAACTATTGTACAGAACTAATGTGTCGGAAGTAACAAGGAACTTATAATTTAGTACATATCAGTAGATGGAACGCGGAATGATGGGAAACTATCACGTTCCGTGTGGAGCAGGGGACAAGCTGGAGATGACTTCAAATGCTTACCTATTGCTAACAATCCTGTAACAAGGATTAGCGCTCATTTTTTTTGCGAGGATGAAAAATAACTTATTGTAGGAATTTTTAGAATATGAAATAATTGGTATTAAAACAATATGGCAGCAATCAAGTTGAAGAATGCACTAAATTAAAAGGGGGGATAAACAAAATGATAGTACTTTTGGGGTACATAGTACCAACAATAGTAGCAGCATTTTTTTATTGGATTTTTCGCACCTTTAGTTGGAATTGTAGTGGGTTTTTTAATTCATATAATCGTATTACAAATAAGAATTTCAAATAAAATAGACCGACTTATAGGTAGGTTAGATGCTAGTGAAAAGATTAATCCTTAGATTCATCTTTAGGTAACTGGAGCGATAAATGTATTCTTTGGTGAAAGAGGAGTTTTCCGGAGTGTAAACAGGGAGGGGATTTTTTTGAAATACTACTTTGAAAAAATAACGAATCATGTGTATGGCTTTCTCTTATGGGATGAATCGTGGAATTCCTATAATAACTGTTATTTGGTTATGGGAGATAATGGCTACACACTTATTGATTCTGGTAAAGAGGAGCACTTTGATTACCTAGAAGCCTCCATGAAAGAAATCAATCTAAATAAAGAGGAGATTTTCGCATTCATAGCTACGCACGGTCATAAAGACCACATCGGCGGACTTTCCTATTTAGAAAACATAAAAAGTTATATTCATAGTGAAGATCTCAGCCTAGTGCCGGAAAAACTGAAAACCAATCTTACAGGAACGCTCCCTGATAATGGTGCAGCTTTCAACGGGTTGGAGTGTATCCTCTTAGGTCATCATACTCCAGGCTCTGTTGCTCTTTTTCATCAAGAAAGTGGTGCACTGTTTTGTGGCGACCACCTTTGTTTCTTTGGTGAGCATTTGCCAAATGAAAAAGTTGCGGGCAATGGGAAAGAAATGAAGGATAAATATGTAAAGTTCATCTCGGACTGGGCAAAAAACGAGGAGATGAGAAGTAAGCACCATTTTGAGTTGTTTATGGAAGGGCTTAAGAAACTTAGGGAGATTAGGCCAAGTATCCTCTGTACAGGGCATGGGGTTGTGATTAGGGATGATGTGGATTCTTTCTTATCAGACCTCATCCAGAGCCAGTTTGTATAGTTGAAGAAATGTATAATTATCTTGAAATCGAGTCTTCAATAATCGGGCGCAATCCTTGAAAAAAGGTTTAGCGCTTATTTTTATTTGCTCCAATTAACATTGCTTACTAAAGAGGGTTACGATTTTATTTGTGGAAGTTATTTACTTATCGTAAAAATTTTTCTATCAAATCTCCCATTAATGAATTAAGACGATACAACATCGTCTGGTGAAAAAGCGGCACTTTATATTAATTAACTGTAACTTTTTACATAACTCAAACGAATTATAAATGAATTGAAAACAAGGGGGGGAAAAGATTGATTAATGTAAAGGATATTGAATCCAGTATTGTTGTCATTTACAATAAACACCATTTAGATGTCTATCGATTTCTTATTTGCTTTTCTGGAAATCAAAATGATGCAGAGGACTTAACGCAGGAAGTATTTATTCGGGTATTAAAAAATCTACCCAATTTTAATTGTACTAATAACCTCAAGACGTGGATTTTTTTCCATCGCGAAACACGTTGCAATTGATCATTAAAGAAAAAGGAAGTTTGCCACAATATTTAGGGAGGGGTTTTTTAAACAATTAGAATCAAATAACAAAAAACCTGATGAAGAATATGAAATTAATGAAATGAAAGAATTAGTGCATGATGCAATTTCAAAATTAAAGCCCAGTTATAGGGCTGTAGTAATTCTCCGTGGAATAAATGAATTTTCCATAAAAGAAACTTCAGACATTCTTAAATGTAGTGAATCAAAAGTGAAAGTGGATTATCATAGAGCCTTAAAAATACTGAAAAACAAATTGCATTTTGCTACTGAGGAGGTTTTGACAAATGTTAAATGAGAAAAATTTAATGAATACTATCAGAAGAACTTATCAGCAGCAGCCAAGAGAAGAGTTCGTTGTCTCTACTGAAAAAATATTAAGACAAAAGGCTAGAAGTATGGATAAAAGAATACAAGTAAAAAGATTATCTGCAGTCTGGAGTGGCGTCTTTCTTTTTGCAGTTGCTTTTTCTTGGATATTTTTGTTCAGTGGAAAGGATGTATTGATTAATGCTTTAAACAACTTAGATGAAGGGGCATCTTCATTGGTAATCAATAGTACTAAAAAAGAACCATTAGTATTTATTTACCACACACATAACCAAGAGTCCTTCACTCCAGAACTAAATGGAAATAGTAGTGAAAATGCATTTAGTGATTCTAAAAATATTACATTAGTAGGTAAGAAATTAAGTGAAGCTCTAAACGAGAAGAATATAAACGCTATTTATGATGATACCGACATAGCTAGTGTTTTAAACGAAAGGGATTTAATGTTTGCAGATTCCTATCTAATTTCAAGAGAGATTTTACAAAATACATTAAATGAGCACGAGAGTATCAAAATGGTTATTGATCTACACAGAGATTCACAAAAAAGAGAAGCCACAACAGTTAAAATTAATGGAAAAGACTATGCAAGGATTCTTTTTGCTGTATCTTCTATCAGTGAACATTATGATATTAACAACGAATTTGCTATAGAACTGAATTCAAAACTAGAAGAACTATATCCAGGTATCACTAGAGGAATATATTTACCTGGTGAAAGTGCACGTAACAATTATAACCAAGACCTTCATCCTAATTCTGTATTAGTAGAAATAGGTGGTATAGAAAATTCCTTGGAAGAGACATATAGAACAGCAGAAATCTTTGCAGAAGTAGTTAAACAAGTAATGGATGATTTAGAATAAATTTGTCTTACTAACTAAGGGGCCAATTGCTAGTGATATACACAATAATGTCACTTTAACTTGATAGAAGAACGACCTCTAAAATTGATGTAATTTATGGCTGGATAAACTTAATGTTTTTTCGTTATAGAAGGCAATAATTGAGATTCTATACAAGTTATCTCGAATTAAAGTCTTCGGCAATCGGGCGCATTCCTATAAAAAAGGATTAGCGCTCATTCTTTTCATCACTTATAATGGTGAAAAATAATAGAAGTATTCTTCATTAAAAACAGTACTCCTTGATCAACCTAACAAAATTTTCTTGAAACGAGGTGTTTTTTTTGGCAGCTATTTTAGTAGCAGACGATGACCTTTTCATAAGGGAACTGATTGCGATCTATTTAAAAAAAGAGGGATATACAGTTTTTGAAGCAAATGATGGTGTAGAAGCTACGAATATTTTATCTCAACGTACCGTTCATTTATGCATCATTGATGTTATGATGCCAAATAAAAACGGCTGGGAACTTTGTAAGGAAATAAGAGAGTTATATGACTTGCCTATACTAATGGTTACGGCTAAAGGAGAGAGCGAAGATAAAGTAAAAGGCTTTCAGCAAGGGACAGACGATTATATTGTTAAGCCATTTGATACACATGAATTAATCATGCGAGTTAAAGCGCTCTTAAGGAGATACAAAATCAATACAACAAATAAAGTGACAATTGGAAATGTTGTAATTGACGCGAATAGTATGGAAGTTACCATTAATCATGAGCCTATCATATTTCCTTTAAAAGAGTTCCAACTTCTGTTTAAACTTGCTAGTCATCCTGGACAAGTGTTTTCAAGAGACCAGTTGATAGAAGAAATTTGGGGAAGTGATTTTGAAGGTTTCGATAGAACCGTTGACTCACATATTAAGAAAATAAGGAAAAAGTTAAACCAACAAATGGCTTTTGATATCCTGACCATTAGGGGGTTGGGCTATCGATTAGAGGTAATAAAGGATGTTTAATACGTTATATGTTCGCGTCGTAGTTACATTTATTTTAGTTGTAGTAATAAGTTTAACAGCCGCTTTCTATATCACATTTAGCTTTTATCAGGAGCGTGTGTTAAGTGAGTTGGAGGGAGAAATGATTCAAGCTGGAAAGGGTATCATTCAGTTACAAAAAACGATGGGACAAGAGAACCTTGAAGGCTATTTGGCGGGAATATCAACCATTACCTTTAATATCGCTCTTTATTCTGAAGATGGAGAAGTGAAGGTGTTTGGAAGAAATACGGATGAACCAATGGCTGCCCCTTCAGATGTTCAGAAAGTGTTAAATGGAGGCGTTTATCGAGTAGAATCCACGGAAAAAAGATTGTTAAAGAACGTAACAATCGGTTTGCCGTTTCAAGTGGAGGAAGAGAGATATGCGCTATTTCTTAAGCCAAGGATTATGGATCGCATTGATATTATTAAAGAAGCACTTATTACTGTTTTAACGTATGTGTTGATTATTGGTAGCTTACTTTATTTAGTAGCTGCATTTCTATTAGTAAATCCTATAAAAAAATTAACAGCTTTGACAACCAACATCGCAAAAGGCGACTTCCAGCAAATTAAATCAATTAAGCGAAAAGATGAAATCGGCGAATTAGGAAGAAGTTTTAATAGAATGACTAGCGAACTTATGAAGCTTGAAACGATGAGAAAAGAATTTATATCAAATGTTTCACATGATTTACAATCCCCCTTAACATCGATTAGAGGATTTGCTGTTGCATTAAAGGAAAATGAATTTTCTAAAGAACAGCAGGATCATTATTTAACCATTATTCAAAAAGAAAGTGAACGACTTGCAAAGCTTAGTGAGAACTTACTAAAACTTTCTGTGCTAGAAAATAAAGAATCATTGTTAGAGAAGGAAAATTTCCGCCTTGATCAACAAATTAGGCAAGTCTTTTTAAGCCATCAGCCACAATGGCTTGAAAAAAAACTGGAGTTAAATTTAGAAGATGTTAATAAAGTAGAGATAACAGCTGACCAGTTGCAATTAGAGCAAGTATGGCATAATCTACTTACAAACAGTATTAAATATTCCAATACCGGTGGCAAAATTAAAGTAGAAGTAAAGGAGATTCAAAAAAAAGTACAAGTGATTTTCTCTGACACTGGGATAGGGATTCCTGAAAAGGACCTTCCGTATATCTTTGATCGGTTTTTCAAGGTCGATAAAGCAAGGGTTCGCTCAGGTCAGGGGAGTGGTTTGGGGCTAGCGATTGTCAAAAAAATTATCGACCTTCATAAAGGTGAAATTTCCATTAAAAGTGAACATGGAGTAGGCACTTCTATTCAAATAGTACTTCCGAAATAACGTCAAACTCTTTTTAGAGTTTGGCTTTTTTAATTTTTAAGTTCTTAGTTGGTCATATTTAGGTCACATTTCTCTTATATAGTGAACTCATACACAAAAGGAGACATGCTGATATGAAAAAAATGATTGATTTTAGCTTAAAAAACAGTGTTGCAATGATTATGTTAACGATACTAGTTCTTATAACAGGTTATATATCAACAAATACAATTAAGTTGGAAAACTATCCAAATGTGGAGATTCCAACACTAATGATTCAGGTAGCATACCCAAACCATTCCTCAGAAGAAGCGGAGAAAGACATCACGCTACCAATAGAGGAAGCCATTGAAAACATAGCACCATATGAAGAATTAACGAGTACTACTCAAGATAATAGCACCATGATACAAGTAAGCTATGACTTCAATGAAGATATGGAAGAAAGAGAAAGGGAGATACAATCAGCGATTAGTAAGCTTAAGCTACCGGAAGATGCCACGCTGACTTACAAACGCTTATCGGCTAGTGCAAAGCCTATCTATCAAATTGCTTTCGCAGATGAAGAATTAACAGCATTACAAGAAAATATATCGGATACCCTTACACCACAGCTTCAAAATATTGCAGGTGTGAGTGATGTAACAGTCTCGGGAACAACCACTTCCAAACTAGTAATAGAAGTGGATGAAGAAAAAGCAGCGGAGAATGGTTTAACAATCGCAAGTATCATCCAAGTTTTAAACGAGAAAAACTATGTGTTACCTCTTGGAAGTCTAGAAGAAGAGGGGAAGATCCCGGTTAGTATGGAGGGGAACCTTTCTAGCATAGAAGATATAAAGGGGGTTCAAATCCCTGTTGCACCTTCGCAGCAAGGTATTCCGCCAAATGAGAAAGCAACAAATCCCTCCCAGCCCCAGAAACCAACGTTCATTTTGTTAAGTGAAATAGCGCAAATAAAAGAAGTGGAGGAAGAGAACGGTATCACTCGTTATAACGGTGAACCAGCACTTATTGTAAATGTAAAGAAAACACAAGATGCGAATACAGCGGAGGTTGTGGAACATGTAAAAGAAGAGGTGAAAGACTTCCATGCTTCTTCCGATTCTGAATTATATACCATCATCGATCAAGGGAAAGAAGTAGAGAAATCCGTAAAATCCTTATTAAAAGAAGGCGGGTTCGGGGCCCTATTTACAATCATTATCATCTTGTTGTTTTTAAGAAATATCCGATCAACAGTAATTGCCATTTTATCGTTACCTATTTCGATCTTAGGTACCATTGCAGTTCTTGACTATTTTGGATACTCATTAAACATCATGACTCTTGGTGGAATCGCAGTTTCCGTGGGCCGGATTGTAGACGATAGTATTGTCGTTATTGAAAACATTTTCCAATGGATGCAGAAGGAAAAAAAATTATCAAAACGAGATCTAATTTTCAACGCTACTAAAGAAGTGATTGGAGCGGTCACGTCATCTACGGTGGCCACCATTGTTGTATTTCTGCCATTGGCTTTTGTAGGAGGGATTGTAGGGGAGTTTTTTAAGCCATTTTCTATTGCCGTGGTTACATCCATTACGCTTTCCTTACTTGTGGCCTTCATGCTCATCCCTGTTTTAGCTTTAACGCTTCTTAAAGAAGGAAGTCAGGAGGAGAAACAAGGTTGGATCCAAAAAGCATACGATCGGTTATTAAAAGGATCACTGAATTATAAATTGATGGTCATAATTAGTGCCTTTGTTTTATTGGCCGGGGCTCTCTTTTTGGTACCTGCAATCGGTAAGTCCTTTTTACCAAGTGGTCCAGCAAGTGCATTAGAGGTGGAGGTGGAACTCCCAGCGTCCACCACACTAGAAAAAACAAATAGTATGGCAAAAGAGATAGAAGAGTTGCTTATGGAAGATACGGCCATTGAATATGTTCAAGGCTCTGTAGGATTAGTCAATAACTCGAACCCATTAAAGCAAAAAGCTTCGTCTGATTATAAAGCTACTTTCTTTATTCAACTAAAAGATGGATACACCGTTACAATGGAACGAAAAGGATTGGAAGATGAAATCGCTGCACAAGTATCAAAAACATACGAAGAAACTACCGTGCGAATTAATGAGGTACAGCAGGAAGGACCTCCATCAAGTAAAACCATTGACATTACACTCTATGGTGAGAATTTAGAGGCACTTCTGGACGCAGCGAATCAAGTGGAAGGCGTCTTACAGGAGAACGACCAACTAAGAGATGTGTCTAGTAGTGCACAGCAGCTTCAAACGAAGTACAAATTGGAGTTAAAGGACGAAGCGGTTGAATTAGGAGTAAATCAATTTACCATTTATCAGCAAGTCAATGAAAAAATGAATGAGCTTTCCGCTGGAGTGATGGACTTAGACAAGAAAGAGCTAGAGGTACTTGTAACCTACAACGAGTTAGTTCGTGATAAAAATGAATTAGAAAATATCGAGATCCTTACGCAGCAAGGACCAAAGCCATTGATGGAACTCGCAACGATAGAAGAACTGTCCATTCCAGCTACGATTCAGCATAAGGATGGGAAGCTTGCTTACACCTTGTCAGCAGAAAGTGTAAGTGAGGAGGTTGGAGCCGTAACAGAACAAGTAGAAGGGGATTTGGCATCACTAGCGATCTCAGATGAAGTGGAATGGGAAGTTGGTGGTGGGCAAGAGATGATGACAGAAGGATTCCAAGACCTTGGTATCGCCATGATGATTGCGGTAGGATTGGTGTTCTTAACGTTAACCATCACATACGGAGGAGTCATTACACCATTTGTTATTCTTTCCTCTTTGATTTTTGTACCAATCGGTTCTCTCGGGGCCCTACTGATTACGGGTGAAACGTTATCCATGAGTGGAATGATCGGGATGCTGATGCTAATCGGGATTGTCGTAACAAATGCGGTTGTGATGCTAGACCGCGTAGAAGCAAACCGGATTAGTGGAATGGCCTTAGAGCATGCAGTGATTGAAGCGTGTAATACACGTTTCCGTCCCATTATTATGACGGCCCTCGCTACCATTTTAGCACTCGTACCACTAGCTTTATCAACATCATCGTCAGGTGTTATTTCTAAAGGGTTAGCCATAACTGTAATCGGGGGGCTTACTACTAGTACATTGCTCACGCTTGTCTTCATACCAGTTCTTTACAGTATCATTGGGAAGTGGAGAAGGTTTTCATAAATCCGATTTATTACAGTATAAAGTGCTTGCATGTTTCATTTAAAGTGGAGAATGTTAACTTGGTTTAATACAGATGCGAGCTCTCCGATAATAATTGATTTAAGTAACAGGTAGGATGAGAAATCCTACCTGTTATAATACGGGAGGGATAGTTTTGAAGAAGTGGATCGTTAGTGTTGTCGTTATGGTTGTTTTATTAAGTAGCATGTATTTGACAAAGCCTACAGAGGATATGTACGCAGACTGGCTATTAGGGGTTGTTATTGAAAAAGCTGGGGCAAACCAACCTTTACAGGAAACGACTTTGAAGATTTTTGGTAAAAAGATGATTGAAAACAATTCTGAATATAATGATTTCGTTTTCTTTACGATACATAAAACCCAATTCAAGGGAAAGGAAATGAAGTTTATTGGTGTATATAATTCTTTTGTGCCTATTATGAAGGAAAAGTAACTTAAGAAACTAAGTAATTTAATGGAGAAGTTGAGTTTTATTTGAAGTAGGAAGAAAAACTATTGTTGCAGAGTATAATGATACTATGCAACTATGTAACAGTAATCTTCCGCAATCGGGCGCTATCCTAAAACACGAATCTGTTCTCGTTTATCATTTTTGTTTAAGTAAGTTTCTCGAATAACTTATTGTGGAAATAATGGATATTTGAGATAATTATTTTATAGCTGCCGGAGCTATTTAGGATTATTCACTATCTATAAAATAAAAATTGAAAAAGAATTACCTATCCTAATAGATTGGTAATTCTTTTTCACTATTTATTGATTTTTTCTGTCACGGTCCTGCATTTTTCTGATATTATCTGAATGGTAAGGTGAGCCATCAACTTCATTTACCACACTGAATGGATTGCCATCTAGGTCATAGAAATCAAAAAACTTCATTCCGCCAAAATCATCAATTTCGGATGTAACAATACCATTGCTTTTAAAATGTTGATGGGTTGCTTCAATATCATCAACAACAAAATTGAAATAACCATTTTTCTGATCATCATTGGTTCTGAACTCAGTGGGCTGCGGGGATTCAACCTTCACCAAGGCTATTTGTGTTGATCCTGATGGTAAATAAAAGCCAACTCCCTCTCCCCAACTATCAATCATCTTTGCACCAAGAAATTTTGCATACCATTCTGTTGATTTCTCTATGTCTGTAACTGGAATAAAAATACTACCTACTTTAAACATAATCTTCCTCCTCCAAATGAATTCTTACTATTAACGTTAATTATAATGTAAAAGTTACATGAAAAATAAAAATAAACGAAAAGGTGCTAAAACATGTTTCTAGAAGATATAGAGTATGAGATTAATAAACTTTATAAGTATTGCTTAAAACTGTCAGGTTCACCTTGGACAGCTGAGGATTTAGTACAAGAAACGTTTCTAAAGGTGGATAAAATTAAAAAGACCGAACCTAGTAGGGAGTTTACATTTGCTTTTTTATGTACGGTGGCTAAAAATAAGTTTATCGACGAGAAAAGAAAGTATAGAGAAAACATTCATTTTAATGAAGAATTAATGGGAAAAGAGTACGATTTTATCGAATATTACGGTCTAATTGAAATTTTATTTACAAGTTTGCCTTTAAAGCAATCTATGCTTATTACCTTAAAGGATGTATTCGGATACACTTCAAAAGAAATTGCGTCCATGTTAAGAGTGAGTGATGAGTCAATAAAAACAGCACTTCATCGTTCTAGAAAGAAATTAAAATTAACAAATGTAACTGAAATGGAAAAGGGAATGCTAATCTCGAATCAACAAATTTTTATGGCGCTTTCAAAATCAATACGAGAATCTAAACCTAAAGAGATATTCTATTATTATCGACTGTTAGAATCACAAAACTTTCAAGTGAAAAGAAGTTCACTTCATTCAGTATTCCATGTTATAGATCCCGATGGAAATATTTTAGAGATTGTATCTTAATCATTTAGCCTAGTTTTATTGATTACGAAAGTGAGGTACGCTGATGTTCAAGTCTGTTGTTGCAAAATCACTACGCCTCTTACCTAATAAAGCATTAAAAACACCAATGATTCCTCTGCAAAATGTAAAAATGAAAAAAGATATGTTAATTGAAACATCTGTAAAACGCACTCCTATTTCTTTATACTACCCCATGAAAACTAACCAGAAGAAGCACCCTGTCTACATAAACTTCCATGGTGGCGCGTTTATCATGAATGAGAAGGAGATGGATGACCCCTATTGTCGCTTTTTATCCAATCAGGCAGAATGTGTGGTCGTTAATGTTGATTATGTGAAAGCACCAGAACATCGTTTTCCTAAACCTATTGAACAGGGCTATGAGTTAATTCAATGGCTGAAAAGTAGGGCAAATGAATTGAATATTGATGTGGAGAGAATAATGCTTGGCGGACAGAGTTCAGGTGCAAATATCGCAGCCGCCCTATGCCTATACCTGGAAGAGAAAGGGGAAAATCAGCCACTTCTCCAAGTGTTGTCTTGCCCTATGCTGGATTTTGTCACTCCTCATGCAGATAAACCAGAACCAGATAAGTGGCGTTCTCGATATCCTCAAGTAGCAAATTTTATTAACATGTGTTATTTAGCTGAAAAAGAACACGCTGGCCATCCACTTGCATCCCCTGTTCTAGCTAAGGTTAGTGACCGCTTAGCTCCTGCGCTTATTCTTAATGCAGAGTATGACGCATTTAAACCTGAGGCTAAATGTTATGCTGAGAAATTAAAAGCAGCAGGGGTAGACGTTCACTATGAACTATTTAAAGACTGTTTCCATGCGTTTACCCATCTAGGCCCAAAAGAAAGAGCGGAAGAGGCTTGGACGTTGATCGCAAGGAAAATCAAAGAAGTAGTAGAATCTTAACAAGTAGATTACATCAGGAAATAGTGCTCTTTATATTTATAACCGTTATAATATACTAAAATAAAAAAAGTTAAGGGGCTTTATATGGAAAAGAACATGGCATTACATGATTTTATTGTAAATAATACGGATTCCTTGACTAACGCTTGGTTCCAGGCTAAAAAAGCGAAGGAAAGTAGTATTTATTCGAGTACTGTTCCTACTATTGGTGAGAAATTACGTGTGCAAAATAAGAAGTTCATTACAACAATTGCTCATATTTTTATCAACCCTGATACGGAATCAAACTACGATGCTATTAAAAAATGGGCTTCTGAAGTTGCGAAAGATAGAGTTTCCACCCAAACAGAATTAAATGAAATCATTCCTCAGTTTAAAGTGTTTCGTCAGATTTACTGGAATAAAATTAATGAATTTGCATCAGAACCTACCAACTCTATCACTGCTGAGAAACTGTTAACCTGGTCTAATCTTTTCCATTATGCGTTTGACAACGTTATCGAGGAATTTGTGGCAACCTATACTGCTTATCACCGATCGACACTCTTGGCACAACAAGAAATGATATCAGAGTTAAGCTCACCAATTATAAAATTGACGAGTGAAATCAGTGTACTACCCTTGATAGGAAGCATTGATACACAAAGAGCGAAAATTATTACAGAGACAAGCCTTAAACAGTGTCAGGAAAAGAATGTAGAGTGTCTTGTCATCGATTTATCTGGTGTACCTATTGTAGACACTATGGTAGCCAATCAGTTATTTATCGCAGTCACCACTTTAGAGCTCATTGGAGTGAAAAGCATTATTACAGGTGTTCGTCCTGAAGTAGCACAGACAGCCATCCATCTTGGACTTGATTTCTCCCATATAACTATTTACTCTACTCTTCAAAAAGCACTGGAGAAATGGGGAGTTACGTAAAAATAGAGTTTGAAATACATCCTATCTCTAACAAGAAATTTATGGCTGAGATGAGAGAGAAAATGAATAGAAAGATTGGGTTGCCATCCCCAAGATGGATGCTCGAGGTTGGCGCTGTCGTTATTAGGACGGAAACAGAGTTAATCCTGAAAAGCAGGTGGGTCATTCCCGAAAGGTTGGAAAAAGAAGGCTATCAATTCAAGTATCCTAAGATAGATGAAGCCCTAGCAGACATTTTATCCTAGAATATTGATTTGTTTTATTCCGTGCCTCTGAGGGTATACCTTCATTAGATGAAGGGAGTAGATAGAAATGACATTAACAAAAGAAAAGCAGAAAACACTTCAAACCAAACTGGAAAAGATGAAAGAAAGTATAGAGAAAAAGCAAGAAAGCAGTATATTGGACGAATCCTTGCGCGAGTCTACAGGAGAAATCACGACTGGAATTGGGAACCACTTGGCGGAAGGCAACGCGGAGAGAGTGGAGCGAGAACAGGAACAAACCTTTGAGCAGATTGATGAGAAATTGCTAGGTGAAATTGAAGAAGCATTAGCTAGAATAGAAGAAGGAACATATGGTACTTGTGTCGATACGGGGGAAGAGATTCCATACGAGCGTCTTGAGGCATTGCCATATGCAAAACGGACAGCGCAAGCACAGGAGAAATTTGATAAAGGGGAAAGATAATGAATAAAGAGCCACCGGGATGAAACCGGTGGCTTTATTTTTCATAATGCAAGATAATGCATTCTTAAACATTGGAAACCGGAAACCTTTGGTGATTCTTATACAATTACTGGGACTAGTTCTATTTATCCTGCTTATGAGGACCTCTCTAGCGTGAAAACGAAGGGGGAGATGTCTGCATCGAACTTATGAGGACGTTACTAGTGTGAAAACGAAGGGGGAGATGTCTTCATCGAGCTTATGAGGACGTTACTAGTGTGAAAGCGGAGGGAGAGGTGTCTTCATCGAGCTTATGAGGACCTCTCTAGCGTGAAAACAATAACGGAAAGGTCTTCATTAGGTGTCAAAAGAATCCACGGTGGGAGAGATAGAAAAAGACAGTCAAATCGACTGTCTCCCTTTACTTCTTCTATACTGATAAAACACCACTGAAGTTAGTAACAATAGCCCTGTAACCCCGAGGAAAATATTGCGATAAATCTCCTCCACTGGTAAGTCTCCTTGCCACACAATCAACAACCCAGTCAATGCCACTCCAAAAGCACCACCGAAGAATTGGACTAGCTGGGCAATCCCCATGCCGGCACCAAGCTCCGATTTATCCAAAATCCTTGATATCTCATTTGAAATGCTTGAGGTTAGTGCTGAAAATCCTGTACTCATAAACATATAGGTAACCAAAATCACAAAAGGAGAAAGATTCCCAAGCATTCCAAATGATAGGGTAGAAATAATTAAAAACACCTGACCGAACAAAATCAGGGGCATATTGCCAAAGCGGTCGATAAACCTGCCGATGAATTGAGCGGCAATGGCGGAAAGGATTGCTCCCGGAAAGATAAGCAAGCCGATGGTTGCCGGTTCCTTGTTGAAAATCACTGCCAACATGATCGGCATTAAAAACAATGCCGAGAAATGCGAGACAAATGCTCCGAATCCAATACCCAACAGTTTCACAAACTGCTTGTTCTTTAACAATGCAGGTTGAATGAAAGGTGTCGAAACCTTGTGTATATGACGCCATAACCATAAGAGTGCAGCAATACTGACCAGTAAAATTGGAAGCTTAAAAGTGGAAAGATAAAGTAAAAGTCCAGTTACACCAGTTCCAATTAACAGACCACCAAGGTAGTCAAATTTAATTTTTTGTGTTTCTTCATGAGGCAATAATTTTCGAAATAGTGGCAGTAGCAATAAAACGAATCCTGTTACAACGAAAAGGTAATGCCAGCCCAAGTATTGGGTGATCAGTCCCCCGATTACTGGACCAAGTCCAAATCCAAGAGAGGCGGCAGAAGAGATGAAAGCCATCGCTTTTCCTCTTCTAGATATTGGGATGTATCGTCCCGCCAATACCATGGCGAGCCCTGGGACAGCACCGGCACCTGCAGCTTGCAATAGTCTTGCGGCTAATAACCAAACGAAATCTTGAGAAAAGAATCCGATAATCGAGGAAATGGCCAACAAGGCAAGTCCAATGCTTAGCAACTTCCTAATCGGTAAAAAATCCGACAACCTGCTATAGGTCAAAGTTGAAATCGCGAAAACGATTGAATAGCCAGATACAATCCAGGAAGCGGTGGAGGAGGATAGGCTCAGCTCGCTCAATACACTTGGCAAGGCAACATTGAACATGGTTGTATTCATGACAACAAGCCAAACGGTGGCACTCCAGATAAGGATGATTTTATTTTCTTCTATTACGGGTTGTTCTAATTCTTTAAGATCGGCAGCATGTGATGCCATTTGTCTCACCAGTTTCTATTGTTAGTTTTGTAAAAATTCCTGTAATGCCTTGTAGTTGTTTTTCGCATCTTCATACCCTAGTTCATAAAGGGCTTGAAGGCGTTCCTTTTTCCGTTCCATTCTGCCTACAGGTAACGGCTGGCTTGGCTGGAATACAAAAGTGGATCCGGATTCCTTCTCTGCAGCGACATAGTCCAATGTTTCATTATATAGCTTGTAACGTGTCTGAAGACGTTCTGAAATAATCGGAAATTGCTTGTATTTGAACAGGGAAGAGAACCGGCTTGCTTTCTTTTTGTAGCCAACAGGCTTTGTCAAAATCACAACATTTTTTTCAAAGCCATCTTTTTGGGCTTTTTTTAATGGGATCGGATCAATGATTCCACCATCCAATAGCATTTTGTCTTGATAGGCAACACTTGGCGCAACAAAAGGCAGAGAGCTTGATGCCCGAATCAGCTGAAGCATATCTTCTCCATGCTGGTCCATGTTGTAGTAGACAGGTTCGCCAGTCAGACAATCCGTTGTTTACGACTACAAACTGTTCTGTTCTGTTTAAGAATGAATCATAGTCATAAGGAACAAGTTTATTCGGTATTTCATCAAATAAAAAATCCATGTCAAACATCTGGTGTTTTTTCCAAAAGTTACGATAGGAAAGGTATCTGGGATCTCCAACAAAGTCGATATTGACCTTTTTGTTTTCTACCCGGCTGTCTCGAAAGATAAGAAGCTGCCATGCAAGCTCCGGCAGAAACACCAATCACATATGGAAAGTATTAAGTTTTTTTCCATAAAATATTCTAAAATTCCGGCAGTATATACTCCGCGCATACCCCCGCCTTCAAGCACTAATCCACTGTTTAACAACTTCTATCCCTCTTTTCATATCTTTGAAAGTTCCAATCTTTTTCATAAAGCATATTGTAACAAACCTCCCCAACCTTTGTCCGAAACGGTGCCTGAAAAAAATGCGGGTGATAAAAAGTCCATGCAAAATGTTCAAAAAGTGCATAGCTTTCCTAGTCTATGCGACCTATAATAATAATGAAAATCATTATCAATTACATAGACTGAATGACAGTCAGAAGAAAGGGAGATAGAAATGAGAAAGAACAAAGGGTTTATTCAATTACTGCTTACATTCAGTATATTGGCATTAATTTTAGCTGGATGCGGAGCAAACAATACTGCAAGCAACAATGGAACAGGTGAAAACAGTTCCAAAGATAATGACGCAGTGAAAAGGGAAGAGTCTACCGAATACACGGTTCAACATGCTATGGGGGAAACAACGATTGAAGATACGCCCAAAAAAGTTGTGGTGTTGACAAACGAAGGAACTGAAGCTGTACTTGAACTTGGCGTAACACCAGTTGGTGCTGCTAGTCCTGGTGTAGGTACTGAATGGTATGCTCATATCAAAGAACAAATGGAAGGGGTAACGGAGCTTGGGGAAGAAACAGCACCAAACCTTGAGACCATTGCAAGCCTTCAACCTGACTTGATTATTGGTAACAAGATCCGTCATGAAGAAATCTTTGAACAATTAGAAGCGATTGCACCAACTGTATTCTCTGAAGATTTAGCAGGAGACTGGAAGCAAAACTTTGAATTATATGCAAAAGCGTTGAACAAAGAGGCAGAAGGTAAAGAAGCAATGGCAAACTATGACAAACATGTGGAAGAAGTAAAAGGGAAGTTAAGCGATAAATTGGATATGGAAGTTTCGGTTGTCCGTTTCTTGCCAACAACGGTTCGTATATATCAAAAAGATACATTTGCAGGGACAATCCTTTCTGACTTAGGGTTTGCACGCCCAGAAGCACAAGATAAAGAAAATTTCATGGAAGTCATTACAGAAGAACAAATGAGCAGCATGGATGGAGACGTTATGTTCTACTTCAATGCCGACTATGATGAGGAAAAAGGCGGAACCAAAATGCAAGAAGCTTGGATGCAGCATCCTCTTTATGAAAAGCTAAATGTTGCACAAACGGATTCTGCGTACAAAGTAGATGAAATCATTTGGAACCTGTCTGGTGGAATTAAAGCGGCAAATCTTCTATTAGAAGATATTGTGAAGTACATGGAAGAAATGTAAGGAAGAATAGGGAAGGTTGACATATGCTGTCAGCCTTCTTTTTATAGAAGGAGGGAGAAGATGGAACTTCAAGAACAGGCGTGGACGTGGGAACAGATGGAGAATTTCTTTTACGTGTCGAAAGAAGAGAAAACGGATGTTGTCTGGGAATGTCGGATAAGTGAGTTGGGGGATCCTGAAACTCTACAAACACTTCTAGAACTTTATGGAGAAGGAATTAAGGCAACGACAAAAGATGTCACGGTGATGTATCTTTCAGGGTGGTTTGGATATTTATGTGGGGCTATGCATTTTTTGTCTTCTGTGGACTGGATGATTACTTCAGAAAATATTAAATTGCAACTATATAAACATCAACGTGGGATGATGCTTATCTCATTTGTCGTTCATTCTGAAGCCTTAGTTAAAGAAAGAGAGAAAGTGTGGGTAGAGGAATTTTATGAGCAAAACATGAAGCCCGCTTTTATACAGATGCAAACTATGTCAACGAACAACCACCTTTTACATATGTGGTATCAGGCGACACATAGCCTCTATTGGATTACAGATCGCATGAAACATTCAAATCTGCCTAAGCACTATGTTATGCAATTCGAAGAAAACGTAGAGATGTTTAAAAAAGTAACTCCAGCCTCTTGCATGGGAGTGGGGAGCGCAAAACATCCATATGCAAAAGAATTAATATTTATTGATAACCCTTGGGATTTGAATGACCCGATGCCGTTAAAGCCTTCATGTTGTCTGGCTTATCAAACAGAGGGCGGTCACTTATGTTTTACCTGTCCGAAAATGAAAAAGTCGGAACGGCAAGAGAAATTTAATAAAGTGTTAGCAGAGCATTCGACAACAAGTTAAAGATGTCGAATGCTTTTTTTAGTGTTCCCGCGAAAATTTCATCGTGACTTTTTAAAACAAGGTGTTGTACAATAATTCACAATATTCGTTTTTTGCGAAAAGAAAGGAGCGGTAACATTGGCAAGAGCATTACAAACAAGAGTGACTACAAAAGAAGTAGAGCATGCCTATGAGGTGCTGAAGGATGTGGTTGTCAGAACCCCGCTTCAGTTGGATACCATTCTATCAGAACGATATAACTGTAAAGTGTACTTGAAACGGGAAGATCAACAGGTGGTAAGATCCTTTAAGATTAGGGGAGCCTACTATTCGGTCCATAGTTTAACAGAGCAGCAACGAGCAAAAGGGGTAGTCTGTGCGAGTGCAGGTAACCATGCCCAAGGAGTTGCCTTTGCGTGCAAAAAGCTCGGTATAAAAGGGAAGATTTTTATGCCAACTACTACACCAAGACAAAAAGTGTCACGCGTAGAGTTTTTTGGTGGAGAGTTTACCGAAGTGGTTCTTACAGGTGACACGTACGATGATTCTTATCAGAAGGCGATGGAAGTTTGTGAAAAGGAAGGGATGAAGTTTATCCACCCTTTTGACGATCGGTTAACGATTACCGGTCAAGCCACAGTAGGTTTGGAGATTTCTGAACAGTTGCAAGAGGAATGTTCCCATGTGTTTATGAGTATTGGTGGTGGGGGACTGATCTCAGGTGTGGGATCCTATCTGAAAGACAAGCGCCCTAATACAAAATTGATTGGTGTGGAACCATTCGGTGCTCCAGGTATGAAGCAATCATTGGCTCAAAATGAAGTGGTGCGATTGAATGAGATTGATAGCTTTGTAGATGGAGCGGCTGTAAAGCAGGTGGGAAAACTGCCGTTTGAGCTGACAAAAGACCTTGCTGATGATGTGGTATTGGTACCAGAAGGGAAAGTGTGTACCACCATCCTGAATCTTTACAACGAAAACGCCATAATTGCCGAGCCTGCGGGGGCATTGTCTATTGCAGCTCTTGATTTTTACAAGGATGAGATTGCCGGGAAGACAGTAGTCTGTATTGTGAGCGGGGGCAACAATGATTTGGACCGCATGCAGGAAATGAAAGAAAGGTCTCTAATCTATGAAGGGCTTAAACATTATTTCATTGTGAATTTCCCACAACGTGCAGGGGCATTGCGAGAATTTATGGAAGATGTCTTGGGAGAGACAGACGATATTACACGTTTTGAATACACCAAGAAAAATAACAGAGATAAGGGGCCGGTGTTGGTTGGCGTCGAATTACGAAAGCCTGACGATTATTTTGCCATTATTGAACGAATGGAAAAGAAAGGCTTCACCTATATCGAGATTAACAAAGATAAGCAGCTGTTTAATTTATTAATATAATTATAGTTTGTCTAGAAAAAGAGCGGGATAACCCGTTCTTTTTTTATGTTTTGAGAGAAAAAAAGAAGGGTATGTAAAAAAAATTAACAAACATTTGTAAGCGTTTTCTTTGTTTACAGGACGAAAATGAAAGCGTTTTAATATTATCAGTAAAATTAGAATTATCTGAAATTAGGTGTTGACTGCCTGTATAGACGGTATTAAAATAACATCAACTCAAAGAAACATTGATAAATGAAATAACATTTCACATATCAGAAGGGTGTCTAGGGTTCCGGTGATTTCAGGAAAGTAAAGTGGTAGTGCAAGAAAGAAATAACTTGCATTCTCATCCCAATTTTCCAATCATGTCTGGTCCGAGCGATACCAGCACGATCTTGACAGATGGTGTACACCGCGAGGAAAAAAGCCTCTACGGATAGGTTCTGATGAACGCTTGACGTTTATTCAACCTGACCAAGGGGCAACTTTTAAACTGTTATATGTCAGAATATTCAAACAATAAAAAGTGAAAAGAGGAGATTAGCTATGTGTAGATACATCTATATGAATGGTCAGCTAGTAGAAAAAGAAAAGGCAGTTGTATCTGTATATGATCATGGATTCCTATATGGCGATGGCGTATTTGAAGGAATCCGAATGTATAACGGAAATGTATTCCGTCTTCGCGAACATCTAGAAAGATTATATGATTCTGCAAGGTCTGTATTATTGGACGTCCCCTATACTATGTCTGAACTGGAAGATATTATCGTTGAGACTCTCAGAAAGAACAAATTACATGATACGGCCTACATTCGACTGGTCCTATCAAGAGGAGTCGGCGATCTCGGTTTAGATCCCACAAAATGCAAAACTCCAAACCTGATTGTCATTGCTGAGCAACTGGCATTATTCCCAAAAGAACTGTACGACGTAGGAATTACGATGGTAACCGTTCCTACCCGAAGAAACCGTCCAGATATTTTAAGTCCGAAAGTAAAATCACTAAATTATTTGAACAACATCATGGTAAAAGCAGAAGCAAATATGGCGGGTGCCAATGAAGCACTAACACTTAACACAGAAGGTTATGTAGCAGAAGGATCGGGACAGAACATCTTTATCCTAAAGGGCAACAAACTATTAACGCCGCCAAGCTACGTTGGAGCACTAGAAGGCATCACGCGAAATGCCATCATCGATCTCGCTAATGAAATGGGCTATGACGTTCGAGAAGAACCGTTTACTAGGCACGATGTATATGTTGCGGACGAAGTGTTCTTAACAGGAACCGCGGCTGAAGTAATCCCGGTCATCAGTTTGGACGGTAGAAAAATCGCAGACGGAAAACCAGGAAAAGAAACCCATAAAATCCTAAACCGCTTCCGCCAACTAGTCGTAGAAGACGGCCATAAAGTCTACCCAGAAGAAACCCAAGTAGGATGGGAAATCAACGGTGGAGTGTTGCTGGGTGAAGCGTTGAATCATTAAAAAGATAAAGAGGGGTCTGACCCTCACTGCATTAAAGCAATAAAGAGGGGTCTGACCCCTCTCAAAGGAGTGAAGCAGCTGATGAGAAGTAATACGATCAAGAGAGGTATCGATAGAGCACCACATAGAAGTTTGTTGCATGCAGCGGGCGTTAAGGCGGAGGATATGGATAAGCCGTTCATTGGTGTCTGTAACTCTTATGTGGATATCATCCCTGGGCATATGCATTTAAATAAGTTCGCTGAAGTGGTAAAGGAAGCAATCAGGGAAGCTGGGGGAGTTCCTTTCGAATTTAATACAATCGGAGTGGATGATGGAATTGCGATGGGGCATATTGGAATGCGCTATTCCTTACCAAGTAGAGAGCTGATTGCAGACTCAGCAGAAACAGTAATCAACGCCCACTGGTTTGATGGCGTCTTTTACATCCCCAATTGTGACAAAATCACACCAGGCATGCTGATGGCAGCGGCTAGAACCAACGTACCTGCTGTTTTTGTATCAGGCGGACCGATGGAAGCAGGTAGAACGAAGGATGGAAAACCATTATCACTTGTATCCGTCTTCGAAGGAGTAGGAAGCGTCCTATCCGGAAAAATGTCCCGTGAAGAGCTGCTAGAAATTGAATCTAGTGCGTGTCCAACATGCGGTTCCTGCTCAGGGATGTTTACGGCAAACTCTATGAATACACTGATGGAAATGCTCGGAGTAGCCCTACCTGGTAACGGTACCATGGTGGCAACATCAGACGGAAGACATCAACTGATCAAAGATGCAGCCAAGCATCTCATGCGACAAATTGAAGAAGATGTAAGACCGAGGGATATCATCACAAAAGAAGCAATCGACGACGCTTTTGCACTGGATATGGCAATGGGCGGATCGACCAATACCGTCCTACATACACTTGCCATCGCACACGAAGCTGGAATTGAATATAAACTTGAAGACATCAATAAGATTGCCGAAAGAGTACCTTATCTTTGCAAAGTTAGCCCTGCATCAGACTATTCCATGGAAGATGTACATGAGGCTGGAGGAGTAAGTGCCATCATCAAGGAGCTTTGTCAAATGGAAGGAGCTATCCATCCAGAAAGAATCACCATTTCCGGTCAAACCATCAAGGAAGTGGTAGATCATGCACAAATCGTAAACGACCAAGTAATCCGAAAGAAAGATAACCCATACAGTCCTGTTGGAGGACTAAGCATCCTGTTTGGTAATCTCGCACCAAACGGAGGAGTCATTAAGGTTGGAGCGGTAGATCCGTCTATTAAGACCTTTACAGGAGACGCGATAGTTTTCGAATCACAAGAAGAAGCCCAAGAAGGAATAAATAGTGGGCAAGTTCGTGAAGGGCATGTTGTGGTAATCAGGTATGAAGGGCCAAAAGGCGGACCGGGAATGCCGGAGATGCTTGCACCGACATCCTCGATTGCAGGTCGAGGATTATCTACAAAAGTGGCACTTATCACAGATGGAAGATTTTCTGGTGCATCAAGAGGTATCTCCATTGGACATATCTCCCCGGAAGCGGCAGAAGGCGGACCAATTGCATTCGTGGAGGACGGAGACATCATCCAAATTGATTTGGAAAAACGCTCCATTCATCTATTAGTAGAGAGTGAAGAGTTAGAAGCAAGAAAGCAAGACTGGAAACAACCAGAATGTAAAGTGAAAAGCGGGTACCTTGCAAGATATGCAGCACTCGTAACTTCAGCAAATACTGGTGGAATCTTAAAAGTATAAGTTTTAAAAATAAGGAGGTGGAGAACGAATGAGTACAGTGGAAGAGAGCGGAACAAAGGTGGCGCAGAAGTTGCTGACAGGTTCACGGATGATTGTCGAAGCCTTAAAAGAAGAGAAAGTGGAAGTGATATTCGGCTATCCAGGTGGCGCTGTACTAAACATTTACGACGCACTATATGACGGTGGTATTCCACATCTTTTAACAAGGCATGAACAAGGTGCCATCCATGCAGCGGAAGGGTACGCAAGGGTTACAGGGAGACCTGGGGTGGTCATTGCCACTTCTGGTCCTGGTGCCACCAATATCGTCACAGGACTTGCAGATGCTATGATAGATTCCCTCCCTCTTGTAGTCATCACAGGGCAAGTCAATTCACAAGTACTTGGATCAGATGCTTTTCAAGAGGCACCAATCTTAGGAATTTCGATGCCTATCACCAAACATAATTTTCAGGTCCAGGATGTCAAAGAGCTTCCAAGAATTTTTAAAGAAGCGTTCCATATTGCATCTACAGGTAGGCCGGGACCGGTATTGATTGACATACCAAAAGACATCACGGCTACTTCAGGGATTTACGACTATTCAAAAGCAGTGCACCTGCCTGGGTACAAGTTACAGACTGAACCTGATCCACAGGTAGTAAAAAAAGTAGCACAGGCCTTAAAGAAAGCGGAAAAGCCCGTCATTTTAGCTGGCGCAGGCGTTCTCCACAGTAAAGCAACTAATGAATTGAAGGAACTGGTTGCAAAAACGACAATTCCAGTAGCCAGTACATTACTTGGACTTGGCAGCTTTCCAGCAGACCACCCTCTATTTCTTGGAATGGCTGGGATGCACGGAACATATACGGCCAATATGGCCCTGTATGAAGCAGATTTAATCATTAATATCGGAGCAAGGTTTGATGACAGGCTGACAGGAAACCTGCAAGAGTTCGCTAAGTTTGCAAAAGTGGTACATTTTGATATTGATCCATCCGAAATCGGCAAAAATGTTCCGACGGATTATCCAGTAGCCGGGGATGCAGCAAAGTCCCTTCAATTACTATTAAAAGAGTTACCAGAAACGGCGGATACAAGTAGTTGGCTCGAACAACTCCTTCAATCTAAAGAAGATTATCCGCTATGGTATGTAGAAGATGGAGAAACCTTCAAACCTCAAAAGCTTGTAGAACTTGTTCATGAACTAACAAAAGGAGAAGCGATTGTCACGACAGACGTTGGGCAGCATCAAATGTGGGCAGCGCAATTTCATGGATTTCAAAAACCGGATCGCTGGGTTACCTCCGGAGGACTCGGAACGATGGGTTTCGGTTTACCAGCAGCAATCGGCGCGCAGGTGGCAGAACGACCTTCCACAGTTGTAGCAGTTCTTGGGGATGCTGGTTTCCAAATGACACTGCAGGAACTGGCTGTCCTGAAAGAATATAAACTTCCGGTAAAAGTTGTACTCGTAAACAATCAATCTATGGGAATGGTCCGACAATGGCAACAGCTCTTTTATAAAGAAAGATACTCAGAATCCTTACTGCCAAACCAACCGGATTACGTTAAACTGTCCGATGCTTTTGGAATCAAGGCTGCGGTTGTTCATAGTGAAGAAGAGTTCCGCACGGCATTTGCCGAAGCACTTGCTACAGATGAGCCATATTTATTAGATTGCCGGGTGACTACAACGGAAAATGTGTATCCGATGATAGCTCCCGGAAAAGGAATTCAACAAATGGAAGGTGTGAAGCCATGAAGCGAACATTGTCGCTCCTAGTAAACAACCAGCTTGGAGTTTTGAACCGATTGACCAATCTGTTTTTGCGAAAGGGATTAAACATTGAAAGCCTGGCAGTAGCGCCTGTCAACGAATCTTCCATTTCCCTCATGACCATCGTCGTTAACGTGGTCGAGGAACAAGAAGTGGAAAAAATAAAGCTCCAACTAGACAAACAAATCGACGTCATCCAAATCACCGACATTTCCGAGCAAATCGCTCTAACAAATTAACGGAATATTCTTAATGATAAAGTGGTTTTACCCGTTGACTGGAGTGCAAGGTGTGAGACTCCTGCGGGGGATAACGGTAGGTTGAGACCCCTGAAGCGTTGTGAGGAGGCTCAAGCACCGTCCCGCGGAAAGCGAACACCTGAAACGAAGGTCCTCGGGAGTTCATTCAAATACTGATATTTTCAAGGAGGAATTTCAAATGGCAGCACACATGTATTATAACGACGATATCTCCCAAGTAGCACTAAACGGCAAAAAGGTAGCAGTAGTAGGATATGGATCACAAGGCCATGCCCACGCACAAAATCTACGTGACAGCGGAGTAGAAGTAGTAGTAGGTGTTCGACCCGGCGGATCCTGGGAAAAAGCAAAAGAAGACGGATTCCAAGTATACTCCGTGGGAGAAGCAGTTGCCCAGGCAGACGTTGTAATGGTATTGCTACCTGACGAAAGGCAGCCCGAAGTATACAAACAAGAAATCGAACCACATCTAACAGAAGGGAAAGCATTGGCATTTGCCCACGGGTTCAATGTCCATTTCCATCAGGTAGTCCCTCCAAAAGACGTGGATGTATTCTTAGTCGCACCAAAAGGGCCTGGCCACTTAGTGAGACGTGTATATGAAGAAGGTGGCGGGGTACCTGCACTCTTTGCCGTCCATCAAAATGCATCAGGGGAAGCAAAAGAAGTTGCATTGGCCTATAGTAAAGCGGTAGGTGCAGGAAGAGCAGCAGTGATGGAAACCACATTTAAAGAAGAAACAGAAACAGATTTATTCGGAGAACAAGCAGTACTGTGCGGTGGAACAACTGCTCTAGTAAAAGCAGGATTTGAAACGTTGGTGGAAGCAGGTTACCAACCGGAAGTTGCTTACTTCGAGTGTTTACATGAACTTAAACTTATCGTAGATCTTTTATATGAAAATGGATTAGAGGGAATGCGCTACTCTATCTCAGACACTGCTCAGTGGGGTGATTTTACCGCAGGACCACGAGTGGTAAACGACGGAACAAAGGATGAAATGAGAAAAATCCTTTCGGAAATCCAATCCGGTCAATTCGCAAAAGGATGGGTGCTTGAAAACCAGGCAAACCGCCCAATGTTCCACTCCATCAATGAACAAGAAAAACATCACCCACTCGAAGTGGTAGGAAGGGAGCTCCGCGCGAAAATGCCATTCATCCAATCGAAGAAGAAAGGAGTCGTTGGCAGTGCGAAAGGTTGACATATTTGATACAACACTAAGAGACGGTGAACAGTCAGCCGGAGTGAATCTTCACCCCCACGAGAAATTAGAAATAGCCATCCAGTTAGAAAAATACGGTGTAGATGTCATGGAGGCAGGGTTTCCTGCTTCCTCCTACGGGGACTTCCAAGCAGTCCAGCAAATAGCCAGAACCATCAAAAAGTCAAGAGTGGTAGGTCTCGCCCGTTCCGTAAAATCAGATATTGATGCCGTCTATGAAGCGGTGAAGGATGCTAAAAAGAATGGCGTTCACGTATTCTTGGCAACCTCCCCCATTCATATGGAGTATAAGTTAAAGAAAAAGCCGAAAGAAGTAGTGGAGGCAGCTGTTCAGGCAGTCGAATATGCAAAACAATATTTCGACCATGTGCAATGGTCTGCTGAAGACGCAACAAGAAGCGAATGGCCGTTCTTAGCTCATATTATTGAAAAGGTCATTGATGCCGGAGCAAATGTCATCAACCTTCCTGATACGGTAGGATACACGACTCCCCTTGAATATGCTCAACTAATCACATATATTCGCGAACATGTGCCGAATATCCATAAAGTAAAACTCTCAGCCCATTGCCATGATGACCTTGGAATGGCCGTTTCCAACTCACTCGCAGCCATCCAAAGCGGGGTCGATCAGATTGAGGGAACCATCAATGGAATCGGCGAACGTGCAGGAAATGCTTCCTTGGAAGAAATTATCGTTGCCCTTCAAATAAGAAAAGACGTGTACGAGGTGGAAACGAATATTGATTTAAAACAAACGGTCAGAACAAGCAATCTTGTCAGCAAACTGACCGGCATGATTGTTCCACAAAATAAAGCGGTTGTTGGGGCAAACGCCTTTGCACATGAATCAGGAATCCACCAGGATGGGGTGCTGAAAAACAAGAGTACCTATGAAGTGATCAATCCAGAGATGGTCGGTTTACACTCCAATAAAATGGTCCTTGGCAAGCACTCCGGCAGTCATGCCTTCAAGCAACGATGCGAGGAACTTGGATTATTTTTAAGTGAAGAAGAAGGAAAAAAGCTGTTTAAAGCATTCAAAGATCTTACAGTGAAAAAGAAAGAAGTTACCGAGGACGATATTTTTGCCTTGATGATGGATTCTTCCGTGAAGGGACTTTTCCCGCATTACCGAATGGAAACCCTACAAATCTCATATGGTTCCAATATTATTCCGACAACAACCATTGCCATTAAAACGGAGGACGGAGAAGTACTACAAGAATCCGCTACAGGTAAAGGCAGCGTCGAATCTGTATACAATACCATTTCTAGAATCCTGCAAAAAGAAATATCGTTGCTTGACTATCGCATTCAATCTACGACAAATGGTAGTGATGCGCTTGCAGAGGTGTATGTGAAAATAAACTGCGAAGGTGAAGTTTCAAGCGGTAGAGGAATAGAGCATGATGTGTTAGAAGCTTCTGCAAAAGCTTATCTGGATGCAGTCAATCGCTTATCGATAAAAGAAAAATTATCAAGATACTCAGCAAAAGGGGTGGAGGTAGGATGAGCCAGTTTACCATTAGTGTCCTGCCTGGTGACGGTATCGGCCCGGAAGTGGTAAGGGAAGCGATCCTTATATTAGAGCAGGTGGCCAAGAATTTTCAACATACATTTACATTTAACTATGGCAAGGTAGGGGGAGTTGCTGTCGATGAGACAGGAACTCCTCTTCCACAAGAGACGGTGGAATTATGTAAAAACAGCCACGCGGTCCTTTTAGGAGCGGTTGGCGGACCAAAATGGGATCAAGAAACCCCTGAAAGAAGGCCGGAAGCTGGTTTGCTCGGGATTCGCAAGGCCTTGAAGCTTTACGCGAACCTTCGTCCTGTCACCTTGTTTGAATCACTTATCCATGCATCTCCACTAAAAAGAGAAGTAGTTCTTGATACTGATATTTTAATAGTCAGGGAACTGACAGGCGGCATTTATTTTGGCTCTCCACGTGAAAGAAGACAAGGAAGGGATGGGCTAGAGGTAATAGACACGCTTCACTATACAGAAAAAGAAATGGAACGTATCATCCGAAAAGGTTTTGATGTCGCGCAAGGAAGGAAGAAAAAACTTACCTCTGTTGACAAGGCTAATGTATTAGAAAGCAGCAGGCTTTGGAGGGAAACGGCCAACCGGGTCGCGAAAGAATACCCAGATGTCCAATTAGATCACATGCTAGTGGACAATGCGGCCATGCAATTAGTCAGAAACCCAAGACAATTTGACGTAATCGTGACTGAAAATATGTTTGGAGACATTTTAAGTGATGAAGCTTCTATGCTGACAGGCTCACTCGGGATGTTGCCGTCAGCAAGTCTCGGGGTAGGCGGTCCAGGCCTATACGAACCTATCCACGGTTCTGCTCCTGATATTGCCGGCAAGAATGTAGCCAATCCATTAGCTACCATCCTGTCAGCCGCTATGCTTCTAAGGCACTCCCTAGGCTTAGAAGAAGAAGCGGCCTCTGTCGAACGAGCTGTAGACCTCGCACTAGAAGAAGGCTACCGCACCCAAGACATCGGCTCAGAATGGGAACGCCTCCTCGGCACCGCCCAAATGGGAGAAGTCGTAAGAAGCTACCTGAGATCACCAATTAAGAGCTGATAACTAATTAACCTAGCTGTCGATTGGAGCAATGGGCGAAGACTCCGGCGGGAGGTAGCGGTAGCTTGAGACCCCGCAACGAAGTGAGGAGGCTCAAGCACACGCCCCGCGGAAAGCGAAGCCCAGTGCGGAAATCGACAGCGGTGTTAAGTAGGAAAATTAAAATTTCGGAAGGTGAGTGACATGCAGCCAAGAACACTATTCGAGAAAATCTGGGATCGTCATACAGTAGTAAAAGAGGAAAGCAAACCAAGCCTGTTGTACATTGACCTCCACTTGGTGCACGAAGTCACCTCTCCTCAAGCATTCGAGGGACTACGTCTATCAGGAAGAAAAGTAAGACAACCAGACCTAACATTCGCAACCATGGACCACAATGTCCCAACCATCAACCCATACCATGTGACAGACGAAATTGCCTCCAAACAAATGACCACACTAGAAGCAAACTGCAAAGAGTTTGGAATTAGACTCGCAGACCTTCACAGTGCAGAACAAGGTATTGTCCATGTAATCGGACCTGAACTAGGCTTAACATTACCAGGAAAAACAATCGTTTGCGGTGACAGCCATACCTCCACCCATGGAGCTTTTGGTGCTTTGGCATTTGGAATTGGTACAAGCGAAGTTGAGCATGTCCTTGCCACACAATGCTTGTGGCAATCAAAACCGAAAACATTAAAGATTGATTTTACCGGTCTCAGACCACTGGGAGTCTCTGCAAAAGATCTCATCTTAGCAGTGATTGCAAAGTACGGTACAGATTTTGGTACCGGTTATGTGCTTGAATTTACCGGAAAAGTGATTGAAGAGATGTCCATGGAAGAACGCATGACCATCTGTAATATGGCCATTGAAGCTGGTGCCCGCGCTGGACTTGTGGCACCGGATGAAACGACATTCTCCTATTTAAAAGGGAGGAAATATGCTCCTGTCGGAGAGGAACGCGACAAGGCGGAAGTGGATTGGTACTCGCTTCGTTCAGATGAAGGTGCGGTTTATGATAAAGAAATCCAATTTGACATTACTAATCTCGAACCGCAAGTCACATGGGGAACAAATCCATCCATGGGTACAAGTATCAGCGGAAAGGTTCCGGACCCAGCAACCATTGAAAATGAAGGGGAAAGAAAATCTGTCGCTCAAGCAATCGACTATATGGGTCTGACCCCTGGTATGAAGATTTCCGAAATCGCCATTGATTATGTATTTATCGGATCCTGTACCAATTCACGTATTGAGGATTTACGTAAAGCAGCTGAAGTGGTAAAAGGAAGGTCCGTTTCACCGCAAGTAACCGCGCTTGTCGTGCCAGGTTCCAAACAAGTGAAAAAACAGGCGGAAGAAGAAGGCCTTCATGAAGTGTTTTTAGAGGCAGGATTTGAATGGAGAGAGGCCGGTTGCAGCATGTGTCTCAGCATGAACCCGGATGTTGTCCCAGCAGGGAAAAGATGTGCTTCCACCTCCAACAGAAACTTTGAAGGCCGACAAGGAAGAGGGGCCAGAACGCATCTTGTCAGTCCTGCAATGGCCGCCGCTGCTGCGATTAGCGGTAGATTCGTCAATGTGAATGAATGGCGATATGAAAAAGAGGAGGTCGTCTAATGGAAGCACTCATCAATCATATCGGAAAAGTAATCCCTTTAGATAAGGCCAACGTCGATACTGATCAAATAATTCCGAAACAATTTCTGAAGCGAATCGAACGAACAGGGTTCGGTCAATTTCTCTTTTATGATTGGCGTTTTGAAGCAAATGGGGAAAAGAATGACACCTTTGTCATGAACGATCCGAAAATTGAAGGTGCTTCCATTCTCCTGGCCCGAAAGAATTTTGGTTGTGGTTCCTCTCGTGAACACGCACCATGGGCACTGAAGGATTATGGAATCAAAGTGGTCATTGCACCATCTTTTGCAGATATCTTTTATAACAACTGCTTTAAAAATGGAATTCTGCCGGTTGTATTAAAAGAAGCAGAGGTGGAGGAGCTTTTTGAAAAAGTATCTAAAAACGTTCTTGAACTAGAGGTAGATCTTGAGTTACAAGAGGTTTGTGTTAAAAATGAAATGAAGTATCATTTTGAGGCAGATGAGTATCGAAAGCAGATGCTGTTAAAAGGACTGGACGATATCGGCCTGACGGAAATGTATACAGATGAGATTTATGAATATGAGCAAACAAGAAGAGTTTACTAGATTAGTGAAGACCATCGCCTTTTGAGTAAAGGCGGTGGTTTTTTGTTGAAAGATATGAAAGTATATAATTCGGTTGATTTCCGTTCCAGGGCGCTTCGCTTGCCTGCGGGCGGTCCGTGAGCCTCCTCAGGCTTCGCCTTCCGGGGTCTCACCTGTCCCTTCCTCCCGCGGGCGTCTTCGCGCCTTCCACTCAAATCAACAAGGCGACTTCATTCAGCTAAAGGTTAATCTAAAAGAGTTAACTTAAAATAAAGTAACCTATCGTACAAGTAACTTCTAGCTGTGGATTGAAGCTAATGGCGAAGACTCCTACGGGGGAGTAGCGGCAATGTTGAGACCCCGCAGGCTTGCCGAGGAGGCTCAAGGTCGCCCCGTGGAAAGCGAAGCCATTAGCGGAAAGGAACAGCGATGATTAACCAAGGTTTATAAGACTGGGCGTTTCATGCCCGTTTTTTTTATGAATTTATTATATTAGGTAGAACCTAAACACCCGAAGCTTCGTCTGAAAAGGATAAAATGTCTAATAGAAGCTTTCTAAACGCCCGAAGCTCTGTCTGAAGAGGAGGTAATGTCTAATAGAAGTAGTCCAACTAGGCATATTTTACTAATTATCCCTATTATTGAAACCAACTAGCAACCCCCCTCGTATCTAAAAGTGAGAAACAAAGAGTTTACTAGAAAATATTTACTTATGAACTTTTTGTTAATACTGTTATTTTTATCCTTTATAAGGGTAAAAGAAAATAGTCTATAAAACAACAGAGAACAGGAGAGGATTATGTGAAATCTTTGAAAATGATGCTTGTAAGTATCTTGGCTGTTATGTTACTTACAGCTTGCGGCAACACTTCCAATGGGGTCAACGGAAATGTTGAGGGGAATGCTGAAGCGGAAGAGACGACTAACGAAGAAACAACAAACTCTACCACAGATGTAGATGAAGTTGATACATCAGAGGAAACTGAAGAACAAGAAGCACTAACTGCAGATGAAGTTCTGCAAAAGTCAACAGAAGCGATGGCTGATCTTTCTAGTTATTCCATGGAAATGATTTCTGATCAGGAAATTACTATGGCAGGGGAAGATACGATTAAGATGGTCACCACCACCACAACTGATATGTCATTAAACCCAATGGCAATGTATCAGGTAACTTCTATTGAAGATGCTGATGGAATGATGGAGGGCATGGAAAATGAATCGTATTTCTCAGAAGACGGTTTCTTTCTATACGATTCCATGGCTGGACAGTGGTTTAAAATGCCGGAAGAATTTACTGCACAGTTAAATGCAATGTCAGAAATGCAAACAAATCCGGCACAACAGTTAGAGATGTTAAAAGACTACACAGATGAAATCACCATGACGGAAGAAGAAGACCACTATGTGTTGAACTTTGAAGGATCTGGTGAACAATTTAATGAAATGGCAGGGATGATCGGCGGAATGATGGGAGATGACATGGGAGAAATGATGCAAGAAATGCTTTCCATGATGACTGTCAATCAATTAAGCTATTTAGTTCATATTGATAAAGAAAGCTTCTATCAAACGAAAGTATTATTAAATATGGATATGGAAATGGATGTGGATGGAGAAACAATCTCAAGCATTCAAGTGATGGATTCGACATTAAGCAACTTTGATGAAGTGGGGGAAATTACTGTCCCACAAGAAGTCATAGACAGTGCACAGGAAATTACCCAAGAAGATATGGAACAAATGGAACAACAAGGCAGCTACTAAAAAAATGGGAGGACCCAATAAAGGTTCCTCCCTTCTTTTACGTTATTCTTAGCTTTACAGGTTCATAGTCATACAGCTTTCCCTCATATACCCACTCCAACCGTTCGCTTTGCCTAAAATCATCAGGGGTAACAAGAGAGGGGAGTTTATCCCATAACTTGATACCTGAGCGGTGAAGAACATCTGAAACGAACTGGGAACAGAAATAACTGGAATCAATTTCTACCGGTTCATTGATGGAAACGCCGATTACACCAAGCAGATTATAGAACCATTTTGTTTCTTTCTTTCGAAAGACCCCAATGATTCTCCTCATTTTTTCTACTTCCCGTTGCGTAACGGTCATTTTGTATATAACACAAGTGGTGCCGGGATATTTTCTATAGGTTCCATTCTCTACATCTTCCCTGACAAAGCCTCCGTTAAAAGGGTTGCTTGGCCGCTTTCTACCAAAGCTGTACAACTCCTTTAAATCACCGTCAAAGGAAAGGGAGACATGATTATAAGGTGCTTTCGTATATTTTTTTATGGATTTGGTAAATAAGGTACCTGTATCAGTAAGTAATATGTAAACATATGTATCTTCCATCATCCCCAACACCTTTTTTAAAAATAATTTCTACCATTATATTATATAATTTCTCTTGACCAAAATTAACCATTAATTTCATAATAATAGGTAGATAGGGGGTATTCTTATGTTTATTTTCGAGAAAGAGGCAGTCATCACGTTATTAGTTATTGCATTTGGATTAAGTGTGTTTAATATTATCTTTTACATAGTAAAAAGAAATACCACGTCTAAGGATTTTTCGGATTTATCGGTGAGGGTGAAAACGTGGTGGGGGATGCTTGCAGTATTTAGTATTGCGACGCTGTTTCATCCAATGGTATCTTTATTTGCCCTTATGTTTTTATGTTTTTTTTCATTAAAAGAGTATTTCTCGATATTGCGAACACGCAAGGTCGACAGGCAATTATTTTTGTGGGCGTATCTCTCTATTCCCATTCAGTTTTATTGGATCTATATCGGGTGGTATGGCATGTTCATTGTTTTTATACCAGTCTACGTATTTTTATTCTTGCCTTTACCGAGGATCCTTGGGAAAGGAACGGTCGGTTTTCTTCGCTCAGTATCATCTACTCAATGGGGGTTGATGCTGATGGTATTCGGACTGAGTCATTTAGCATTCTATCAAGTTGCAAGCCCAGAATATGGTGCAAACCTAGTGTTATATTTGGTTGTTTTGACACAATTGCATGATGTGATTCAATATTTAATTTCACTCTATATTGGAAAAAAGAAGGTTATCCCGTCATCCAATCCAAACATCACGTGGGAGGGTTTTCTGATTTCCACCTTTGTGACAACAGGAGTTTCCTATAATCTATTTGCCTATTTAACCCCACTAAATGAATTGTTTGGCATATTATCTGGTCTGATTATAAGTGTGGCTTGTTTTGGAGGAAGTTTGGCGGTATCGGTTTTAAAACGTGACCTTTTAGTAGGGGATGACGAAAAAGCGTCTGTTTTAAAGAAAAGCTATTTGACAAGGGTGGATAGCCTAGCATATTCTGCCCCAATTTTCTTTCACGTGATCCGGTACTATTTTGATTTTATGTAGGTTTTAGGGCTTGTTTATAAAGGGGGAAAAGAAATACATCTTTTGAATCACATAATTTTACATCTTGCCTAATATTTTACAATAACAGGATATTAGGAGGAATGATGTATGAAGCTGCTTATTTTTTGTGATCCGGGAATAGATGATGCACTTGCTTTGATCTATGCGCTGCTTCATCCTGAGATAGAAGTTCTTGGTCTTGTGTGCAGTTACGGAAATGTGGATAAGATTACTGCTGCTAATAATGCGGCCCATATTTTGCAATTGGCCGGCAGGATGGATATCCCGATATTTAATGGTGCAGAGATGCCGGTTTCCGGAGAACTTGCCAACTACTATCCAGAGATACATGGAGAAGATGGTATCGGCCCTATTAAAGTGAAAAAGGGGACCTACCAGTTTAGAATTCATAACCTTGGTGAGGTATTCGATATTATTAACCGAAATAAAGATGTAGTAATTGCCGACCTTGGCAGATCAACCACTTTGGCTGCTTGTTTTTTATTAAACAGGGAAGTGATGGGTAAGGTAAAAGAACTGCATCTTATGGGAGGAGCTTTCATGGTTCCGGGGAATGTTACCCCTGTAGCGGAAGCGAATTTCTTTGGAGACCCTACCTCAACCAATTTATTATTATCTCACGGTAAAAAAGTCTTCCTAACGCCTCTAAATGTCACTCAAAAGGCAATCATTACAAATGAGTATGGAGAAGCCCTTGAGTACTATAGTAAAAATAGATTTAAAGATATATACATTCCGATTATAAAATTTTATGCGAAGGCCTATTCAAAACTCGTACCTGGAATGGATGGTGCCCCTTTTCATGATTTGTTAACAATCTATTCTGTTGCCCATCCACAAAGAATGCAGTACTTGGCTAAAAAAGTGCATGTTGTGGTAGAAGGGAAGACAAGGGGCAAATCGTTTGCAGACTTCCGTCATATGGACTCGGATGATGAGAGTAAACATCACATTGCTTTAGGCTTCGACTACGAGCACTTTTTGCAAGAAATTTTTCAAAAATTAACAAGGCCTATATAATTAGAGAAGCTTCGTCAATTGAGGAGGTAAAAAAGTGACTACAGAGAAAGAAAAAATGCTTGCTGGAGAGTTATACAAACCATGGGATCCACAATTAATGGAGGAAAGAGTCAACGCAAGAAGGCTAAACCGCCTAATCAATGAAACTACAGAAACAGAAGGGGACCGAAGAGTCGAACTGCTTAAGGAGCTTTTCGGATCAACAGGAGAAAATGTCTTTCTTGAACCGAACTTCCGATGTGACTATGGATACAATATCCATGTAGGGGAAAACTTCTTCGCAAACTTTGATTGCTGTATTCTTGACGTGTGCAAAGTAGAGTTTGGGGATAACTGTATGCTTGCACCTGGCGTACATATTTACACCGCAACACACCCTATTGATCCTGTGGAAAGAAACAAAGGTTCTGAATACGGCATTCCTGTAAAAATTGGTCATAATGTTTGGATCGGCGGCAGTGCCGTAATTAATCCAGGAGTAACAATCGGTGATAACGTGGTTGTTGCATCTGGTGCCATTGTGACGAAAGACGTTCCTCCGAATGTAGTGGTTGGAGGAAATCCAGCACGCATTATAAAAGAAATCGAAGTAATATAAAGAATCTATCATTTTTTCTAGTAATCGTTGCATATAATGTAACGATTCTTCTTTTGTTTATCTATATTTTCAGTGGTTCTAGTTTAGCTTTGGAACTGTACATACTAGTGTATTTGGTGGGAGGGACGGTTTTGGAAAAAGAAGAGCATTCCTTATTTGATCAACCAATTATAGCCTTTGGCTTGCCGATACTTATTATGTTGTTTGGCGTGTTTTTGCTTGTAGAAGCACATAATTCTGGGAAATTGAAATATATCCCGGTGGTTTTCATTTTGCTTGGGTTATCTGAAATTATCCGTGCTGTAATGAGGCGCCATTATCGTCCCACGAAAAGAAAGCGTGCTGAAATCAATCAGAAAAGTGGACATGTAGCATACATTCTCATGGCTACAAGTGTGGTATGTTCCGTGTTGCTATTAATAATGAATAGAATTTCCGTGGAGATGGTTTTATACGTTCAGTTGTCGATGGCGATTGTAGTATATCCGTTGTTAAAATTAATATTACTTGTGCGGCATTACTAAAGTGACGGGGGACCGTCACTTTTTAAGTTGTTTGATGGAGTAGAAGGTACCTCTCCAAATGATGCCGCCTCTGTAGAGAGTGAGGATGGTTGCTCGCGCAATACTGTAAATGAAAAGTAAGACAGTAACAGGGAATACAGTTAGATAAATATTTGCCCCTTTTGCCATCTTGTTAGCGGTTTGGTTGTAGGCAAGGAATAGCATCAAGATACTTAATAAGAAAATTAGTTGAGTGGTCCCAGTCGTCACAAACAAGGCGATAAAAGGGAAGAGTTGTGAGAGAAACAAACCACTTATAGCAAACAACACCATGAAGTAACTATAAAAAAGTCCTGCAAAGGTGTTCTTCTCTAATCCAACAAGTGCGGAACGCAGGTCAGGATACCATTCCACTTGCAGGTGGGTGAGCGCGAGAGCCAAGTGTTGCTTTTTTCCGGCCTCTTTGATCTGCCTCCCAAGCATCAAGTCATCATCTGGCCGCATTTTAATATTTCTATGCGTACCAATTTCCTCATAGGCATTTCTAGTTAAAAGGTTGAAAGCCCCGATTCCAATGGCAGATTTACTTTTTGGGTCATTGGATTTCCATGGTCTTTTAAAATAGCCAAAACCGAACAGAAAGAAAGAAACAAACGCATTAGTCCAGAAACTGCTTCCTTTTAGATTGGGGGCAAGGGTTAAATGGTCGAGTTTTTGGTTTTGAAAATATGTTATTGCTTTTGAGACGGTATCCTTCTCGAATATGATGTCTGCGTCGGTAAAAAGAATGTACTCGCCTTTGCTTTGAAGGAAGCCTTCGTACAATGCGTGGTTTTTCCCTAGCCACCCTTCACTTAGATGTTCAATATGGATGCATCTCATTCTCGGTTCGGTTTTTGCCATTCGATCAATTATGGAGCCAGTCTGGTCCGTAGAGCGGTCGTTTACGACAATCCATTCGATATTGGCATACGTTTGTTGAAATTGAGATAGCAGGCTAGCTTCTATATGCTTCTCTTCATCTTTCGCAGCGACGATGACGGAAAGAAGGGGACCTCTACTTTGTAAGCTAGTGTTTTCTTGCACATCTTCAATTTTTGTTATTTTTCTCATACCAATCTTCGCATCCAGCCATACAGCAAACCAGAACAGAAAGGTAAATATAGCTAGATAGAGCATCATGGACCCTCCAGTAGTTGATTCTTGTATTTTATCAGAAGGAAGATGTAAATAGCACATGGTAAGGTGTGATAGGAATTCAGAAATTCACATTAAATCACCTCGTTTTCTTTTTTCGTATGGTAGAATATAGTAAAAAAGCTTAAAAGGTGTGTTAGGGATGATCTGGATATTTTTTATTCAGCTTTACCGTACTTGTCGCTGTTTTCTTCTATTTTCTAAATCTATCATTAAAAAAACAATCATGAAATCTACGGCAGCAAGTTTGTGCGCCCATCCATGTGCGTATCATGTGGCAGGGAATACTTTAATAGTGCATCTAATTTCTGCGATGGTTGCAAGAGTAGGGGATAAGCGAGGGGGATGAGCCGGTTTGTGGGTTCATCTTTTTTATTTTTCACCTTCTAATTTCTATCAAGGAAGCATACAAATTAGATAGAAAGGAGGAGGGTAAAATAGAGTCTACAAAACGAACAGGTTTTTTTCTATTCATTAATAACACCGTAATATTCTTGGTGTTGTTATTTATCGTCATATCAACCATTACTAGCGTCTTATCTACTAAACTCTCCTCTGAATATGTAGGAAATATATTAAGGAAGGTACAGTCAACCGAACTGTATTTGAACATCATTCAATCACAGAATCACTATTTAACTGGCAAGGATGTCGAGGTTCCAAAGCTCCCAATCATGGAGTTATCATTTGAACTGGCAACCAACCTGAAACCTTATGATATTAGAAGTTTTTTGGGAAATGAAATTCCTGGCTTCTTTGCATATGATACACAGTTCTATGTTGCCGGAAAAGGAACCGACTATACTGATATCCCATTTGAATCCTCGGCCCCTATGGAAGTGCTCCTAAAAGAGCGTGAGATTGCAGAGGAAATGCTTTTGGTCGATGAGGATGAGGAGGAACCGACCCCCGCACCAGAGAAGACTATAGATGAGACGATTGTGCATATCTATCAATCTCATAGTTGGGAATCTTACCTGCCACTTTTAAGGGGAGTAAGTGAACCGGATGATGCAACGAGCAATAACCCCGAGGCAAATGTAATAGCAGTTGGAAAAATGCTTAAAAATGAACTTGCAGATAAAGGAATAAAAGCGAATCATGATACAAGAAATGTCCCGAAGGATCTTGCTGCAAGAGGTTGGAATTACAACCACTCCTACCAATATTCTAGGGAAACCGTGGAAGCAGCTATGACGTTTAATAGTGATGTGGAATATTTAATTGATATTCATCGTGACGCTTTACGAAAAGAAAAGACAACCGAAGTGATAGATGGAAAAAGCTACGCTAGACTTTTGTTTGTAGTGGGGACAGCTCATAAGAACTACGAAAAAAATCTGGAATTTGCCGAAAGTATTCATCATGCTATTGAAAAAAAGTACCCTGGCCTGAGCAGGGGAGTCATTCCTAAAGGAAAGTCAACTGGAAACGGGTTATATAATCAAGACCTCTCAAACCGAGCCATTCTTTTAGAAGTTGGAGGGGTGGACAACAACTTGGAAGAAGCGCGTAACTCCATTAAGGCATTTGCAGATATTTATAGTGAAATTGTATGGGAAGAAAGGGAAGCGGGAGAGTTTTGATAAAGGAGTGAGCAAGATTAAATATACATTTTTTTGGCTAGTAGTTATGTTTGTAGCTATAGTCATTTCTTTTAATTACTTTCATTGGATTGCTACTTTGGCTTCCTTTTTTGCAGGGGTGATTGTAGTTTCTATTTCTTTGTTCGAGGATTTTTATATGGCGAAATGAAGGGGCAGGATATTCTTCTGCTCTTTTTTTGATTTTTAGTGAGTTTGAGGTTTGGATTTACTAGAAGTGGGTTTGGGTAACTAGATTTGTCTTTTCTGGTGGCAGCATCGATTATGCTTCTACACCTTAACCTTTAACTTCTACACCTTAACCTTTAACTTCTACCTATAATTTTTGACGTTCTACATTTCCCAGACTAGTTTCTACATTTCCCACTCGACCTTCTGCCATTTATATCAAATGTTCTACAATTAGGCTAATTTCACCTTTACTAAGTTAAGAGTGAAATTGTTATTCCCACTCTTTTAAAGGTTTTTACATATTTTTGTAGAAATAAAAATACAACAACCAATAGGGAGATGATTTATTATGTGTGGGATTTTTAACTAAACATGAACAAAGAGATGCTTGCTTGCCTATAGAAAGACAGAAATTGAGAGAGGCTATATATAAAGACTTAGTTCATGATACTGACATTCTAGCTTTCTTCTATGGAGGTTCGCTTGCTAAAGGCAATGAAGACTTGTACTCCGATTTAGATCTCCGTATTGTTGTGGAGGACTCTGCCTATGAAACTTATCGTTTGAATAAAAAAGAACGCGCAACAAAGTGGGGTGATGTATTATATTATGAAGATTTTCCGAGGGCACCATATTCCATCGCTCATTTTAGTTCTTTTATAAAAGTGGACACATTTTATTACCGGCAATCTGATTTGCAACCTTCTCCTTATTTAAAGCATCTTTTGATTGAGCATGATCCTAACGGAATTGTCTCTCAGATAAGAGACAAGTCCCAATCAATAGACTATCTATTTTCTGAAAAAGAATTTGAGGTGTGGCGAGGCAAATTCTTTGCTTATCTGCATGAAGTTTATCGCCGGGTCCAACGCGGGGAGTACAATTATGCTTTTCAAATGGTCAATTCTCTGAGCTATTCCATTGTAATAGGTTGGTATGTGGAATTGGGGGAAGTGCCTAATTCATTTGGGGACTGGTCGAAGGTTGAAGGGCCGAGGAGTCCTTTGAGTGAGAAGCAGATGAATCAATTAGTTTCCTGGGATGTTGGGATGCGTGATGAGCAAAAGTTGGTTCATGTTGTTAGAAGTCAGGTAGAAGAGTTTACCCGGGTCCACCGTGTTCTTGCTGAAAGGATAGGGGTACCTGTAAATCAAGCTTGGTTAAATGAAATTATAGATATGGTTTTTTGAATTAAAAGCAGCATGTGCTCAAACATGTTGCTTTTTCTACTATTAAGGGAATAGTATCCGTGAGCAGTTCATTTGCTATCATTTCATGCATTTGTCATAATGCACACAAAAGAAAAGGGAGAGTGTTATCGATGAAAGTAACAGTAGTTGGAGCAAACGGACAGATTGGAAAACAACTTGTGCATTTCTTAAAAGAAGAAGAAGGATACACCCCTATAGCAATGGTTCGGAAAGAAGAGCAGGCAGAAAGTTTTGCAAAGGATGGAATTGAATCGGTATTGGCGGATTTAGAAGGTTCGCTGGAAGATCTAGCGAATGCTTTTAAAGGCAGTGATGCAGTCGTATTCACAGCAGGATCTGGAGGAAGCACGGGATCCGAGATGACCTTATTGATTGATTTAGATGGAGCAGCGAAAACAGTGGAAGCGGCGGAAAAAGCAGGCATTTCCCGTTATGTAATGGTAAGCGCGTTCCAAGCGGACAATCGCGAAAATTGGAACGACGACCTTCGTCCATACTATGTTGCCAAACATTATGCGGATAAGGTGTTAATGGCAAGTGGTTTGGACTACACCATTGTGCGACCTGGTGGATTGGTGAATGAATCAGGTACCGGCAAGGTGGAAATCGGAGACAACATTGAACCTGGATCTATCGCTAGAGAAGATGTAGCGAAGGTATTGCTAGCAGTAATAGGGGCTAAAAATACGTATGGTGCTGCGTTTGACGTCGTTGCTGGAGAAGATAACGTAGAGGAAGCTGTGAGTAAAATATAAAAGGGAACGTCGAGACTGTCTCTTTGGAGGAGGCAGTCTTTTACGTCTTATTTTCAGCTTATTTTCCAAACTGCAGATTTTATTTTCAGTTAGCGGAATTTACGAGCCGAAAAGGCAATTATATTTTCCAAACTCCATCATTTATTTTCCGTTACAGAAATATACGAGCCGTTCCACACTAGCCCCTTAATATTGGGACAACATTCTACTCGACGCAATCTCTTCGTTCAAGCTTCTACAGTTTAGTCCTCACCTTCTACCATAAAAAGTGGATCTTCTACATTTCCCGGACTACCTTCTACATTTCCCAAGCCCACTTCGACCACTAAAACCATATATTCTACAATTTGACCACCAAAATCAACAAACTTGAAACTAAACCCACCCCCATTTCGTTATACTAATAGACAAACTAAACCAGATAAGGAAAAACAAACATGATAACTAAAAAGCGAGTAAAAACGTTAATGAAAATCACAATGGTTATGCTGTTAATTTACATAATCATCGTCCACTCTCTCATCTATCAGACTGCTAAACAAGAACCTCCCAAAGGTGTGGATTACCTGATCGTCCTTGGAGCACGAGTGAAGGGGGAAGTGATGACGAAGGCACTCCTATTTAGGGTAGAAGCAGCGCTAGAGTACCTGAAGGAGAATCCAAATACCAAAGTCATCGCATCAGGAGGTCAGGGACCAGGAGAGGATATTACAGAAGCTGAGGCAATGAGAAGGTACTTTGTAAAACATGGCATTAAAGAGGAGAGAATCATCCTCGAAGACCGATCGACTACCACGTTTGAAAACCTGTCCTATTCAAAAGCTCTAATGGAGGACGGTGCCTCTGTTGCGATTGTGAGCAATGATTTTCACATGTATCGTGCATCCCTAATAGGAAAAAGACTCGACTTTGCAGAGGTTCATACACTTGCCGGAAAGACTCCGAAAATAGCAATATTCAAGCTATGGTCGCGTGAATATTTCGCTGTTGCGAAGACTTGGATTGTAGATAAATAGAGCGAAAGCACCCACGACCACCAACCCAAAAACCTCCTCCCAAAAAGGAGGTTTTTTCTATCCCCACTTTCCTATATAATAAGCAGTACTAGAAATAAGAGGTGACAGCATGCTATATCTACTTTCACAGTTGGGGTTCAGCTTTATTGCGGCTGCTGGTTTTGGGGTCCTATTTAATGCACCGAGAAGGGCTTTGATTCATTGCGGCACGGTTGGGATGATTGGCTGGATTTTTTACATAGTATTGGCCGATGCGGGTGTGGACCCGGTGGTGGCTTCGTTTGTCGGGTCATTTATGGTGGCGCTTGTGGGGCATATAATGGCGAAGCGGTTCAGGATGCCGATGATTATATTCAGTGTGGCAGGAATCATCCCGCTTGTACCGGGGGGATTGGCCTATAATACGATGCGGCAAATCGCAGAAAATGATTACCTGGCAGCCATTCCTTTGGCGGCAAAGGCATTTATGATATCAGGTGCCATCGCGATGGGGTTGGTGTTTGCTGAGGTAATTATGCAAGTAGTCATGAATATCATAAAGCGGGCTTCTAATAATGTTAAACGTGAGGTGAGTTAGGTGACAAAGGAAATGACAGAACGGGAAACGGAGAAAATTCTGGAAGTCTGCCTGCTTGCCGGAAGGATTATGATGGAAGGGGGAGCGGAGACGTACCGGGTGGAGGATACGATGACAAGAATTGCTGCATCATACGGTATAAAAGAAACGCACAGTTTCGTTACTCCTACCGGAATCATCGTTTCACTTCAAGGAGATAACCCTACACGGTTAGTCAGAATCAATTCTAGAACCACCGATTTAGAAAAGGTGGCACAAGTCAACCAAATCTCTCGAAAAATTGCAGCGGGTGAGCTATCTGTGCAAGAGGCCCATCAATCACTGATTCAATTAGAGGAGTCGCATCTTCTCTTTCCGATAAGCTATCAGATTCTCGCTGCGGCATTAGTCAGCGGCTCTTTTTTAATCATGTTCAAGGGTGTGTGGACGGATTTTCTACCCGCAATGATTGCCGGTGGTTTGGGGTATTCCGGATTATTACTGATACAACATTACACACGTGTTAAGTTTTTTGCAGAGTTTTTCGCATCATTGATCATTGGTCTTGTCGCTCTGGCGATGGTTACCATTGGATTTGGGATGGAGTTGGATAAAATTATCATTGGTTCTGTTATGCCATTGGTCCCTGGTCTCCTTATCACAAATGCTGTCCGAGACCTGATGGTGGGGCATTTCGTTTCAGGGTTATCGAAAGGAGCAGAGGCGCTTTTTACAGCTTTTGCTATCGGAGCAGGTGTGGCGGTTGTATTCCTCTGAACTGCCACCGACCACCCCAACCAGCCCCCGCAGAAATGTTGGAATATATTTCTCATTACAGTCATGACAGGCAATTAACAGTATATTTCGTTATTTTACAATAATTACTTGTTTTCATAATGAGAAATTCATATTAGATTAATAGTATGAAAACTTTACAGAAAGTCCTCATAACTTTGTCGGTTGTCGCACTAGTCTTAGGTGGAAATTCAGCTGCATTTGCAGCTACTACTCACACGGTTCAATCCGGTGATACAATGTGGAAGATCGCGGTGAAATATCAGGTTGGGGTATCCGAACTGATCGCAGCGAATTCTACACTCAAGAACCCTGACCTAATCTATCCAGGTCAAGAAATTACTATTCCAGAAAAAGGAGAGGGGCAAACACAAGAAGAGCAGGTTGCTAAGTTAGTAAACCAGGAACGTGCTAAGCATGGTTTAAAGCCTTTGAAACTAAACTGGGAGTTATCCAGAGTTGCAAGATATAAATCTCAAGATATGATTGATAAAAAATATTTCAGCCACACGTCACCAACATATGGATCTCCATTCGATATGATTCGTAACTTTGGTATTTCTTACCGATCAGCAGGTGAAAACATTGCTGCTGGGCAACAAACACCACAAGAGGTCATGAATGCTTGGATGAACAGTGAAGGGCATCGTAAAAATATCTTATCCAGTCAATATACAGAAATTGGAGTGGGCTATGCCAAAGGCGGCCAATATGGTCATTACTGGACTCAAATGTTCATCTCCAGATAAAACGAAGGCGGTACCTCATCCTTAAGGTACCGCCTTTTCTATGAAAATGTCTAATTTCGCTCCATCTTAATCTGAAATTTATAACGGTCTCCTCTATAAACGGACCTAACAAGTTCAAGGGGGGTGCCATCATGAAGAAAGGTGTTGCGTTGAATATATAACATCGGATGATCTTTCTCGATATTCAATAGTTTTTCATGATCGTCTGTAGCTCTAACTGATTCTATCATCTGTTCGGCATGGGTTATTCGCAGGCCCAGCTTCTCTTCTACATAGGAATAAATAGACGCTTTCACCTTTTCTTCTGTAAGGCCTTTTACCAAGTTCGCAGAAAGGTAGTTTGTTTCAAGGGCCATTGGTTCACCGTCGGCAAGGCGGATCCTCTTTATTTCATATACAGGGGCATATTCACTGATTTTCAATTCATTTGCGATAAAACTGTTTGCCGGAATGACTTCAAAGTGAATCAGTTTACTAGTTGGGGTCATGCCGCGTTTTTGCATATCTTCTGTAAAACTTGTCAAACCTTGAAGGGGCTGCTCGATCTTTTTTTCCGAAACAAAAGTGCCGCTTCCTTTTTTTCTATAAAGAAGTCCTTCATTAACAAGGGAATTGATAGCCTGTCTAACAGTCATACGACTGATACCATAGTTTTCGGCATATTCCCTTTCTGAAGGGATGTTTTCACCTGGTAAAATGAATCCTGCTTCAATTTGATTTTTTATATAAGATTCCAATTGATAATAAATTGGAATAGGGGAGGTTTTATCAATCATTTAGGGTAGTTCGCTCCTTTCATGCAATAATGCTGGAAGTGTCAAGTGCAGATTGGTCTGCTAAAATTTTTACACAAGGGTGTTTCTTCAAAATAGAGGCAGGGAAGTCCTCTGAAATTTCGCCGTATAACAGTTTCTCAAAGGCTTCTTTTTTGATCGCTCCGGATACAAGCAGAAGTATTTCTTTGGCATTCATAATCGAGTCGATTCCCATTGTGATGGCATGCGTCGGAACATCCTCTATACCTTTGAAGAAACGGGAATTAGCCTTGCGAGTGGAGTCAGTCAGCTCCACCACATGTGTCCTGCTGCAAAATGGAGTGCCAGGCTCGTTAAACCCGATATGTCCGTTAGCTCCTAAGCCCAAGATTTGAAGGTCAATTGGTCCATGCTTTCTTAATTTTTCCTCGTATAGGCCACATTCCTTTTGTGGATCACTCATCCCATCCGGTATAAAAGTAAATTCGTTTTGGATGTCTATGTGCTGAAAAAGATGTTTCTCCATAAAAGCATAGTAGCTGTTATGGTTTTTCTTGCTCATCCCTACATACTCATCTAGATTAAATGTGGTTACATTTCGGTAGCTTGTTCCCAGGGTTATATGATTCTTAATCAATTGTTCATACATACCGGTAGGAGTGCTTCCAGTGGCGAGCCCGAGTACGATGTGAGGATTTTCTTGGACTTTTCTTGAAACATAAGATGCCGCTTCCTTACTTAAAGCTTCATAAGAAGGGGTAGTGATGATGTCCATACGTTTACTCTCCTTTATATGACAGAATCCCTTTACAGAAGGTCATTTTCACTTGCATTTCTTCATTTAAGATAACAATGTCTGCATCCTTGCCAATCGAAATGCTACCTTTTTGATCCCATACATGAAGTCGCTTGGCTGGATTGGCTGTTGCCATTTGGATTGCTTCTTGCATCGTACAATCGGTGAATTGCTTCATGTTTCTAACAGCGTCGTTCATTTTTAGTACACTTCCAGCAAGGGTTCCATCTTCCAGAAGGGCGGTGTTATTCTCTACTATCACTTTCTGGCCACCAAGCTCGTACTCTCCATCGTCCAACCATTTTGCTCTCATGGAATCGGTTATCAATAGGATATGATCTACGCCTTTAGCAAGAAAAGTTGCTTTTACCATGGCAGGATGAACATGTATGCCGTCTACAATCATTTCCAAAAAGAGTTCAGGGTGGGCGAGGCCGGCACCTGCGACGCCTGGTTCACGGTGATGACTTCCGCGCATTCCATTAAAGAAATGAGTAATATGCTCTGCACCAGCTTCTATTGCTTTCACAACTTCTGCATATAAAGCATCGGAATGCCCGATAGAGGCGATTACTCCCGTATCGGAAAGGTGCTTGACCAACTCCAAACCATTTTTTTCTTCAGGAGCGAGAGTAACCAATTTAATATGATTGCCAGACTCGGACTGGAAATGACGAAATGTTTCTACAGATGGTTCTAAAATAAAGGCAGGTGGCTGAGCACCGGCGCGTTTTTCATTGATAAAAGGCCCTTCAAGATGCACTCCTAATACTTCGCTTCCAACATCACTCTGATTTTGAAAAGGAATAAAGGAATTTACATTTTGTAATGCTTTTACTAGTTCCGATTTTTCTTGCGTTATGGTAGTAGCTAAAAAACTAGTGGTTCCCTCTTTTGGTAAAGTCTTCGCCATTTTTTTGATGCAATCCGTACTTGCATCCATAACATCTGCCCCGTTTAATCCGTGGATGTGTAGGTCAATAAAGCCTGGGGCGGCATATAGCTCTTCCGATATGTGTATTTGGGGCAGATTATTATCATTGGTGTATTCGTTTAGAGGGCCAAAATCAGCGATCTTTCCCTCTTTTATAATCATATATCCATTTTCGATTAGGTCCTCTTCTGTCACGATCTTCATAGAGAGGAGGGCGTAGCTATTTGGTTGCAAAGCCATGTCAAAGTCCTCTTTTCCTACTTATTATATGTATAGCTTAGCAAAAATATGTCTAGTTGTATATACCAATTTACTTATTGGTATATACAACTATCGTGAAGCAAATTCCAAAATTATTCTATCCAATTTTCTTATGAAATAATATACTATTAACAGAATAAAAGCATAGAATACTAGAAAGGTGAATCATCATGAATAACTTATCCATTCAATTAAGAAATGCTGTTATAGAAGACCTTCCCGAGATAGTTTCCATTTATAATTCCACCATTGAAAGCAGGATGGTGACGGCGGATACTTCTCCTGTCACAGTGGAGAGTAGAAAAGAATGGTTTCACAAACATAATAATGATAGACCATTAAAGGTAGTGGAACTTGATAATCAAATTTGTGCATGGATTAGTTTCCAGAATTTTTACGGTCGCCCAGCCTATCAGGCAACAGCGGAGGTAAGCATTTATCTTAGCGTAGAAACGAGAGGGAAGGGACTAGGAGCATTATTATTAGAAAAAGCGATAAAAGAATGTCCAGCCCTTCAGATCGAGAATTTATTGGCATTTATTTTTGCACATAATGTACCAAGTATACGTTTGTTTGAAAAATATGGATTTGAAAAATGGGGATATCTTCCGGGTGTCGCAGAACTTGATTCTGTAAAAAGGGATTTGGTGATTATGGGGAGAAAAATAGTAGAGTAGGAGGAAGTAGAATGAAATGGAAATGGGGGCTCATCATTTTCACAGGCATACTACTAGTCACAGGAACACTACTTGCATTCAATGAAGAGGTAAGGGGAGCGGCAAAGTTAGCCTTGACCGGTTCACCTGTTGTAACACTTTCCTCTGCAGAAGATTCGACAACAGTTATGGCAAAAATGGACGAAGGTACAGGATTACAGGATGTACTTTCCCATGTGGAAGAAAACGGTTGGGTATTTGAAGAACAATTAGGTTCTACCTTTCTATTTTCAAAAGGGGATGAAAGCCTCGTTATCATGTTAAAAATGTGGACAAACCAATATATCGTAGCAGAGATGACAGAAGGGTAGGGAGATCATGTTAAAGCCAGTACCAATGCTCAGAACCGAGCGACTTCAGTTAAGAAGTCTTACGTTAAGAGATTCAGATGTTATTTTTTCTTATTTTTCCCAACCGGAGATGACGAGATTTTATGGGATGGAGCCCTTCCAGACAAAAATAGAGGCAAATAAAATTCATTAAAGATTTCATTGATGACTATACATCTCTTTATAGATGGGGAATCGTTGAAAAGGAAACGAATAGTCTTATAGGAACATGCGGTTTTCATGCAATATCGGAAAAACATCAACGTGCAGAAATAGGGTATGAAATAGATATTCCTTATTGGGGAAAAGGTTATGCAACAGAGGCTATTGGGGCATTGGTCCACTTTGGGTTCGAGGCGATGAATTTCCATCGAATTGGAGCCAATGTCTATCCTGAAAATGTCGGGTCGAGAAAGGTTTTGGAAAAATTAGGGTTTACTCATGAAGGCCTTTTGAGGGGATATTTATATCAAGGTGGAACATTTCATGATGCAAATGTCTTTTCCATACTTAGAGAAGACTTAGGTAAATAAAGGTTTAGAAATACAGGTCGGAATCCATAATTTCCAACCTGTATTTTTTTTGAAAAGGTTTAATCCAGTTGATTTCCGTTCCAGGCGCTTCGCTTGCTTGCGGGCGGTCCGTGAGCCTCCTCAGGCTTCGCCTTCCGGGGTCTCACCTGTCCCTTCCTCCCGCGGGCGTCTTCGCGCCTTCCACTCCAATCAACTAGGATACTTCATTTAACTTATGGCTAAAAAAAGATACCTAACGAGTTACTGATAACCAATAACAATACTTTCACTACACCTCTAGCTGTGGATTGGAGCAAATGGTGAAGACTCCAGCGGGGGAGTAACGGTAGGTTGAGACCCCTGAAGCGTTGTGAGGAGGCTTAAGCACCGTCCCGCGGAAAGCGAACCATTTGCGGAAAGGAACAGCGACGATTAACCAATCAACCAGAATTTTATTTCAGAAAAAATCTATTTGTTAGAATATACTGTAAGTTTTTCTGTTATTATTATAAGATAGTAATTAGGTTGTCTTCATTTATAAGTAGAAGGGGTAAGGGGGCATTTACATGTATCAAATTAAACGTTTGAGTGAGTGTACATTAGATCAAGCACTTGAAGCATGGAACAAGGGTTTTGAGGGGTATTTTTTTGATGCAACTATGGATGTGGACCGATTTGCTGCTAGATTGGGACAGGAAAATATATCTGCTTCTTTATCTATCATTGCATTTGATGGTGAGACTCCTATAGGACTCTTATTAAGTGGAAGCAAAAAGATAGGGAATAATCACATTGCCTGGAATGGCGGCACTGGGGTAGCTGCCACTCATCGCAAAAAAGGAATTGGGAAGCTATTGGTAGAAAAAGCTTGTGAGATTTATAGAGCAAAAGGGATCCATACATCAACATTGGAAGCGATCTCTAAAAATGACCAAGCAATTGCCTTATACAATTCTAAAGGATACAAGATTGTGGATCATGTGGTACACCTTTCCCTAGAAACTTCAGTGGAGTTTAACGATTCCTTGGAATTTTATCCAGTAATCACATCGGCACATGATGCCCAGTTTTTACCCATCTATCGTCATGATACGCCATGGCAAAGTCAATGGTGGTGTATGAAAGATGGTTTAACGTTACAGCTGATGGGTCCTGACGGGGAGACTGCCGCTTACGCCATGTTCAAAAGGCAATATAGTCCTGACGGAACCTTGAAGGCGATCGTCGTCACTCACTGCTTTATAAATGATGAACAAAAAGACCCGGAAAAAGTATTGGAAGCTTTATTTTTTCATCTTTTCCCACCGACAGTAGCATCTTACCAGTGTACGTTAGCATTTTTTCAAACGTCCAATAAAAATGTGTATGACTATCTTATTGACAAAGGATTTTCGACGAAAGTGGACCAAGTTTGGATGAAGAAGCCAATAGCAGCAGGTGTGGATATCGGGTAATTTAAATAAAAAGCTATAGTCAAAGTACATATATTATTTGTTAATTTTGGAGGGATCGTCATGATGGTTGAAAAGTTTTTAGAAGAACAAAATGAACAGTTTCAGAAACTATTAAAAAAATCCACTCATGCTGGATGGATGGCACAAACAACTGGAGAAAAGAAATGGGCGGAAGAAGCCGGTAAAGCTTCTAGTGAATTCAGCCTTTTTTATGCCAATGAGGATCGTTACAACCAGGTAAAGTCCTACTTGCAAGATCCTGAACTTACGACGGAACAGAAAAGACAGTTAGAAATTCTCGAATATGGAATGAAAGAAAATCAATTGGATAAGGAAACAATTGAAGAAATGTCTACCATGTCCTCAGAGCTGAACTACCTTTTTAATACGTACTTGCCTGAAGTAAATGGGAAAAAATTATCAGCCAATGATATCAGAAATATTTTGTTGAATAGTACCGACAGCAAAGAGCGGGAAGAGGCTTGGAAGGCAAGCAAAGAAGTGGGGCAAGTAGTGTCGCATAAGCTATTGACGTTAGTAAAAAAACGAAACGAAGCAGCACGGAAGTTAGGCTATGGAAACTATTATGAAATGTCGTTTGCGAATCAGGAACTCGATTTGGAAGAAGTATTTTCTATGTTTGAAAATCTTGTAGACCAGTCGGACACCACCTATCGCAGGTTAAAAGGCGAATTAGATAACGAACTAACCAAAAAGTTCGGAGTGAGTGTGGAAGAATTACGACCTTGGCATTACGTCGATCCTTTCTTCCAGGAAGCTCCTGCAAACGAACAAACAAATCTTGATCCATATTTTAAAGGGCAAGATCTAGAAAAATTGACTGCAGATACATTCGATTCTATGGATATGCCAATTGAGGGTTTGTATGCATCATCCGATTTGAATCCGCGTGAAGGAAAGAATCCTACGGCGTTTTGCATGGATATGAACCGAGAGGGAGATATTCGTGTACTTTGCAATAACGTCGATAATACATATTGGATGGGAACCATGCTACATGAGTTTGGCCATGCAGCATACAACAAATATGTAAACCGTGATCTTCCCTATCTATTAAGAAGCTTCGCGCACATTTTAACAACAGAGTCCATTGCGATGTTATTTGGGAAAATGACGGAAAACAGAGAATGGCTTTCTAAATTCTTGAAGTTAGACGATGCGAAACTTGATACCTTAATGCCATCCCTTGAAAAGCATGAACAATTGAAAATGCTCATATCTGCAAGATGGATTATTACGTTTGTTTTCTTTGAAAGAAAGCTGTATGAAAATCCTGATCAGGACCTTAACGCTCTTTGGTGGGAAACAGTGGAAAAAGTTCAATTGCTTCATCCTCCAGAAGACCGAAACAATCCGGATTGGGCGGCAAAAATTCATTTTACTCTTGCTCCGGTTTATTATCAGAACTACTTGTTGGGTGAACTGACAGCTGCACAACTCTATCAGCATATTAAAAACAACGTTTCTGAGGAGTTTTTCTCCCTTAAGGTCGGGGCGTTTATTCGCGATGAATTTTTGGCACCGGGAGCAACCTATCACTGGAATAAAAAAATTGAGAAAGTGACAGGAGAGCCTCTAAACCCAGAACACTTTATAAAGGCCTATTGCGACTACCAAAAAGTGAATAACTGAAAAATAGTACCGGGTAAGTAGAGATTTCCTCTATTTACCCTTTTTTTTGTTAAGTTTTTATGACTTTTCTAACAAAACCTTATTTTTGCATGAAAATACAAGAAATATAATATAAAATAGTAGATAGTGAGATTTTTCGAGTTTTTATGACAGAACACTACACTGACAATAGATATAGTAGAAAGGTATGTCTTCTTTTATGATAAAAAAACTACAACTTTGTGTGATTATCCCATTACTTGTTATGGTTTTTGGGAATTCAATAACAGTACATGCAGAAGGTCCTGGGGACTTATTTAGTGAGTCCGTTATATTAATTGATTCTAAATCAGGTAATACTTTATATGAAAAAGATAGTAAGCGTGAGATGTATCCTGCAAGTATCACTAAAATTGTAACAGCAATCATTGCGATTGAAGAGGGGAACCTACAAGATATCGTAACTGTTAGTGAAAATGCGAGAGATCAGGACGGTACTAGGGTCTATTTACTTGAAGGTGAAAAGGTTACACTTAAGAAGTTGGTCCAAGGCTTGTTGATAAACTCTGGAAATGATGCAGGCACTGCTATTGCAGAACATCTTGATGGTAGCGAAAAAGCTTTTGCCAAGAGAATGAATACGTTTGTGAAAGAAAAGGTTGGTGTGAAAAATACTAATTTTACCAACCCACATGGTTTATATCATCCTGATCATGTAACAACTGCACAGGATATGGCAAAAATCGCCCAGTATGCAATGAAGAATGAAACATTTAGGGAGATTGTGGGAACAAAGGAAATGGAATGGATAGGTGAAGGGTGGGAGACCACGTTGTTTAACCATCACCGATTGTTATGGGACTATGAAGGGACAACTGGTGTGAAGAACGGGTATGTTCCGGAGTCAGGTCATACACTGGTCACTTCTGCGAAAAGGGATGGTATGGATCTTATTGTGGTTACCATGAAGGCTGCGTCTAAGTATTACATCTATAAAGATACGATGACCCTTTTGGATTATGGATTTGCCAATTTTATTACAGATGAAATCAAAAAAGGTGAAATGGTTACAGACGCTTCAGGTAGAGAGTACATGCTTGCGAAAAACGTGCATGTAGCGAAGCGGGATGAGGAAACGATTAACTTACGTGTAAACAAGGACAAGGATTTAGTTGTGAAAATTGGCAACCGGGAACACCTCGAAGAAAACGTGTTAGTCGAGCAAGAACGGAATGATTTGACACCTGCTCCCACTGCAACTTCATCAGATCCGGCTAATTCATCAGCAGTAAATGGAGATGCGGGAACCAAGAGCAGCTTGATACCAACCATTTTTATTTTCATCTCCCTATTAATCTTCTTTTTTATTATGAATGTGCTCCAAAGAAGAAGAAGGAAAAAGAAAATGCAACAACGTTACTCAGATTCTATCGTTTATTCTAGAAGAAGCAGTTATTATAGGTAGGTTTAACAACGGAGCATTCTGTGAGAACAGCAGGATGCTCCGTTGTTTTGTATTAAAATAGTGGGGTAGGTTATGAATAAGGGTTTGGCGAGTTGTCCAAAGATTGTATATAATGGAGATATGTAGATAATAGGAGGTAGGAATATGCCGAGAAAAGAGAGCGAGCTTAACGAGCAATTGATTGATTTATTGCAAGGGGAAAAAATCGTATCGTTAATCACAACTGACAAAGATACGAAAAAACCGAATTTAAGCATTGTATCATGGCTGGTTGCACATGAAGATGGTAAAACCATTAAATTTGCTTTAGGTCATAAAGCGGAGAGTGCGTTTAATATTCAAGAAAATCCTAATCTAATTTTAGGAGTTGTAGGAAACGGAAGCTGCTATTCCATTAATGGTAAAGGTTCCGTATCCGAAGTTATTGATAAAACAATGAAGTATCGTGTGGTAACTGTTGAGGTTGAGTCTGTGGAAGATGTTATCTTCTATGGCGGAAAAATAACGCAGGAACCTGACTATGTGAAGACATATGACGAAGAACTTGCCAAAAAATTAGATGAAGAAGTCTATGCACTATTGAAAAGCTAATATACTACTGAACAGGGCTGTCCAAATAATGAGGGCAGCTCTTTTTGTTTGTCTTGAATATTCTCTCTCCAATTTAATAGAATCATGGAAAAGTCATACATTTCCATATATAATAATAGAATAGTAAATTTTTCTAAATGAAAGGGGTTTCTATGAAAAGTTGGTTTAAATCGAACAAGGGCAAACTCCTTCCCTTTGTGGCTGTTTTTCTTTTGGCAGGTGCACTGATTACTTATTATTTGTACACGTCACCATTTCAGGGAACAGGACTTACAGGGAGTCAAGGGAATCAAGCTTCTTCTAGTACAATATCCACTTCAAGAAATATTTCAGTCGAACAAGATAATCCTTTTGATCATAAAAAGAATTTGAATGAGGTTCATGTTGTTAATTACATTCATTGGATGTCCCATCAAAAAGTTAAAGCGGAAAGCAAGTGGACACACTATAAGATGACGCCGGAAAGAATTGATTGGCTATTAGAGAAAGTAAAAGAAGCCGATTATAAACATGAGGAAGTGTATGTGGAAATTCTGACAAAATGGCAGAAAGGGGACTTTTCCACAGCTGACATAGATCATAATCGAGTGTGGTCGTTGCTTAATGGGACTGTTGGGAAAGCAACTGGCGTAATGACAGAAGAAGAAGAAAAAGATTACTTGAAAAATCCAAATATCAAGTTTAAATAATGGATACAACATCACCTTGTGGTAAAATGATGGGTAATTCGCACAGTACAAAGGTGGTATATGTCAGATGAATGAAATCAGAAGTTTTGCAAGAACAGAAGAGCAAGAACATATTTACTCTTTAGCATCTTCTTTGGCTTCGGATTTTTCTACCCGTGCTGGTCATTATGATCAGAATGCTGTCTTTCCTTTTGAAAATTTCCAAGCGCTTAAGGGTGCAGGAGTCCTCGATTTAACCATACCAAAGAAATATGGTGGGAAAGGAGCAGGGCTTTATGACTTTGTTTTACTGCAGGAAACCATTGCTCAAGGTGATGGTCCCACTGCGCTGAGTCTTGGTTGGCATTTAGGAATCATGATGAATGAAGGAATTAATCGTTCATGGCCGCAGAATATTTATGAAATGGTATGCCAGGATATTGTTCAGCACAAAAAATTGATTAACAGTGCACATAGCGAAAGAAAGACAGGCAGTCCTGCAAGAGGGGGAAAACCTGAAACGGTTGCAAAGAAGCATTCCAACGGAGGTTGGGTAATTAACGGGAGAAAAAACTTCACTTCCCTTGCCCCAGTCTTGGATTACTTCATCATATCTGCAAGCGTGGAAGGAACAGAAGATGTAGGAGAGTTTTTGCTTCCGCGCGAACTGAAAGGAATCTCAATAGAAGAAACGTGGAACTCTATGAGCATGAGAGCCACTAGAAGTGACGATTTGGTGTTATCAGAAGTCATGGCAAGTAAAGAAGCACTTTTGTATATAAAAAAGAAAAAATCACCAAAACCACAAGGGTGGCTACTACATATACCCGCTTGTTACTTAGGCATAGCAATAGCGGCAAGAAACGAGGCAGTTTCATTTGCTGATTCGTATCATCCGAACAGCCTTCCTCATCCTATTAGGGAAGTACCGAAAGTAAGAGAACGGGTTGCAAAGATGGATGTGGAATTGACTGCAGCCAGGCATTTATTGTACAGCGTGGCGAGACTATGGGATGAAGAGCCTGACAAACGCGATAAACTTATTGGTGAGCTTGCCACAGCTAAACTTGTTGCAACAAATAGTGCCATTTCCATTGTTGATGAAGCGATGCGGATAGTCGGCGCCCAAAGCCTGCATGCGGAACATCCTCTTCAACGCCATTATCGCGACGTCCGAGCAGGCCTTCACAATCCCCCTGCAGATGAAATTACGATGGAATTGCTTGCAAAGCAGGCTTTTTTAAAAGAAAGTTAAGAAAGCGTGTTTCCGTTGATTTCCGTTCCAGACGCTTCGCTTGCCTGCGGTCGGTCCGTGAGCCTCCTCAGGCTTTGCCTTCCGGGGTCTCACCTGTCCCTTCCTCCCGCGGGCGTCTGCGCGTCTTCCACTCCAATCAACAAGGTGACTTCTTTTACTTTAGGGCTTGTGAGAATTCATCTAACGGAGTTAACTGAAAAAATAGTATTATTTCGTTCTAGTAGTTTCTAGCTGTGGATTGGAGCAAATGGCGTAGACTCCAGCGGGGGAGAAACGGTAGGTTGAGACCCCTGAAGCGTTGGGAGGAGGCTCAAGCACCGTCCCGCGGAAAGCGAAGGCATTTGCGGAGAGGAACAGTGCATCCATCCAGTAACTAGAGTTTTTTTATAAATAAATGTTTTTTTAGAGATACATAATGAATTAAAAAGAGAGTGATTTTATGCACGAAAACAAGAAGAGAAAAGGAGATTGGCGCTACCCCATTGCACATAGAGAAGCATGGATTGGGATTGCGATTGTTCTTTTTCATTTTGCTTGGTGGTACGGTTTTGCTTACGGTTTTGGATCAAAGCCAGTCGAATCATATACATATATATTAGGTTTTCCCGCTTGGTTTTTTTATAGTTGTATTCTGGGCTTTTTCATCATCATTATACTCGTCATTCTAGTTGTTCGATTCTTTTTTCAGGATCTTCCTTTAGAGTCAGATGAAGAAGGAGATCGCCCATGAACTTGCAAGTGATCATTCCTTTGTTGATATTTCTCATTATTATTTTTCTTATTGGAGTTTTTGCATCTAGGAAATTAGCAAATTCCTCTTCATTTGTCCAAGATTATTTCCTTGGGGGGAGAGAGCTTGGCGGACTGTTGCTGGCAATGACAATGGTTGCAACGTATGGAAGTGCCTCCAGTTTCATTGGAGGACCTGGAATTGCTTACCAGACAGGACTCGGTTGGGTACTGTTGGCTATGATACAAGTGGTGACAGGGTATTTTGTTTTAACGATTTTAGGTAAGAAATTCGCCATTATCGCAAGAAAAATGAAAGCCATCACCTTGATTGATTTTTTAAAGGAAAGATATCAGAGTAAGTTGGTAGTATTATTATCTGCAAGCAGCATCATTCTTTTCCTTTTTTCCGCGATGGCAGCACAATGGATAGGCGGGGCAAGACTGATTGAGTCAATAACTGGTCTTTCTTATATTTCTGCATTATTTGTCTTTGCTGCTTCCGTATTGGTATATGTAATCATCGGTGGATTCCGTGCGGTCGCCATTACAGATGGGGTGCAAGGAATTATCATGGTGGTTGGTACCGTTGTCATATTGGCAGGAACCATCATTGCCGGTGGCGGCATTCCTGCAATCATGAGTGATTTAATGGCGGAAAACCCTAATCTTATTACCCCTTTTGGAGCAGATGGGTCTCTGACGCCATTATATGTTTCTTCTTTTTGGATCCTGGTGGGGGTAGGCGTAGTTGGCCTTCCACAAGTGGCTGTCAGGGCGATGTCATATAAAAACTCAAAAGCCATGCATGCAGCGTTGATTATTGGTACCATCGTCGTAGGATTTATTATGCTAGGCATGCACTTGGCAGGTGTATTTGGAAGAGCAGTTTTACCTGGATTAGATACTCCAGATACTGTCATGCCACTATTAGCCCTGCATGTTTTGCCAGGTTGGTTAGCAGGAATTGTCTTGGCAGCACCGATGGCTGCCATCATGTCAACGGTTGACTCCCTTTTGCTAATTGTGAGTTCTTCCATTGTGAAGGATGTATATTTAAATTATATTCGTCCTGACGCTCCGGAAAAAAATATCAAGAGGATAAGCATAGGCGTAACAGCTGTCGTAGGAGTACTTGTGTTCTTTATGGCCATTGATCCGCCGGCATTCCTTATTACCTTAAATCTATTTGCCTTTGGTGGATTGGAAGCGGCCTTTATTTGGCCGGTGGTTTTGGGTCTTTATTGGAAAGCTGGCAACGCAGTTGGAGCTTTAGCTTCCATTTTTACAGGGGTATTTACCTATATAGGAATTACAATATATTACCCTGATGCATTTGGAATGCATAGTGTCGTAATACCAGTGATGCTTTCTCTTTTGGCATATATAATGTGTAGCATTGTAGGAAGAAATCGAAAGAGGCAGGAACACCAAGAAATTATAAACAAATATTTGCTTTAATTAAATGAGTAGGAGTTAAAAATGGACAAGCTCAAACAGCTTTATAATAACAGTATAGAAAAAGCTAGTGGCTTTATGCGGGAAAGCAGTAGGTATCTTGTAATAAGTCTTATCCTTTATATATCCATTTTTGTAATCGTATTAAGTTATTTCTTCTTTACCGGTGCTGGAAAATGGTTTGATATCCTATTAATTGTAGGTACGGGTTTATTGGCATTAGTGTTAGGCCTAGGAATAACTTTAGTCCTCTTGAACATTTTAGGAGGATTACCAAGAATTCTGGTGGCTGTCATTGTTGCTTGTATCGTTGTGATATATAGTGTTGGCGCATTTATGGGTCCGTTTTTCCGGTTAATGGGTTTTACCATTCTAGTGCTGTCTGTATTCTTAGGAGTAACTGCTTTTTTATTTCGGAATAAGAAAAAAGCATTTTTTGTCTTTTTTGGTTTTATTACGTTAGGCTTGCACGTAGCTGCTGCCTATCTAGTAGTTACAGATGGGAAGGAAGGTCCTTGGTCACTTGAAATAGAGAATAATGCAACAGCTTTACCAAATCCGGCTGATAGTGGAGGTGCCAAAGTACAGTATTTTACATATGGAAGTGGCAAGGATGAACGCAGGGAAGAATATAGAAATGTGAAATTTGAGTCTCATTCTGTCAATATGTCGTCATTTGTTGCCCAGCCTAAAGGTTTGAATAAATGGTATCGTGAATGGTTTTGGGGCTTTGATTTATACAATGCCCCATTGAATGGTCGAGTGTGGATGCCTGAAAATGAAGAAGAAGAACCATATCCTCTCGTGTTAATCGTTCATGGTAATCATAATATGGCCGATTTTTCCGATGGTGGATACGCCTATCTTGGAGAAATGCTTGCAAGTAAAGGGTATATTGTTGCCTCAGTGGACCAGAATTTCATCAACTCCGGAAAAACAGGTCATATCGGCTGGGATAATGCAGGCAGGGCATGGCTGTTATTGAAACATTTAGAACTGTGGCAGTCATGGAACGAAGACAAAACACATGCGCTATTCAATAAAGTGGACATGGATAATATTGCTCTCATCGGCCATTCGAGGGGAGGGGAAGCTGTTAGTACCGCTCAGCTTTTCAATGAGCTTGATCGGTTTCCGAATAACGCAAAAGTAAGTTTGAACTTTGATTTTTCCATAAAGTCATTGATTGGATTATCGCCTGGTGATGGCCGGTTCAAACCTGGAGATCAGCCAGTTAGCCTGCAAGACGTCAATTACCTTACCCTTCAAGGTGGGAATGATACCGACCATACGAATTACCTTGGTATGAGACAATTTCAGCGGATATCTTTCACAGATGACTTTGACGGGTTCAAAAGCAGCATTTATATCAATGGAGCCAATCACGGCCAATTCAATTCTGACTGGGAAGTGGATCAGCCAAGCCCGTATTGGTGGTTTATGAATCGGAAAGAAATAATGGATCCGGATATGCAAAGAGAAATCACCAAAGTGTATGTTTCTTCCTTTCTTGACGCCACTTTAAAAGGGAAACGTGAATACCGTGAAGTTTTTTCTAATAAGGAGATTGCTTCATCGTGGATTCCAACCGATCCGCTTAGAATGCGTTTTGAGGATCGGGACTTTCAATCTATCGCTACATTTGAGGAGGATGCAGATGTAACCAAAACTACCCAAGACGGCGGTAGGTTACATGGAAATAACCTTCGTGTGTGGAAGGAGATAAATTTACTTCAAAGAAACAAAGAACAGCAAAATAATCAGGTAGTAAAGCTAGGTTGGACAAATAAAAATAGTAGATATACCATCACATTGCCTGAAGGGGCTGCCGATAACTTCTCAGAAGAAACAGTATTGAGGTTTGATGCAGTACAGGCCCATCCAACAAGGTATGATTTTTATCATATTAATGTACCGGAGGGATTTGAAAATAAAGCAATCCCAGTTTCAGTAAGTGTCAAACCAAAGGGTATGGCGAATTTTGATGGGAGGATCAAAAAGACAATTTTCATTGAACCTACGTATACCACTACATTGTATCGATATGGTTGGTGGAACGATCGTTACGGCAATTCATATGAACATATGCTTCAAACATACGGTATTCCTTTGGATTATTTAAAAGAGAACTTTCCAGATATAGATTACTCACAGATAGAAGAGGTTACCTTTGAGTTCAACCAGACCGAAAGTGGTTTGATTTTCTTAGATAACATTGGCTTTAACAACTAATCAATGAATAAAAATACCCGCTCTCCCTCATAGTAAATATAGACAGATTACAAAAGGGGGAGAGTAGGTTGAACATGAAAAAAATTATCATACTGCTGCTTCTCTCCATTCTTCTTCAACCTCTAAATGCTCCTGAGTCAAGTACTTTGACACCACTTTCCATTAATCAAAATGATGCATCCTCATTTCTTTATGAAATAGAAAAACCGAAAGACAGCAACATCGTTTCCCTCCCTTTGCTTGTTCACTTTATTGATGTGGGGCAAGGAGACGCAATCCTCTTGCAAACCCCCAATGGTTCCAACGTACTTGTAGATACAGGACCAAAAGAATCGTCGAAAAAGCTGCTTGCTTATTTAAAAAAGGTAAGCGTGTCGTCCATTGATTTGTTAGTCATCACTCATCCTGACTTTGATCATATTGGAGGCATTCCATCCTTACTCGAAAAGCTACCTGTTAAGAAAATATTAGACAGCGGCAAGGCCCATACAACTTTAACATTTATTCAATACAAACAATACGTATGGAACAACATCGTCCCTGTTCAATATGCAAAAGAAAAAATGAAGTTGGACATTGATCCGGATTTGAAAATTAAGGTGTTAAACAGCGGTTCCGAAGAAAAAGAAACAAACAATGCATCTATTGTCCTTCATATTACATATGGAGAGATGAAGTTTCTTTTGATGGGAGATACTGAGGAACAAGAAGAAAAGAGAATGAGCAGGAAATATAACCTTGAATCGACCATCTTAAAGGTTGCGCATCATGGTTCTAACAGTTCCTCTACCGCCTCGTTCTTAAAGGATGTCCAGCCTAAAATCGCCGTAATATCCGCCGGGAAAAATAATGACTTCCATCATCCGCATTTGCCTGTTTTAAACAGATTGATTGAGAGCGGTGCAGATATTTACAATACTGCTGAATCTGGAAGTATTGTTTTTTCAACAGATGGAAAGCTTTTATTTGTCAACAATCGTCCATGGCTATATGCTAATCAGCAAAAGCAAAAAACAAAGAAATCGATTGTCATCACAGGCTTGGACGTAAAAGAAGAAATGGTTACATTAGAAAATAAAAGCGCTGAAACAGTTGATATGTCCTTTTGGAAGCTTGTCAGTAAGAAAGGATATCAAACATTTGATTTCCCTGAAAATTATAAGCTCCAACCAGGCGAAACAATTTATATTGCTTCAGGTGCACATAAGCAACATTTTAAAAAATATATCCATTGGCTCAGTGATCATTTATGGAATAATAACGGAGATAAAGCCCAGCTTTATGATGATCAAGGAGATTTGGTGGATGAATATGAAGCAGGTGCGAAGGACGAATAGGTTTTATATCTCTCGAATGGTGTTATGTAAGTAGATAAGAGCCAATATCTAAAAGCCAAAACGAGGAGCCTTGAAAAATTGAGAAAACTAAAAAAACCAGTTCGTCTGACACTAGCACTAATAATCAGTCTTTTCTTATTTATGCTGTACATCCATACCACCAAAGAAGAAGTTATTGCATCAGCAGTAAAAGAATCAAATCAAAACGGCGTGTCATTAAGCCTGCAGAATCCATACGTCATGCCAATTAAAGTATCCAGCGCTTCCATGGTTGACGGCCAAGAAAAAGAGCTACCCATCACTGCATACAGCATTAAACTGAAAGGAGTATATAGTGGGGGTAATTCCAGTCTAGATCAGTCATTTATGACGACGCAAACAGAGGAGTTTGAGGAATTAGAGGAGGTCACGATTCCAAGTGACACTTCCAAAAAAGAAGAAATTTATAGCATCTACATTACAGACCAAAAAAGGGAAGGAAGCGTAGAAGCAGCAGAAAAAGTCAAAATAACCTTCAAAATATTCTCCTTCCTCCCAATAACGACGACCATATCACTCTAAACACTGCATAACCTGCAGTGTTTTTTGTATTACAAGACGGTTGATTTCCGTTCCAGGCGCTTCGCTTGCCTGCGGGCGGTCCGTGAGTCTCCTCACTCCGTTGCGGGGTCTCACCTGTCCCTTACTCCCGCGGGCGTCTGCGCGCCTTCCGCTCCAATCAACAAGGTGACTTCTATTACTTAAAGGTTTATAAAAAGGCATTTAACTGAGTTAACTGATTAAGCAATAACATTTCTTTTTCGTAATTTTCAGCTGTTGATTGGTGCAAAAGACGAAGTCTCCTGAGGGAAATAGCGCTAGGTGGAGACCCCACAGGCGTAGCCGAGGAGGCTCTCGTCAGCCCCTAGGAAAACGAAGCCATTTGCGGAAATCACAGCGGCTATTAAGGGGCATTTTGGCCAGTTTTTTCTTATTGTATTATCAGAAAAAAGAGTAATTTAAGAGCAGTAGGGGAAAATAAAACAACTTATGACCGTTAATAAAGGTGTTTAAGGTGATAAAGAGAGGGAATGTACATAATGGAGATTGTCAATCTTAACTACCTATACAATTGGATAGTTCTAAGCTCAATTGCCGATCCCCGCTGGTGGCTGCTATTCGCCTCCATATTTTGGCCATGGTTGTTATGGTGGAGGGTAGTGGAAAAATCTAGAATGTTCGAGGTTCTGGCCTTTGGTCTCTTTTGGGCTGCAATGGCGACGTGGCTGGATATACTCGGGACAGAATATGGGAAGTGGAGCTACCCCTTTAAATTAAACAATGACATTCAAACACTGCTCCCAGCAGATACAGCAGTTATTCCTGTCATGTTTATGCTCCTTTACCAGTATACGTCTACATGGAAATCATTTGTCATTGGCAGTGTAATATCTGCAGCAGTACTATCTTTTATTTTTGAACCACTCTTTCTGATGTTTGGCATGCTGGATTTGAAAGAATGGTCCCACACGAAATCATTTTTCGCCTTTATTTTTTTGGCAATAGCCACTAGAAGCCTTTTCTTTTTTATAAAAAAGAAGCAGACTACTTTTTAGTTGACTAACATGTATATACAAGTTAGACTAATTTACATCGACATGTATATACAAGTTGTTGTAAAAATGTAAGCGTTTTTCGAGTGAATTAGAATCTTATAAAGAAATAATATATCTACTATTTTGGAGGGATTATCATGTTCAAAAAACTATTCGGAATGAAAGAAACCACCGAAACTCCTGCAGAGGAAACCATCCTTGCACCATTGAGTGGAAGAGTGACAGAGTTGAGTGAGGTTCCAGATCCAACGTTTTCACAGAAAATGATGGGAGATGGGTTGGCGATTGTTCCATCTGAAGGAGAAGTGGTTTCACCAGTTGATGGAGAAATCGTGCAGTTCTTCCATACAAAACATGCAATTGGTATTCGTTCCCTCTCTGGTGCGGAAATACTTATCCATGTTGGGCTTGAGACGGTATCCATGAATGGAGAAGGTTTTGAAGGGCATGTAAAAGAGGGCGATAAAGTAAAAGCTGGAGACAAATTGATTACTTTTAATATCGATCTTATCAAAGAAAAGGCAGCTGATATTATCACTCCTATCGTCATAACAAATGGTGAAAATGTCGAGAGCCTTAATAAGAAATCCATGGCTGAAGCTGTAAAAGGCCAAACGGAATTATTTCATCTTACAATGAAAAATTAAGTATCACCTAATATTAGATTTTTAAACGAATAGAGAAGGCATACAGGAGGAAACAGAAATGGACATAAGAAAACAGACGGAAGAGATTGTCCAAGCCTTAGGGGGAAAAGAAAACGTTAGCGCAGCCACACATTGTGTGACTCGTCTCCGTTTGGCTTTGCATGATGAAAGTAAGGTGGACCAAAAAGCGTTAGAAAGCATTGATGTAGTGAAGGGTTCTTTCTCCACTAATGGTCAATTCCAAGTTGTAATTGGACAAGGAACGGTCAATAAGGTTTACAAAGAGTTTGTAGACATTACCGGTGTTGGGGAGGCTTCTAAAGATGATGTGAAAAAAGCTGCCGAATCCAACTTGAATCCCTTGCAGCGTGCCATAAAAACTTTGGCGGATATTTTTATTCCGATACTGCCAGCTATCGTTACAGCAGGTTTACTAATGGGGATAAACAATTTATTAACAGGGCCTGGTATCTTTTATGATGAACAATCTGTTATTGATGTTCATACAGAATGGGCGGATATTGCAAGTATCATTAACCTTATAGCCAATACCGCCTTTGTCTTTTTGCCGGGGCTGATTGGTTGGTCCGCCGCAAAGCGTTTTGGCGGCAGTGAACTGTTAGGGATTGTGCTTGGACTTATGCTTGTGCATCCTGATCTTCTTAATGCATGGGGATATGCAGAAGCACAAGAAGATGGAGCAGTTGAAACTTGGAAATTCTTCGGATTAGAGATTGAAAAAGTCGGATACCAAGGACAAGTATTGCCTGTTCTTGTTGCAGCATTTGTATTGGCTAAAGTAGAACAATTTTTAACCAAACGTGTAAGTGATGCGTTTCATATGCTTATCGTACCGCCAATCACTTTGTTATTGACAGGATTCGTTACATTTGTAGCAATCGGACCTGTTACATTTGCTATCGGTAATTTCCTGACGAACGGCTTTGTCGGAATTTTTGATGCAGTTCCTGCACTAGGTGGACTTATTTATGGTGGTTTATATGCACCGTTAGTAATTACAGGGATGCATCATACTTTCCTTGCAGTAGATTTTCAGCTCATTGCGACAATTGGTGGAACATTCTTATGGCCGATGGTTGCCCTGTCTAACATCGCACAAGGTTCAGCTGCTTTTGCCATGATGCTTGCGACGAAAGATGAGAAGTTGAAAGGATTGGCGTTAACATCTTCCATTTCTGCTTGGTTGGGGATTACAGAACCAGCAATGTTTGGTGTTAACTTACGTTTCCGCTATCCATTTTTTGCAGCGATGATTGGATCTGCCATTGCAGGGATCATCATCACCATTGCTGGTGTTAAAGCTCCGTCCATTGGGGTTGGTGGAATACCTGCTTTCTTCTCCATTATGGCGGAATACTGGCCAATTTTCTTCCTTGGAATGGGAATTGTGCTTGTCGTACCATTTGTCATTACTTTCTTAATAGCAAAAGTGAAAATGAGAAAAGAAGCGTAGAGATTGTAAAAAGGGGTTGGACCCCTTTTTGCAATTTTTTCAATTAGGAAGGGAGAGATTGATAGATGAATCATTCTTGGTGGAAGGAAAGTGTCGTATATCAAATTTATCCTCGTAGTTTTATGGATTCCAACGGAGATGGAATTGGTGATATCCAAGGCATTATTATGAAGCTAGATTATCTGAAGGAACTTGGTATCGATACCATATGGCTATCACCCGTTTACGAATCGCCAAATGATGATAATGGATACGACATTAGTAACTACATGAAAATAATGGACGAGTTCGGATCGATGGAAGATTGGGAAGAACTGTTACAACAGATACATATGAGAGAGATGAAATTGATTATGGACCTTGTGGTCAATCATACTTCTGATGAGCACGAGTGGTTTGTGCAGGCGAAAACATCTAGGGAGAATCCGTATCGTGACTATTATATTTGGAGAGACCCAAAAGGAGACGGCAAGGAGCCGAACAACTGGGCATCCAATTTCGGAGGTTCTGCTTGGGAATACAATGAAGAAACAAAAGATTACTACTTGCACTTATTCTCCAAAAAGCAGCCAGACCTAAACTGGGAAAACGAACAGCTTCGTGAAGAAGTGTATCGCATGATGAAATGGTGGTTGGACAAAGGTGTTGACGGTTTTAGGATGGACGTCATCAACTTTATTTCTAAAGTAGAAAACATGCCTGACGCAGAGATCAAACACGGGAAAAAATATGCTTCGGGAAGTAAGTACTACCGTAACGGCCCAAAGATTCATGATTATTTGAAAGAAATGAATGAGAAGGTATTATCCCAATATGATGTCATGACCGTTGGAGAAATGCCTGGGGTTACTCCTGATCAAGCAAAAGAGTATACAGGAGAAGAGAGAAATGAACTGAACATGGTTTTTCAATTTGAACATATGGGATTGGATAATGGACCGCACGGAAAATGGGACTTGAAGGAACTAGATTTACTTGATCTCAAACAGAGTTTATCAAGGTGGCAGTATGCGCTCGCAGAAAACGGCTGGAACAGTCTTTATTTTAATAACCATGATCAACCAAGATCCGTCTCTAGATTTGGAAACGACGGAAAATACCGAGTGGAAACAGCTAAAATGCTGGCTACGCTTCTTCATATGATGAAAGGTACTCCATATGTCTACCAAGGGGAAGAAATCGGCATGACAAATGTAAGATTTGATTCAATCAAATCTTACAAAGATATTGAAACTCTTCAAGCTTATTCTGACTTAAAAGAGCAGGGATGGAGTGAAGAGGAAGTGATGGAAAGTCTCTTCAAAAAAAGCAGGGACAATGCCAGAACTCCGATGCAGTGGAATGATGAAGAGCAAGGTGGTTTTTCTAGCGGGGAACCTTGGCTCGCAATAAACCCGAATTACAAATCTATCAATGTAGAAGCGGAAAGAAATAATGAACATTCTATCTTTCATTATTACAAACGATTGATTCAATTACGAAAACAAAATGAACTGATTGTTTATGGAGATTACCAATTGATACTTGAGGATGAACCAGAGATTTTCGCCTATGTTAGAAGCTATCAAAACAAAAGGCTGCTTGTGATTTGCAACTTCTATGACAACAATCCGGTTTTCAAACTACCAAGAGATATTAACTTTATGACTAAACAACTATTATTAAGCAACTATACGGTAGAAGAACAAAGTAATATTGCTGAATTCACTTTGCAGCCTTATGAAGCGCGAGTGTATTTATTGAATTAACATCTATTATTTAATATATAGAAAAAGAGGTGCTTGAAGATGAGTAAAATAGAACAAGAACCGTGGTGGAAAAGGTCTGTTGTTTATCAGATTTATCCAAAAAGCTTCAATGATACTACAGGAAACGGAGTAGGTGATATCCAAGGTATTATTGAGAAGCTTGATTACTTAAAAGAACTTGGAGTGGATGTTATTTGGTTGACTCCTATTTATAAATCACCGCAAAAAGATAATGGTTATGATATCAGCGATTATTTTTCCATTCACGAAGAATACGGAACGATGGAAGATTTTGATCAGCTTTTGTCCCAAGCACATGATAGAGGAATTAAAGTTATCATGGACATTGTTGTGAACCATACATCCACCGAGCATGAATGGTTCCAGAAATCAATAGAACAGAAAGATAATAACCCTTATCGCGATTTTTATATTTGGAAAGACAGCAAGCAAGATGGCAGTGAACCGACAAATTGGGAATCCAAGTTTGGTGGAAATGCTTGGGAATTTGATGAAAAAACAGGTCAATGGTATTTGCATCTATTTGATGTGACGCAAGCAGACTTGAATTGGGAGAATGAAGAAGTTCGCAAACAAGTCTATGATATGATGACTTTTTGGTTTGAAAAGGGAGTGGATGGATTTTAGGTTGGATGTAATTAACCTCATTTCCAAAGACCAGAGTTTTCCGGATGATGACGGATCGGTGCCTCCAGGCGATGGCCGTAAATTTTACACAGATGGACCGCGAGTACACGAATATATGAACGAAATGTACGAAAAAGTATTTTCTAAGTATGACAGCATGACGGTAGGGGAAATGTCCTCGACTACAATTGATCATTGTATTAACTACACTCGACCAGATCGAAACGAGCTCAGCATGACATTTAACTTCCATCATTTAAAAGTGGATTATCCGAATGGAGAAAAATGGTCTGTTGCAGATTTTGATTTCCAACAATTAAAGGATATTTTATCTACATGGCAAATTGAGATGGAAAAAGGCGGCGGTTGGAATGCCTTGTTCTGGTGCAATCATGATCAACCACGTGTCGTATCCCGATATGGAGATGATGGCAAATATCACAATAAATCAGCAAAAATGCTAGCAACAAGCATGCATATGATGAGAGGTACTCCTTACATTTATCAAGGAGAAGAGTTTGGAATGACTAACCCAGGGTTTGTGAAAATAAGTGACTACCGGGACGTGGAATCCTTAAATATTTTTAATTTAAAGAAGGAAGCTGGAATGAGTGAGGAGGAAATATTGGAGATCCTCCGTCATAAGTCCCGCGATAATTCAAGAACACCGGTGCAGTGGAATCGTGATGAAAATGCCGGGTTCACGAATGGCACACCTTGGATTGGAGTAGCGGGTAATTATAAAGAAATTAACGCAGAGTCGGCTTTGAATGACGAAGATTCCGTTTTCTATCATTATAAAAAGTTAATTGAACTACGCAAGAACTATGATGTTATCACACATGGAGATTTCCAATTGATTTCCGGAGATCATCCGCAAATCTTTGCCTATATGCGTAATAGTGAGAATGAAAAACTTCTTGTAGTGAGCAATTATTATGGCATAGAAAGTTCTTTTGTGCTGCCAGTGGATATTGATGTAGATGGTTACAAGTCAGAAGTGTTGGTAAGCAACTATAAAGATTCTAGCAATCAGTTTAATGAAATAACCCTTCGTCCATACGAATCCATCGTTTATCACCTGAAAAAGTAGTGCTACAATAGCTATAGGTGGTAGAAAATGAAAAATAACAAATATCAGGCAATTTATCAGCAGTTGGTAATGAAAATAGAAAAACAGGAATTCATGGCGGGGAGTAAGCTTCCGTCCGAGCATGATCTGATGGAACTTTTCGATACTTCAAGAGAAACGGTAAGAAAGGCTCTAAATCAACTTGCTCAGAATGGTTATATTCAAAAAGTTCGTGGAAAAGGCTCTATTGTACTTGCACGTGATAAATTTGATTTTCCCATTTCAGGCTTGGTCAGCTTCAAGGAACTTGCCGAGAAAATGGGTAGGCCTTGGCAAACAGTTGTGCACGAACTACAAAGTGTAGTAGACTCTTCTGAGTTAGAATCTAAATTAGGGGAAAGCGAACTATGGAAGGTAGTCCGGTCGCGCAGAGTGGATGATGAAAGTATTATCTTGGATAAAGATTACTTTATCAAAAGCCAGGTTCCTTATCTTGACCAGGATATTTGCAAAAACTCCATTTACAACTATCTTGAGTCAGAGCAAGGTCTGCAGATAGCATTTGCCGATAAAGAGGTAACAGTAGAGGAAGCAACAGATGAGGACAGGCAGTTACTGGACTTAAATGGACTTACTCATGTGGTAGTGGTGAAAAGTATCGTCCATCTGGATGATGCAAGTCCCTTTCAATATACGGAATCGCGCCACCGACTGGACAAATTCCGATTTGTTGATTTTGCAAGAAGAATGAAATGATAATGAGGAAAGGCACTCTCGGTTATACGAGAGTGTCTTTATTGCTTTTTAGCGTCCTCATCGCAGGTATGAAGACCTCAGTGACAGGAAAGGAGGAAAGGTACTCATTCCGGGTATGAAGACCTTAGTGACGAAGAAAAAGGAGGAGAGAGGTACTCATCGCGGGTATGAAGACCTTAGTGACGAAGAAATAGGAGGAGAGATGTCCTCATCATCGTTATGAAGACCTCAGTGACGAGAAAAAAGGAGGAGAGAGGTACTCATCACCCGAATGAAGACTCCAGTGACGAAGAAAAAGGAATAGAGATGTCCTCATTGCCCGTATAACGGCCATGGTTTCAATGAAATTAATAGAATAATCAAAATAAAAGCGCAAAGGCAAGATTAGGAAGCGTCTAAAGAGATTGATATCTCATTTGTCCGCAGGTTTATGCTGCATTAGCGATTTTGTTCTTTCGATATATATTTTAATTTTCAAAAATATCATTTAAATTACCCTTATCTTCTTATATAATGGTTATATTAAAGATTCGAATATCGAAATAAATGGAGGGGAAGTAAATGGCACAGGTATTAAATAAAGCATTGAAAAGAGAGGAAGTCCCGGTAGAGCAAACTTGGAACCTTGAAGATTTGTTTGGTTCCACAGTAGAATGGGAGCAGGAATTACAAGCGGTCCAACAAGATCTTTCCACTGTCACTCGTTATAAAGGAAAAGTTGTGAAAGATGCGAAAACATTACTTATGTGTTTAAAGGACAAAGATTCATTGACAGAAAGAGTTATGAGGGTGATGACTTATGCATCCTTGAAACAATCCGAAGATGGGACAAACCCTGGTAATCAAGCAAATTCAACTCGTGTAGGCGGCATGCTTTCCAACTTTAGCGCAAGTATATCGTTTTTCCAATCTGAGATCCTCCAACTAAACGAAGAAACATTGAATGCATACATATTAGAAGAACCAGAGTTGGAAGAGTATAAAAAAACCTTGGTGGATGTTTTGGAAACAAAGCCACATAAACTTTCGCCTGAGGCAGAAGAAGTACTTTCTGCTTTCGGAGAGGTGCATAATGCACCATATACCATCTATCAAAGAAGTTTAATTTCGGATATGAGATTTCCTTCATTCTTTACTGAAGATGGAAAAGAGCACCCTTTATCTTTTAATTCTTTTCCTAATTATGAAGGGTCTTCCAATACAGAATTACGTAGAAAAGCGTATCAAACGTTTATTGAGACTCTAAAACAATACAAGCATACGTACGCAGCTACTTATGCAACTGAAGTGAAAAAGCAGGTAGTAGAAGCGCGTCTGCGAAACTATGATTCTGTATCGGATATGCTTCTTCACGACCAACAGGTGACTAAAGAAATGTATCATAATCAGTTGGATACCATCCAACATGAGTTGGCACCACATATGCGCAGATATGCAAAATTGAAAAAGCGCGTGCTGGGTTTGGAGAAGATGCATTTCTGTGACTTAAAAGCTCCACTAGATCCAGATTTCAACCCTGAGATTACCTATGAGGAAGCATCCAAATTAATTTTAGATTCCTTGGAAGTGATGGGACCTGAATACATGGAAATTATGGAAGAAGGGCTAAACAATCGTTGGGTTGATCTGGCTGATAACGTAGGGAAGGGTTCTGGTGCTTTTTGTTCCAGTCCGTATGGTGTTCATCCATACATTCTCATGACATGGAGTGACTCGATGAGGAATGCCTATACACTGGCACATGAATTGGGTCATGCAGGGCATTTCCGTTTAGCAGGCAGATACCAGAAGCTTTCTAACACCCGTCCATCAAGGTATTTTGTCGAAGCGCCTTCCACTATGAATGAAATGCTCTTAAGTCAGCACATCTTATCTCAGCCAAATGATGAAAGAATGCGCAGATGGGTAATCTTACAATCATTAGGGACGTATTATCATAACTTTGTGACACATATTCTTGAAGGGGAGCTTCAGCGCAGGGTTTACAACCTAGCAGATAAAGGGACTCCTATTACTGCTAATGTCCTCTGTGAACAAAAGACCGCATTGCTTTCTGAATTCTGGGGAGATGCAGTGGAAATGGATGAAGGAGCTGGATTGACCTGGATGCGACAGCCACATTATTATATGGGGCTTTATCCATATACTTATTCTGCTGGCCTGACTGCTTCTACGGCAGCAGCCAAAAAGATCCAGGAGGAAGGCCAGCCGGCTGTGGATCGTTGGTTATCCGCTTTAAAAGCAGGAGGAACATTGAAACCGTTAGAATTGATGCAATTGGGTGGAGTTGATATGACAACACCTGAACCAATTAAGACAGCTGTCGATTATGTTGGATCATTGATTGACGAACTAGAAAAGAGCTTTTCCTAAACCTCCCCAGCACCTTATCTAAACACAGATAAGGTGTTTCTTTTTAGCCTTTTCCGAAATGAACCAGCTAATCTATCAACATTTCCGCACTAAACCCGATAAAAAAAGAAGAGGACTAATTAGTAAAGAACGGAAGGGCGTATCAAATATGGAAAAGACAAGTGGAATCTTATTAGACTCCGGTACAAATGAAGTGGAATTTCTTGAGTTTCTAATAGGTAGTACCAGCTTTGGCATAAATGTATTAAAAGTAAGAGAAATCATCAAACCTGTAGCCGTCACCAAAATCCCACATTCTCACAAAAATGTGGAAGGAATCATGGAACTAAGGGGAGAAGTGCTGCCAATCATTAACCTAAGAACGGCATTAAATATAGAAGAGAAAAGTGAGTTTTTGGAAGAAAAGTTTATCGTTACAGAATTCAATGGCATGAAAGTCATTTTGAGGGTCGATCACGTAACTCAGATTCACCGTTTATCATGGGCTGAAATGGAAAAACCGGCTTCCTTACAGCATGGATTTGAAGATCATATCACCGGGATTATCAAACAACCATCACAGATGATACTTCTATTGGATGTGGAGAAGATTATGTTTGATATATATCCTAACCTTGATAAAGAAGCGTCCCGTCTTCATAAAAATCTTAACCCTGCTCGAAGTGAAAAACGGATTATCATTGCTGAAGATTCTCCGATGCTAAGAAAACTTTTAGAAGAGACATTGCTAGGTGCAGGATTTGAACATATTCAATTCTTTGAAAATGGAAAAAGTGCATGGGATTTCATGGAGACCGTAGTCAAAAATGGAGAGCAAAAGGTGGACTTGTTAATTACGGATATTGAGATGCCCCAAATGGATGGTCATCACCTCACAAAGAAAATCAAGGAAGATGGCGTTCTTTCCAAGATACCGGTTATCATCTTCTCATCCCTGATAACAGATCATCTCAGACATAAAGGGGAACAAGTAGGAGCGAATGCCCAAATCAGCAAACCCCAATTGACAAAGTTAGTGGAATTACTAGATGACCAACTGCTAATTAACTGACCTAATAAAGAAATGGAAAAGCCCAATCTATTAAAAGATTGGGCTTTTGTCAATTCATCTTATAAGTAGCTCTCACCAAGTTTTTTAAATACAGGCTTTTGGTACTGTCTTTTTGGATGGTTTTTTTGTCCTTCTGTCGGTTGGAAATTGGTGTACCGTTGAAGTAAACTTTTTGCTACAGATAATGACATGTTAGCTTTGGGATTGCGATAATGATCATTTAACTCGCCAAGATGCGGCAATTCTGTGAAGTCTTCTTTTGTAGGCGGAAGGTGAAAGTAATATTCCCCTGCCAATACAAGAACGTCAGATTGTTGGCGGCTGTTCTTGGGGTTTCTAGAAAAATGCAATCCTTTTTTTGTAGCTTTGCCTTCGGTGATAAGTTTCTCTAAGGCTTTTCTTTTTAATGTATAGAGAAACTTTGGATCCGGCGCGGTTTTTGCATGCCGATTGACAGTAAAGATGGCACGTGAGAGGTTTTCAATAGAAGATTCAATAGGGGAATCGGTTTTTCTTTGGTTTGAATAACTTTTATTATGCATAATAGGCTCCTTTCCTTTCCCTTATTATACTGTGCCTTCACTGAAAATGGAAGGGTAGCCCCAACTTCATCCATTAACGGGCTGAAGCTAGAGCATGTTCCGTGTTTTTATTCATAATGGAGATAAAAATATCAACAAACTCCGGATCCCATTGGGTGCCCCTTCCGCTTTGCAGAATAACCAGTGCCTTATCCTTTTTCATCCCTAGCCGATATGGACGATCCGATGTCATGGCGTCATAGGCATCTGCGACAGCAATGATTCTGCCGAAAAGCGGAATCTCGTGACCAATTAATCTATCAGGGTAGCCATTTCCATCAAAGCGTTCATGATGGTTTCTGACACCTTGGATTAATGGTGACATTGCCTCTTTTGGCTGTACTTGGTCTAAAATTGTGGCGCCAAGCAAAGGATGTCGTTTTATTTCCTCGAATTCTAAATCTGTAAGCTTCCCATCCTTTAATAATACCTCGTCCTTCACTCCGATTTTGCCGATGTCATGAAGAAGGGCGGCGTTTTTTAACAGCTCAAGCTGATGAGGGGGCAGTCCAGCTTTTTTGCCAATTAATACGGAGTACCTGCTTACCCTCAATGAATGTCCTGCTGTATAGGGGTCGCGTGCGTCAAGGGTGGTGGAGAGGGTTTGATAGAAACTTTCCATCAACAGCCTATTCGTTTCATTTCTCTCTTCAAGTCCTTGCACCATGGAATTAAAGCCTTGAATCACTTGGGAAAATTCATCAGAATACAGTTCCTTTGCGGGTGATAGATTGTTATTTTCTACGTTTTGCATGCCTTTTAACAGTTGAGAGATGGGTTGGATGATGTCTTTGAATAACAAAAAAGCCCCAAAAGAAGAAAACCCTGCAGCAATGAGAAGAATCAATACTCCCCAATTCCAGAAATCCACTTCCAAGGTAAGAGTTTCAAAACGGACTTCGGTTGCCAAACTGAATAAAAGTACTGGAAAGATCCCGATAAATAATGCTCCTACAAGAAATTTCGTACGTAAAGATACGATGATATCACCGTTTATAGATAAAGGAAGTTGATGCACTTTCTGAGTGGTTTCCTGTAAACAGTCCAAAACCGGTCTAATCGCTTTGACAGTAAGAAAATACTCTATAAACGCGTGCATTCCGGCAATTAACACGGCACCAAGAGAAGCAAGAAAGACATATCGAAAGGGCATGTTCAAGAGCCCTGAGTGTATGCAGATTATCGCAAGGGTGATGGCGGGAACAGAAAGCCCAAGCAGGTGGGGGCCTATAATTCTTTTAACTGTTAAAATGGGAAAGCGTTGTATATGTAAAAAAGCTTTCTGAAAGTCGGAATATGTATTATTTGTATTGGTAAGTATCACTTTGATCGGTTGCAGTTGTTTATGGAATGCATAAAATTCACACAGCACCATGATGAATGCAGAAGAAAATAAAATGCTAACCATGATAGTAATCTCAGAAAGGGATAGGTTTAGCGTAGAGAAGATTAGAATGCCGCCTACCCCAAGAACTGCTATGGATGAACCAAGGATATAATTTATGACAAGCTGTTTTACAAAACGAGTATATGTTTGCTGATGCAAGAAATCCCTTCCTTTATCACTAAATATTTCTAGTACAATTATAATCAATCTTATCGGTATGTTCTAGTAAATTTGTTGGATATGGAAAGTAAATGTTATGAAGGGCGAATTAGAACACTGGTCCCATTAGGTACCATGGATGCAAGTTGAAGGACATCTTGGTTATACATGCGGACACATCCTCGTGAGACAGCCTTTCCAATAGAGCTGGGATCGTTCGTGCCATGAATTCCATAGGATAATTTGGAGAGGGAGAGCCACATTGCACCGAATGGTCCACCAGGGTTAGGTTGTCGGTTTACTATAACATAATTGCCAACAGGTGTTTCAAAGAGCATCCTGCCAACTGCAATGGGATATGTTTTAATAATGATCCCATTTCCCTTTAGAACCAGTTTCCTGTTAGTAATGGATATTTCAATGGAATAGGGGATGGTATTTGCATCAGGAAGACCGGGAATGATGATTAGCTGACCAGGATATATTACATTAGGGTTTGAAATGGAATTTACAGCCAAAATCTCAGCCAATGGCCGCCGATAATCCAACGAAATAGAACTTAGTGTTTCTCCTCGCCTCACTACATGTACAGCCACCAAACTCACCTCTTTTATCTTGATGTAAAAAAAGCCGGTGCAGAGTGTGCAGCGGCGTTGGGTTTTGATCATTCCATTATCTATAATAAGGATAAGGTGGATATGGTCTCGGGTACGGTCCTGGGTATGGTCCATAATAAGGATAAGGTGGATAGTATGGTCTAGGAGCTAAAAGAGAGCCTACTGCCAATCCCCCTAAAAACGGAAAAAAAGGAAACCCGAAACCTAATCCTCCAATAAATCTGTTATTCGGGTAGTTTCGATACATAGACATATGCCTCCTTTATAGGGTCTCTATAAGGTATGGCAATGGTAAAGGGCTTGCGCTTGTACCAGATAGCCCATTTATTGACGTTCTAAAGTGAAAAATGTAATTTCCGGCGGCGCCAAAAAGCGGTAAGGTTCCCTAGTAGTGCCTAGCCCTTTATTCACATATAGAGTCAAATCATCAAAATAGTAAAAGCCTTCATAAAACTTGGATCCAAGAGGAGGAGTAATAAGCGGACCGAAAAAGGGAATCTGCACTTGTCCTCCATGGGAGTGTCCGGAAAGTTGAAGATTTACATGAAACTGCTCTGCTATAGAGTCAGCTGCATCCCCTTCATGGGCCAATAATATCGTATAAGCATCTTCAGGGATATTACGCAAAGTTTCATTAAAATCAGGTCTTCCCAGCATCAAATCATCCACACCTGCAATGTATATTTGACTTTTGTCTATTAACTCTATGGTAGTATTCTCATTTTTTAACACAGTGAAATCGGAAGACTCCATAATTTCCTCATAAGTCTCTGTTCCATATCCTCCATGGTCGTGGTTTCCATAAATCGCAAATTTGCCAAGTGGAGCTTTGATTTGTTTCAAGATATTTATAAGGTTATAGGAGCCATCGTACTCTAATGGATTGTCCATCAGATCTCCAGTGAAAAAGACAATATCAGGTTCCTCTTCATTTATAAGGCGTACTACTTTTTCTAATTCTGCTTGTCCGAAATGATGGCCAACATGCGTATCAGAAAATTGAGCAATCTTTATTCCGGAAAAACTTTTAGGAATAGTAGAGTGCTTAACTTTATGTTTTAATATGTTCATTTGTTTTGGTTCTATATATCTAGCATAAAAATAGCCTACACCAGTTGTCAGCAAAGCGGTGAAGACTATTGTAAAGATACGTTTAAAAAAGCCTCGCCTCGTCATTTTACTCATATATATATACCAACCTTACCTAATATGATATCAACCATTATAGCACCTTTTAGAGAGGAATTTCTCTTTCTATCTTTCTACTTTTATATGGAAACTTTTTGTATAAATTTTATAAAACATTTTAATTATTTTGAATATTAGGTTAGAATAGTATAGAGACATAGGATTGGGGGAGATTTTATGGGAGAAAAGAAAGTTGTCATCGTTACGGGTGGCTCTAGCGGTATGGGGAAATATATGGCGTTGAAGTTCGCTCAAGAAGGTTATAATGTGGTGATTACCGGTCGTGATCTTGATCGCCTTGCGCAAGCTAAAGAGGAGATTCAGGGACATGATGGTGAGGTATTGACAGTGCAGATGGATGTAAGAGAGCCTGAGCATGTGGAGAGAATGGTTAAGTTGACGGACGAAGCATTTGGTAGAATTGATGTGCTTGTCAACAATGCAGCCGGTAACTTTATCTGCCCGGCTGAAAAATTATCTGTTAACGGTTGGAAGTCTGTCATTGACATCGTCTTGAATGGAACGTTTTATTGCAGCTCTGCCGTAGGGAATTATTGGATGCAAAGAAATGTGAAGGGCAGCATGATTAACATGGTAGCAACTTACGCTTGGAATGCGGGAGCAGGTGTGGTGCATTCTGCTGCTGCGAAAGCAGGAGTACTATCTCTTACTAGAACCCTTGCGGTGGAATGGGGAACAAAATACGGAATCCGCGTAAATGCAATTGCTCCAGGACCTATCGAAAGAACTGGTGGGGCAGACAAATTGATGCAATCTGAGGAAGAAGCTAAAAAAGTTGCGGAAAGTGTCCCATTGAAGCGTTTTGGTACACCTGAAGAAATTGCAGAATTAGCATTTTTCCTAAGCTCCGAAAAAGCAGCCTACATAAATGGAGAATGCGTAACCATGGACGGCGGCCAATGGCTCCAACCATTCCCGTTTTAAGTTATAGTGATTTATAGCTGTTAATTGGAGCAAAAGGCGAAGACTCCTGCGGGGGAGTAGCGGCAATGTTGAGACCCCGCAACGAAGTGAGGAGGCTCAAGGTCGCCCCGCGGAAAGCGAAGCCATTTGCGGAAATTAACAGCGGTTGTAAAGAAGGTAAAAGCTCGAGTAAAGCAATTTTATTGCTTTACCGGGCTTTTTTTCATACTTGTATACCCGTTTTGCTCATACTAAGCAAAAGCAACAAGGAGGAAACCCAATGAGCATTTATTACAAGTATGACTGGGACGAAGAAAATAAAGAATTAACAGTATATATTAACCCAACAGAAGCATTCTACGAGTTTTCCGTTGAATACGCCAGTAACCATGAAAAATTATCAAAAAGAAAAAACCTACTGGATTCAGCAAGGAAATTGGCCTCAGAAGTATTGCCCAAAGGGACGGTTGTCAACAGCTATCGAGTGAAATTTCAACAATTTCTCATAGCTGTACTAGATGAAAAGAATGGAGCCACAAGAGAACTGTTAGAAGGTCCAGCTTGCGGAAGTTACAAAGTGAAACAAAATGAAACGTTAAAAGACATATCGCAAATGTTTTCAGTTGATGAGAATAGCTTAAGAAAGGTAAATCAACTTGATGGTGATACCATATTTGTTGGGATGAACATTAAGGTACCTTGTTATCTTCACACAGTGGTAACTTCAGACAGCTTACTAAAAATAGCTAAGAGATATGATATTTCACGGGATTCAATTAGACGATTAAACAATCTCGATACTGATTGCTTGAAAATTGGCCAAGAATTAAAAATCCCAAAAAGAATGCAATAAAATCCTGTCACCTTTTTATTTTCGCGTCATAAATTGGGCTAAATCATGATATAATCGTTCCAAACAAGACAAAGGGGAGAACGAGATGGATCCACTTGATATTATGACAAATATCGAAAAGGTCACCCCTTATTATCAAGCAATTTTCAGTGCTGCTTCCCAAGAAGTCATTGGGTATGAAGTACTTGGAAGATTCCAGATGGAGAACGGTGATGTGAAAAGTTTAGGGGCATTTTTTCGTGATAAAACAGTGCCTGGGGAATACCAGCTCGAAGTGGATAAGGTTATCATAAATAAAGCTTTAACCTATTATACCGAGCAAGATTGCACGTCGAAGTTATTTTTCAACCAAAATGCAGAACTTCTTTTGGAAGATCAGGGGGAATCCTTGCTTGAACTCTTTCTATCCTATGTTCCAAAAGGGTTAAAGCTTGAGAATATTGTAATTGAAGTAGATGAACATTCATCTATGGAAGGGGAGGAATTTCTCCAACATCTTTTCAATTACTATAGGACTTATGGTATCCAACTTTCTGTAGCAAATATCGGGGATGCTGGTGCAAATATGGATCGAATTGGACGCTTAAATCCTAATATACTAAAGGTTAATTTAGAAATCCTTCGTCAATCATATGAAGTCGCGGCCCACCAAGATATTTTGTATTCTTTATCCATTTTATCTAGGAAAATAGGAGCTGCATTAATGTATGAGAACATGGAAGCATCTTTTCAATTACAGTATGCTTGGAGAAATGGTGGAAGGTACTACCAGGGTTACTATCTGCATAAACCTGAACCTAATTTTATTGACATTTACCATGCAAAAAATGTTCTTGTAGAAAAGTTCCAACAATTCATTCGTTATGAGAAAAGGAAATTGCAAGCCATTCACCAGTTTACCGGTATGCTTCAAACTAGACTTCAACCACTTATTCTGAAAGGACATAACCTTGAAGATTATGATGAATGGTTGAACTCCATCGCGGACGAACTAACAAACATCAGCTTCAGAATGTATGTTTGTGATGAAAATGGATTTCAGCTTTCTTCGAATCTCACAAAAGATAATGGAAAGTGGAAACCAGACAAAAGTTATAAAGGGAAAAACTGGAGTTGGAGGCCATATTTCCTTGAACATGTCATGAAAATGACTATCGAGAAAAAAGGAATATTATCCGACTTGTATAGTGATATTGAATCAGGTGAAAGTGTTCGGACCTATTCTTGTCTGATTAATCAAAACCGGTTCCTATATGTGGATATTTCTTATGAGTATCTATATGAAAACCAGGATCTTTTATAAGCTATGAATAGAATTTACCCGTTTGTTTACCTTAAGAGTATAGTATGCTCGGTGAGGTGATAGAAATGGGTTCTTTTGATTTTATTTTGCTAATAGTGGCATTGCTTATTTTAGCTGGTGGAATGATTTACACTTATAAAGTTGGTCGGCAGTCAAGTACGCAGTCAGCAAATCAGGATTCTTCTATCGATGAGAAGGTTCAGGATCATTATGTGCTAAGAAATCCTGTTTTTTTAACCTACTTAATTGCGGCGGTATTGGTATTGTCATATATCGTATATGCAGGACTGAATTCCAACTGGTAATGCAAAAACCCTTACATAAAATGTAAGGGTTTTTGTTTTATCCGTATTTTTGTTTTGTCTTTAAAAATGAGGGTAAAAGTTAATAGAGTGAATAATTTGTCAGTTTTCAACGTAATTTTACGAACGGTTACGAACCCTTGTCCGCTCTGTTCTTGATACAATTAGAACACATCATCTGAGGAGGAGAATGGATTGCTTAAAAGTATGACAGGAATTATTGCCATTATAACCATACTATTTTACGGATCAAATTATGCCAGCGCTGAACAATCCCCTAGAGACGAAGAAGTTTATACCTTTTTGAAAGATGCGTTTCAATCACAGCTTTCCTTAGGAGAGAAACATCGTTCTTTAGAAGAAATTGACCTGGTATTAGATCCGTATTTTACAAAAGAATATCAACAATCATTTCTTAAGGAGCATTTATTCGAGGAAGAAGCAGGCTATATAACATACGGAACCGACTTTCCCGCTTATTACATTCCTTTCTTTAGCTATGATGAAGAAACGAAGGTGATGGAAAGCAGTGAGGATGAGATAATCATATATGAATTTTTCACATCTGAGGAGGATATGCCAAGCCTTTATGATGACCACTATGAGTACGTAAAGCTACAAGAAACACCTTCAGGCTGGAAAGTGAATGACTATGGGTTTGAATATGAGATGCCCGATTTTGTGAAAAACAATGAAAAAAAGAAACAAGAGGACTTAATCGTTACTAAAGGCTCGGTGAAAGATGTAAGGATGAATCGAATCACCCCATTTGGAATGTTTGCCTATCCCTTTTTTCATTCCTTACCAGTAACGATCGGGATGATGGCATCTCAATTACTTCATGATTATAATCAGAATACCTTTCTTGTGACAAGATAATCCCACTAGCAAAGAGCGTGACAAAACACGCTCTTTTTTAATGGTAACAAATAAAATGCTTTCTTCTACCGTCTTATTAATGGTATGATGTATTTTCTTGCGGAATCAGGTTCAGAGACTTATTCCTCTATACCTAATAAATTTTGCAGCTTTGACAGGTCAAATCCTTTTACAACCTGCTCATCGACTGTTACAGTAGGAGTGGAATAAGACTGTAATTCATGTACTAAATAATCTCTTGCTTCTAGGTTCTCAGAGATGTCAATCACCTTATAGGAGATATTATGGTGTGTTAAAAATTGTTTTACCACCTGACACGGGGGACAATCAGGTTGAGTATAGACGGTTATATTCATGGATACAGCTCCTCGTAAGAAAAAATTCACAACTTCGCATGTTTTATTCGTCATTTTAGACTACAATAAAAGGGAAGTTATGTTCGAACATTATTATAAATTTGTATTCCTAACTTTTATTTTACCGGATATTGAAAGGTTTTGTACAAAAAAACGAATGGCCTTACAAAACAAGGTGAATGATATAGGTAGGAAGGAATAGAAGGAGAGTTGTTACATGTCACTATTAGTAGGGATTGTAAAAAGATTGAATGATTTAAAGGAAACATCAGAAGCAGGAAATGAACCAGCACAACGCTTTTTTGAAGTAAACGGAGAAAAAGTGTGCAGCGTGAAATTCTTCGACAAGACCAATACATATGAATTGGAAGTATTTCTAAAAGGGGAAAACCCTAAAACATATCAATTTGATAATATTGATATGATTGCTATTGAAATATTCGACCTGATCCACTAAGAATTCCAGGGAAACCCTGAATTTCGAAATGGAGGGAAGTTACATGGGTAAAAACATTGATGATTATATAGATAAAGGGCTTAAAGGAACACCGGAAACAAAGGCAAGTGAGAGACGGGAATACCTCTCGCAAATTCGTGAGCGAATTATTCTTGCATTGACAAACGGCCAAGTGATCCAGCAAAAACCTTATAAGCCCATTGCAGATCTAATGAAAAGATACCCTTCTTCCAAACTGTATCTGGATGGGGAATTGGATTATATACATCTTTCCAAATATATTCGGATTGCGAATGATAACAATATCCCATTTACTATTGTCGACGATAAAGCGTCCTCTACCAATATTGGACTAGTCCTTTCTAGTCCTACAGCAATTGATAAAGAAGATATCTTTGTATCAAAGGAAGAGTTTCAACGACATTTATAGTAGGAGTGGTTTACATGATGCCAACGGTTCATTGTCCTAAGTGCAATCGAGAAGAAGAAATGGATAAAGTACTTACTGCCCATTCAAATCAAAATGTCATGTATCGATGCCCGCATTGTGCGTATTCGAAGTCACAAATCCATACAAGTAAAGGTTAACCAGGCTGTCCATCCACAGCCTGGTTTTTTTGTGTTTATGATCTGGTTGATTTCCGTTCCAGGCGCTTCGCTTGCCTGCGGGCGGTCCGTAAGCCTCCTCACTCCGTTGTGGGGTTCTCACCTGTCCCTTCCTCCCGCGGGCGTCTGCGCGCCTTCCACTCCAATCAACAAGGTTATTCCATTCACCGTAAGTTTAGAAAGCAGTCTAACCTAAATAACGTAAAAGCATAACCTTTTGCTCATGTAATTCCTAGCTGTGGAATGGAGCAAATGGCGAAGACTCCTGCAGGGGAGTAGCGGCAATGTTGAGACCCCGCAGCGAATGCGAGGAGGCTCAAGGTCGCCCCGCGGAAAGCGCAGCCATTTGCGGAAAGGAACAGCGGATTAATCAATCACCTAATGAATGATTTTAGATTAAAAAGGCTTCCGAGTTTTTACTTGTTTTTTTGCGATCAACAGCTGAAAATTCATTGGATTTAACGTATAAACTTTTGATAATCGCGACAATAATGTAGATATATTTGTCATCCAACCAGCTTGAACGAAGAAAACACTACTTTTTTGGGAGAAAGGAACATATAAGTATAAGGGAAAGTACGGAAAAGGAAGTGGATAAATGGATAACCCCAGCAAGTTTATTAATATTACCCACGGCTACCTTACTTTTGAACAAGCTTATGAAAAGATCCTTTTGTTTATCCAAAAAGACGTGAGGGCCCCATACTTACTATCTATCGGTACAGATTCGCATGTTCATCAACAGGAAACCAAATTCATGACAGCGGTGCATTTGCATCGGGTTGGTAAGGGTGCTTGGGGTTGTGTAAGACCATACATCGTAAATAGAGCCATTAGAAGCCTGCATGAAAAAATTTCGCTTGAGACTGCTTTAAGTCAAGAAATTGCGATGTTATTTACAATGGAAAAATTGGAAAAGATACAAAATCTTTTACTGCCACATTTAGAGCATGGCGCGGATTTCCATTTTGAAATTCATCTCGATATTGGACAAAAAGGTGCTACAAAAGATTTCATACAGGAAATGACAGGTCGGATTACTGCCATGGGCCTAGATGCCAAAATAAAGCCGGATGCTTATACAGCCTTTTGTTACGCAAACCGCTATACAAAGTAAAAACAATCGTGGAAAGGAGGGAAAATGGTGAAATGGTGACTTTAACTCAAGAGGAAAAAGATCTGTTGGTAACCTTATTAATATCAACTGACGTGGCCAAGGAATTGGTAATCAGTGAAATAAACGATATAGAGGTGGGGGAAAAGGAACTTGAGACTAGAACCTATCAAAAACTGATTGAACTGTATGATAAAATCTCATAGCGGGACGTCTTCCAGTAGCTGCCTAATCTAGGGCAGTTTTTTTGTTTTACTCTTAATTTTACAAGTTTTAAGTTAATCTTTGTCGAAGAAAGACGATTATTTTATTTTGGTTAAAATTCGAGTCCAAGTCATATTTGTGCTACAATAATATTGGTCAATTACACAAAGTGGCATATAGTATTAGAGAGTAAATATAGAGAGGAAGAACATTTATGATCAGCCTCCAAAGTAGTAAAGTATTAGGAGCAACCATTAAAGATTTAATTATTCCAGCCGAACGGGTGGCACATGTGCAAGTTAAGAATAATCTGGAACACGCTTTACTAGTTCTGACTAAAACAGGATATACAGCTGTTCCTGTTCTAGATCCTAAATATAGGTTACATGGTCTTGTCAGCACTACCCACATTATGGATTCTATACTTGGATTAGAGCGAATTGAATTTGATAAACTTGAACATATGATTGTTGAAGATGTGATGAATAAAGAACTTCCTTGTTTAAATGTAACGGATACAGTGGAGAAGGGTTTGGAGTTACTAGTGGACCATCCTTTTGTCTGTGTACAAGATGAGAACGATGTATTTGAAGGTATCCTGACCCGTCGTACAATCTTAGATAGATTAAATACACATTTTCAAACGAATGAAACGAAAAAAGACCCTGAAGCATAGGGTCTTTTTTTGTTAAAATTCAAGGTTGCATTAATTTGGTTAAAGGGTACAATTTACATAGAGTCACGAAATATATGAAGCATACTAAGAATCTATAGAGTTATTCAATAGAGAGAGAAGGGAAACATATGGGAACTGCAACACTTGAGAGGCAAGAAGTGAAACAAGCCTCACCAAACAAAACGAAGAAGGCATTGGTCCTAGCAGCTATTATGCTGGCAATGTTCATGGCAGCCATTGAAGCGACGATTGTGTCTACAGCGATGCCGGCAATTGCTGCAGATCTTGGGGGATTCTCTTTATACAGTTGGGTATTTTCTTCCTATTTATTGATGAATGCTGTAACAGTCTTAATATATGGAAAACTGTCGGACCTGTTTGGTAGAAAACCAATCCTTACATTTGGAATTATCGTCTTTTTAATCGGATCTTTATTATGCGGAATGGCTACTTCCATTGAAATGTTAATCGTGTTTCGTTTTATTCAAGGTTTTGGGGCAGGAGCCGTTATGCCGATAGCCTCCACTATTGTGGGGGATATGTACACAAAGGAGGAACGGGCAAAGATACAAGGGTATTTATCGAGTGTATGGGGAATCTCTGCAATCTTAGGGCCAGCTATAGGCGGATTGCTTGTTCAGTATGTTAGCTGGAGATTTGTATTCTGGGTAAATATCCCTTTAGGCATTTTAGCCATTATCGGTCTGTATCTCTTTCTGCATGAGGGAGTGGAAAAGAAGAAGCACTCCATTGACTATGCAGGAGCTGGCTTATTATTTGTATCTGTAAGTTCATTCATGCTTGTCATGGTAGAGGGCGGTGTAAGGTGGGAGTGGATTTCAGCTCCTGTATTTAGCCTTATTTCCTTATCCTTGATAACTTTTATATTCTTTATTTTGCAAGAAAAGAGAGCGAAAGATCCAATGATGCCGTTTGATATATGGCAAGAAAGGTCTATCTTAATTGCCAATACGACTTCGTTGACAACAGGTGTCATGTTAATTGGTATTTCTAGCTTCCTACCAGCATTTGTGCAAGGTGTTATGGAAAGGCCACCGATTGTTGCAGGCTTCACCCTGACTACCATGTCCATTGGATGGCCAATCGCTGCCATGATAGCAGGCAGGCTTTTGTTAAAAATAGGTTTCAGAACCACTTCCATTATTGGAGGAGTTGCGCTGATACTTGGAAGCATCATTTTTATTGACATTGAGCCCTGATGACGGTCCAGTCTGGGCTGCATTTGGTTCGTTCATGATTGGAGTCGGAATGGGGTTTTCCACAACTGCCTTCATCGTCTCTATACAAAGCACCGTTCCTTGGCAAAAACGAGGAGTCGCAACAGCATCCAATATGTTTATGAGAACGCTCGGAAGTACCATTGGAGCAGCATTGTTAGGTGGAATCTTGAACTCAAGAATTCAGGAGCATCTACGGGAAAATGGAGCCTTGGATCAATTTTCTTTAGACTCGACGACGCTTCTTCTTAATGAGGAGCAGCGCAATCAACTTACAGAATCCATGAGAGTCTTGCTTCAAGATGGACTGACTTCCGCACTTCAGACCGTTTACCTTGTCGTTGCAGGATTTGCGGTCATCAGCTTTTTATTAATATTGCTCTTACCTAAGAAAAATGAAGAAAACGGCAACTCTTAAGGATAATAATTTAAGAGTTGCCGTTTTTTCTTTTATTACAGAATAATTTTTATAGACAAATAGAGTATGAGAAAAATAGAAAACGCGCTAAGTATCTTTTGCCAAGGAAGAAAAGCCAGCCTGTTAGCCAGTTTAATTGCAGTTTGAGCACCTACAAAAGATCCTAACCCTAAGGCCACCCCGACCCTCCAATCGAAATACCCCATGGAGAAGTAAACCCAAAATGAGACTGTGCAACTTGTAAAAGTTTGGAGTCTTGTTAGTCCAATGCTGGTAAGAAAAGAATGTCCAGCATTTAAAAAGGAATGCATAAGCAGAGTAGCTTGCCCTGGACCGAATAAACCATCGAAGGCGCCAATACCTATATAAGTTGGATAAAAAAGCGGGGTAGGAGTTCCGGTGTTTTTTGTTTTTTTAAAATTCGATTTTACGATATTTAGAATGGTGGCAATGAACAACAACACCAAAGCAACTTTAAGCAAGACTTCCTCTGTAAGAAAGGAGGCCAGCAATGCACCACTGATGCCTCCAATGATGGTAAAAGGCACAATGGATAAACCAAGCTTCAATTGAACTTGTTGCTTTTTCCATATCGTGTAAAAGCTAGTGAATGAACTAAAAGAATTTGAAAACTTATTTGCGGCAATCGCGGTATGAATAGGTACTCCCAAAAGTAGCATAGAAGGCAAATTAATAAGGCCGCCGCCTCCTCCGAGGGTTCCGACGAATGTTGCGATAAAACCAATTAAGGTAAGATAGTAGTAGGATGTTTCCATTGATGTCACCTTCTTTCAACGGTACTTTCTGTTGCTACTTCAGTGTATGCTTTTAAAAGTCATAATGAAATGACATTAATATTAAGATATACTATAAGAAAAACTTATATTGAGGGTAGTTTATGAACACATCAGAATTTCAAATTTTATCGGTATTGGCAAAAGAAAAAAATATGAGAAAAGCATCTGAACGCTTATTTGTTTCCCAACCTGCTTTATCACAAAGACTGCAATCCATTGAAAAAAATTGGAATACGAAAATATTTATCAGAACGCAAAAAGGATTACTAATTACACCAGCCGGAGAAAAGATTGTGGAATTTGCCGAAGAGGTACTGGCAAAAGAAGCGAAGGTAAGAGAAGATATTACTTCTTTGGATAAAGAAATTTACGGGACCCTTAAAATTGCAGTGGCCACCATCATAGGGCAATATTGGCTGCCTAAAGTATTGAAGAGATTTATTCAGAAATATCCAAATGCGAAAGTCTCTCTTGTAACAGGTTGGAGCAGTGATATTGTCAAAAGTTTATATGAAGATGAAGTTCACTTGGGGATTATTCGGGGAAATCCGGAATGGAAAGGGGTAAAGAAACATGTGCTGAGAGACAAACTTTACCTGGTAGATACGGAAATAAAAGAGCTTTCTGAACTTGAACTTACAGAGCGCCCGTTTATCCAATTTAAGAGTGATTCGACCTATTATCAAGAAATCCAAGTTTGGTGGCATAAGAAATTTCAGGCACCGCCAAAGCGCACAATTGTGGTAGATCAAATTGAGACATGTAAACAGATGGCGTTGAATGGAATCGGCTATGCAATCCTGCCGTCCATCACCTTGCAGGATGATTATGATAACATTAAAAAAATTCCGCTAGAAGAAGATGAAGTGTCCAATTTGCACCGGGATACTTGGTTAATTGGATATGAGTCTTCCTTTAATTTAAAGCAGGTAGAGGCGTTTCTAGAAGTATTAGAGGAATATGAACATGGAGGAAAATGATCCTTCTATTGAGATAATATTGGATTATCTAGAGAAGAAATAGTAATATAAAGCTTTAAGATACTAGACTTAATATTAAGGTGGAGCACTTTTATGGAATGGAAAAATATTTTTCGCGGAATGTTAATGGGTATCAGTGATGTGATACCTGGTGTAAGTGGAGGTACGATTGCTTTTATCTTGGGAATTTACGACCGTTTAATTGAGTCAATAAGCGGGATTTTCAGTAGAGATTGGTTAAAGCACCTTAAGTTCCTTATTCCTTTGGGTATTGGGATTGTAGGAGCATTGTTAATCTTCAGTCATCTGCTCGATTACTTGTTACATACCTATCCACAACCGACCATGTTCTTATTTTTAGGATTGATTATTGGTGTATTACCACTACTAGCTAAAGAATCTAATATGTTACAGACATTTAAAGCACAACATTATTTTGCCCTTTTACTTTCCCTCGTATTGGTTGGTTCTATGGCATTCTTGCAGGAGTCCACAAGACCGGTAATTGAAACTTTAACTCTTGGATCAGCCATCAGTCTGTTCTTTGCTGGCTGGATTGCTAGTATGACAATGCTTTTACCTGGTATCAGTGGCTCGATGGTATTATTGATTCTTGGTTTTTACACCACAGCAATCGCGGCACTTAAAGATATCAATATCCCTATCATCCTTACTATCGGTGCAGGAGTTGCTGTCGGATTTATCATTTCAAGTAAACTGATCAAATACGTCTTAGAGCACTTTCCGAAAATTACATTTGCAGCTATCATTGGCCTTGTGATGGGATCGACGCTAATTGTTTTCCCGGGCTTTTCCCAAAGCATGCTTGCAAATGTAATTAGCATCATTACCTTCATCATTGGTTTAATTGTGGTTCAATTTATCGCACGCACAAATGAAAAAATGGTTGCCAAAAGAGAGACAGAATGAGTCTCTCTTTTTCTATATGAAAAATGTATAATTTTTTTTACTTGTCACACTTTTCTTTGTTTGATAGAGTAAAGGGATAAAGACTTATTGTTTTAGGAGGAATTACATAATGAAAATGATGGATGCAAACGAGATTATTTCTTTTATTCAAAACAGTACTAAATCCACACCTGTAAAGGTTTATGTGAAAGGTGACGTGGAAGGCATCGACTTTGGTGCTTCCTCAAAAACTTTCTTAAATGGCAATAGCGGAGTTGTATTTGGCGAGTGGGCTGAAATTGAAGTGGCTTTGAAAGAGAACGAAGCGAAAATTGAAGACTTTGTAGTGGAAAACGACCGTCGCAACTCTGCCATTCCTCTACTTGATATGAAAGGTGTAAAAGCTCGTATCGAGCCAGGCGCAATTATCCGTGATCAAGTGGAAATCGGCGACAATGCTGTCATCATGATGGGAGCTTCCATCAATATCGGATCCGTAGTTGGAGAAGGTACGATGATTGATATGAATGTTGTACTTGGAGGACGCGCTACAGTCGGTAAAAACTGTCACATCGGTGCGGGAACTGTTCTTGCTGGTGTAATTGAGCCACCTTCTGCTAAGCCGGTTGTCATCGAAAACGATGTAGTAATTGGAGCAAATGCAGTAGTACTAGAAGGCGTTACTGTAGGAAAAGGTGCAGTTGTAGCAGCTGGAGCCATCGTTATTGATGATGTGGCACCATATACAGTGGTAGCTGGAACACCTGCAAGAAAAATTAAAGATATTGATGAAAAAACGAAGTCCAAAACGGAAATTAAACAAGAACTTCGTCAATTATAATAAAGAAGAAAAGAAAAAAGGCGTGGGTGCTTAACTCCACGTCTTTTTCTTAGAAAGAGAGGAACTGTCGTGTCTAACTTAATCAATCCCTTTATACAGATAAGAAGAGACCTGCATCAAATGCCTGAAAAGGGATTTCAAGAAACGAAAACACAAGGATATTTGCTTCGTTATATATATAACCTCCCTCAGGATCATATAGAAATTAAAACTTGGGAAACTGGGATTTTTGTAAGAGTTCACGGAACCAATCCGACAAAAACAATTGGTTACAGAGCGGACATAGATGGATTGCCTATCACGGAGGAAACAGATCTGTCTTTTCATTCTTTACATGAAGGAATGATGCATGCATGCGGACATGATATGCATATGAGTATTGCCCTGGGAATCCTGACTCATTTTTCTCAGAATCCTGCATCTGATAACATCCTGTTTATGTTTCAACCAGCTGAAGAGGGCCCTGGTGGTGCGTTGCCGATGATTCAATCAGAAATCTTCAAAGCCTGGAAACCGGATATGATCGTTGCCCTTCATATCGCCCCTGAATATCCAGTCGGTACGATTGCTACAAAGCAGGGGCTTCTTTTTGCCAACACTTCGGAGCTATTCATCGATCTTAAAGGCCGTGGAGGTCATGCAGCGTACCCACATCAGACAAATGATATGGTAGTTGCTGCATGTTCGCTGGTAACACAGTTACAAACGGTTATTGCCCGTAATGTAGATCCACTCGACAGCGCGGTTATTACAATTGGGAAAATTACAGGTGGTACCGTCCAAAACATCATAGCGGAGCGTGCGCGGCTGGAGGGGACAATTCGTACCCTATCCGTTGAAAGTATGAAAAAAGTAAAAGAGCGGATAGAAGCACTTGTTCATGGCGTGGAAGTGGGATACAACTGCCAAACAACTATCGATTACGGCAGCATGTATCATCAGGTGGATAATGATCCTGCACTTACAGAAGAGTTCATGCAATATGTATCGGAAAACACCAATGTTCGTGTAGTGGAATGTAAAGAGGCGATGACGGGTGAGGATTATGGGTACATGATTGAAAACATTCCTGGGTTCATGTTCTGGCTTGGAGCGGAATCGCCATATGGACTGCATCATTCAAAATTGAACCCGAACGAAGATGCTATCGGTGTAGCGATTAGTACCATCATTTCTTATTTCAATTTCAAAGCGAACTGACATATTTATTTTCGTCCCTTGTATAATTTGGCGCTTGAAAGCCAAATTAACAAAGAGGAGGTGGATTACATATGCCAAAAATCGGTGTAGAACAATCCTTAACAGATGTTCAACAAGCGTTGCAACAAAAAGGTTACGATGTTGTTCAATTAACGAATGAAAACGACGCAAAAGGCTGTGACTGCTGCGTTGTAACGGGAATCGACAATAATGTAATGGGTATCTCCAATAGTGTCACTGCTGGTTCTGTAATTGAAGCTAGCGGAATGACAGCTGATCAGATTTGCCAACAGGTGGAAAGCAGAATAAACCATTAAAAAAAGAGCCGTGATGGCTCTTTTTTTTGGTTGGAGAAACGGTTGATTTCCGTTCCAGGCGCTTCGCTTGCCTGCGGGCGGTCCGTGAGCCTCCTCGGCTTCGCCTGTGGGGTCTCACCTGTCCCTTCCTCCCGCGGGCGTCTGCGCGCCTTCCACTCCAATCAACAAGGTAGTTTCATTTGCTTTAAGTAGTTTAATCCTTTTTCTCAATATAGACTTGATGTGGAAACGGGATTTCGATACCGTTTGCATCAAGTGCTTCTTTAAGGGTTTTGCGTAACTTACGTTCTACAGCCCATTGTTGCATGTTTTCGGTTTTCGCGATGATGCGGATGACCACATCAGAAGCACCAAGGCCTTGAACACCAATTACATTTGGACCTTCAATAATGGATTCATCTTCTGCTGCAATCTGTTCGCATACGTGTTGCATCACTTCGATTGCTTGGTCGATATTATCATCATAGGAGATGCCGATATCAATCAACGCCCTCATGTTTCCACGAGAATGGTTGGTTAAATTCGATATTTCGCGGTTTGGTACATAATGCAAGGAACCGTCGAAATCCCTAATCTTTGTTGTACGCAGGCCCACTTCTTCCACAATTCCTGAAAAACCGGCAGTTGTAACATAATCATCAACATCGACTTGTTTTTCTAATAGAAGGAAGAAGCCTGTCACAACATCACTGACAATTCCCTGTGCCCCGAATCCAATGGCAAGGCCAACAACCCCTGCACCTGCTAAAATAGCAGTTGTTTCAACGGCAAATACATTTTCAAGTACCATAATGACAAGGAAAAAGATTAAAGCATATGTAAAGATGTTAACGGTTAGCTTCTCTAGGGTTTTTGCCCTTCCAGGAGAAATCCCCTGTTTTTGTGACGCTCTTGCGAATGCACGCGTAATGATTTTGCTTCCTATGGATTTTACAATTGTATAAACGATGAGAATCACAATAAGTTTCAGAAAAAGAATACCTAATGCAGTCAATATTGCGTAGAAATCAATATCAGATAAATCAAATACCATATAACGATTACTCCCTTCCTAATTAATTTATGTATGCTCTAATAAGGCATTATAAAGGATTCGTTTACGAAAACCAAATGATTTACGGAAAAGGATTGATTAAGCTTATTGTTTTGTTCTTCAAGGAAAGAATGGTAGTATAAGGTGTGAGAAAAAATTCCCATTTATCATCACGCTATATATAGGGAATACCAACAAGGTGAAATTTGATAAATGAACATTTTATTAAATTCCTTATTTAAATTAATTATCATTTAACATTGACTAAAAATAATGTGTGGTATATAATAGTTGATGTTGATTAAATAACTAAATGAGAAATATCTATTGATTTTCTCATTTGAAATTACAACTTGGAGGGATTTACAAATGGCAGAACGCATGGTAGGTAAACAAGCTCCACGTTTTGAAATGGACGCTGTATTACCAAACAAAGAATTTGGAAAAGTAAGCTTAGAAGAAAATATGAAAAACGATAAGTGGACAGTACTTTTCTTCTACCCAATGGATTTCACGTTCGTTTGCCCGACTGAAATCACTGCAATGTCTGATCGTTACGAAGAGTTCGAAGACTTAGATGCAGAAATCATTGGAGTATCTACTGATACTATCCACACTCACTTAGCATGGATCAATACAGATCGCAAAGACAACGGTCTTGGCGAATTAAGATATCCTTTAGCTGCTGACACTAATCACGTTGTATCTCGCGACTACGGTGTTCTTATTGAAGACGAAGGTATCGCTCTACGTGGATTATACATCATCAGCCCAGAAGGCGAACTACAATACCAAACAGTATTCCACAACAACATCGGCCGTGATGTAGAAGAAACACTACGTGTACTTCAAGCATTACAAACTGGCGGACTATGCCCAGCTAACTGGAAGCCTGGACAAGCTACATTATAATTTGATGCAACCTAGAATAAGGTCTAACGTTTTCGTTAGGCCTTTTCTTTGCACTACATAGATAAAACTAGGAGGTTGTTACGATGAAATTACGTTCCCCAATGCCTGAATTGATAGGCGCAACAGAATGGTTGAACGGACAGGTGACAAGAGAAGACCTTATTGGAGATAAACCAACTCTAATCCATTTCTGGTCTGTTAGCTGCCATTTATGCAAAGAAGCGATGCCTCAAGTGAATGAGTTTCGCGACAATTATAAAGATAAGTTGAATGTAGTAGCTGTTCATATGCCACGTTCTGAGGACGATTTGAATCTTGATTCTATTAAGAAAACGGCTAATGAACATGATATCATGCAGCCTATTTTTGTGGACAGTGAACATAAGTTGACAGATGCATTTGAAAATCAATATGTTCCAGCATATTATGTATTTGATGCAGAAGGTAATCTTCGTCACTTCCAAGCTGGAGGCAGCGGAATGAAGATGCTAGAAAAACGTGTGAACCGTGTTTTAGGTGAAATGGAAAAATAAAATGTTTAGACAAAGGATTACCTTTATTGGTGATCCTTTTTTGTGTACAGATTCTATTTGCACCTTCACTTTCATATACTCTAAAGTTGTTCACTTATCTCAGACTAAAGACGTAGAAAACATAGGTCTTCCTGTCACTTACCATGTCTTAAGTAACCTAATAAAATAATAGTATAAATAATTTAAATTTTTCTAAAAAAGACTGGATAAATATTTCGAAACTCGATATATTAGATACTATCTTATATTTTCCAGCATGAGTTAACAAAGGGAGGGAATACATGTGGAGACTTTTAAGAAGCTTAAAGAGTTTTATTGGCCTTATCGCAAAAATTTCTATATTTCATTGATATTTTTGCTTTTAGTAACGGTCATCACTGTCATCTATCCTGTTATTTTACAGGTGACCATTGATGAAGTTATTGAAAAACAACAATTCCAATACGTACCATATATTGCACTTGGATTCATAGGAATCATGGCATTAAAGGGGTTATTTACGTATTTCAATCAGTTCCTAGGAGACCTATTTGGGATCCGATCGGTTTATCGCTTAAGAAATGAACTTTATGAAAAACTGCAATTCCTGCCGTTTCGTTATTATGATAATGCGAAGACTGGGGATTTGATGTCAAGACTGACAGCAGATGTTGAGGGATTCAGGTTTTTCTTATCATTTGGTTTTGCTGAATTGATACGATTCGTGTTGTTGGTAACCATCAGTTTAGGTTTGATGTTCTATTATTCAGTAGCATTAACTTTTGTCACATTGCTGGCTATGCCTTTTCTGGCATTTGTCACGTACCGTTTCGATAAAAGAGTTCATCCAGCATTCCGAGGAATCCGTAAGTCATTCGGTAAACTGAATACGAATGTACAAGAGAACATCAGCGGAATCAATACGGTCAAATCTTTATCTCGTGAAGATCACCAAATCAATAAGTTCAATGATTCCAATGTGGACTACAAGGATAAATATATTTCCACTTCAAATGTATGGGCTAAGTTCTTCCCGCTGATGGAGTTTATCGGGAATGCCTGTGTGGTGGGTCTTCTTGCTTTTGGTGGTTACCTGGTAATCAATGGCCAGCTGTCAGAAGGTGCACTTGTAGCTTTCTTTAGTCTAGTTTGGTATATTGTTTGGCCGATTGCAAACTTAGGATTTGTTATCAATCAGTTCTCGCAAGCAAAAGCTTCAGGAGAACGGTTATTGGAGATTTTAGAAGCAGAAGAGGACATTCAAGATTCACCGGATGCCAAAGATGTACCAAATCTTAATGGGCATGTAACGTTTGAAGATGTGACATTCAGTTATCCAAATGAGGATAAAACCGCTCTTGAAAATGTTACGTTTGATGCGCCTCCAGGAAAGCAGATTGGATTAATCGGTGCGACTGGATCTGGGAAAACAAGTATCACACAGCTTATCACGAGATTTTATGAGCCGCAGTCCGGGCGTATTTTAATTGATGGGGAAGAAGTAAATAAATACTCGTTGTACTCACTTCGAAACCAAATCGGATTTGTGCTTCAGGAATCCTTCTTATTCTCTTCTTCTATTAAATCCAATATCGCTTACGGACGACCGAATGCTTCCATGGAAGAAATCGTTCGAGCTGCTAAAATGGCGCAGGCGCATGATTTTATCATGGAACTTCCTGATGGCTATGATACGATGCTTGGAGAACGTGGAATGGGGCTTTCTGGCGGTCAGAAACAACGTATTGCGATTGCTCGTGCGTTGATTCTTGATCCTAGTATCTTAGTGTTGGATGATGCAACAAGTGCGGTAGATATGCAAACTGAGTTTAATATACAAAGAGAATTAAAGGCCGCATTGGCCGGCAGAACAACGTTTATCATTGCGCACCGTATTTCCTCACTTAAACACGCGGATGAGATTCTCGTGTTAGAAGAGGGTAAAGTAGTGGAACGGGGGACACATGACGAGCTTGTCCAAAAGAACGGGGCATATCGAAGAATCTATGATATCCAATACAAGGACCAAAAAACGGTTTTGGAAGCTCAGACTAACTGAAGGCAGGTGAAACAGAATGCGAAAAAAACAGAAAATTGAATTGAACGATAATGTCAAAAAAAGATTCTATTATTCTACTGATAATGCGATAGAGAAGCCATTTAACTGGCAACAGATGTGGCGGCTCTTCTCTTATATGAAACCTTATTCGAAAACCTTGTTGCCATTAGCAGTTATTACAATGTTAATTGCAACAGCTGTAAGGCTAGCTATTCCAATCATCATTGGTAAATACTTATATGATGTTGCCATTAAGCAAAAAGACATGGATATGCTTGTCCAACTAGCAGTAATTGTATCTGTTTTATATGTCATTTCCTATGTAGCGAACGCATTGAGGATACGATGGATGAACATGCTTGGGCAGAATGTCATTTATGATTTAAGGAAACATCTTTTCACACATGTACAAGGACTGTCCCACCGCTTTTTCGATCAACGTTCGGCGGGGTCCATCCTTGTTCGAATCATGAATGATATTAACTCCCTGCAAGAATTGTTTACTAACGGTGTTATCAACTTGCTTATGGACTTTATCTTATTAATTGGTATCGTAGTGATTCTCTTTTCATTAAGTCCAGAATTGGCTACAGCAATTTTAATCATTTTGCCGATCATGTTCTTCATTTCCACAAGCTTGCGCAGGAAAATAAGAAGAGCATGGCAGGATGTACGGATAAAGCAATCCATGCTAAATTCTCATTTAAATGAAAGCATTCAAGGAGTACGCGTTACGCAATCCTTTACACAAGAAAGAGAGAACATGGGATTCTTTGACCGTATTAATACGGAAAACTTTGAGTCTTGGAAAAATGCGACCAGACAGAATGCCATTTTCCGTCCATTTGTTGAGATGACAAATGCTGTTGGTACGGCCATCCTTATTTGGTACGGGGCCTACCTTATTCAACAAAGTGTGACTGGCGGCACAAGTACATTAACTGTCGGTATATTCATTTCTTTTGCTTTTTACTTAGGGATGTTCTGGGAACCAATTTCTAGATTAGGACAGTTATATAATATGCTGCTTGTTGGTATGGCTTCTTCTGAACGTATCTTTGAATTTTTAGATGAAAAGCCGATTGTGGATGAGAAGGACAACGCCATTCAATTGGATTCCATTCGCGGTGAAATCGAGTTTAAGGATGTAGAGTTCTCCTATGACAGCAAACGTACCGCTTTGAACCGCATTTCATTGAAAATGGAGGCAGGTCAAACAGTGGCATTGGTTGGTCATACGGGTTCTGGTAAAACGACGATTGCCAACTTGATTTCCCGTTTCTATGATGCAACAGGAGGAGAAGTGAAGATCGACGGACACAATATCCGTGACATCTCTCTTCAAAGCCTTCGTTCTCAAATTAGTGTTGTCTTGCAGGATACCTTTATTTTCTCAGGAACCATTAATGATAATATCCGCTTTGGTAGACCTACTGCCACTGACGAAGAAGTAAAAGCGGCTGCTGAAGCAGTTGGGGCGAATGAGTTTATCGAACGTCTGAAAAATGGATATGAAACAGAAGTAGAGGAGAGAGGTAATGTTCTTTCTGTCGGAGAAAGACAGTTGATTTCCTTTGCCCGTGCTTTGTTAGCAGATCCAAGCATCATCATTTTAGATGAAGCAACTGCGAGTATTGATACCGAAACAGAAGTGAAGATCCAGACTGCTCTTAAACAGCTTTTGAAAGGTCGTACAGCGATCATTATCGCTCACCGTCTATCTACTATTCGCGAAGCAGATAACATCATTGTCCTTGATCATGGGAATATCATGGAGCAAGGCAATCATGATAAGCTGATGGAGCACGGCGGTATTTATTATCACTTGGTAAAAGCGCAGTTTACAATGCAGGATGTAAGCTGAAAATAAGAAAAGACATCGGTTTTTGAGGCCGATGTCTTTTTGTGTTTTTATGTACCGTACGAAATTGCTTAAAAGCGGGCGACAGAATAATTAAATTGGGAATTAGTCAATAAACGGGGGGAATTAGCCAATAAAGTGGTCAAAGTATGCAATAAACCTCTCCAATTATACAATAAATCACTTCAAATTATCGATAATCCATATATTCCCACAAAAACGCCCTTGTTGCAGGAAGTATATGTAAATGAAAGTGCCTTTGAAATGAGATTAAAGCAATAACCAGAGTCGTGGCTATAGATATTTTGATCAATGATACTCAATCTTTTCAGTAATATAGCAAGCAGCCAGAAAAATAGGGCAGAGGACAGCGATCAGGAAGACAATATTGATATCCATCTGTTCATTCTCCTTTCATTTGTACTGATAACTCATTCAATCTCTCTAACGCATCCTCTTTTTCAAAAGAGCTGTACCAGCGGAAGTCCATTTCATCAAGAATTCTATAGTGCTGACTGATGACATTTTGTTGCAAGCGGAATTCCCCTTGCATTTTTATTTCTTTCCACCAAACTTTGCCGCCCATTGTCTTATCTTTTGGTGTGTCTATCTTCTCGTGAGCAATTGTTTCAATAACTTCTAAGGGATCAGCGCCAAGCACAGAGGATAATACTTGGCTTTCACGGAAAAGGGCGCAAGTAGCTGCACAAACGGTCCAGCCAGCTTTTGTGCGGCCTTTTTCAATTTGTACTAGTGTCTTCTTAGAAATACCCAAAACTTCCGCCATTCTGTCTTGTGTATAGTTATGTTCCGTTCGGATGAGCTTGAGTTTATTTGAAAGTAAAGTGATAGCTTCGTCTTGATTCATCATAGGGTGCCAAATGCTCCTTTTTATATTATATGTGTAATTTTACACTTTATAAGAGGTGGAATCAATAATTTTCTGAAAATAATTACGTGTGATATCATTAAAAAATCAAGAAAATTGTTGATTATGGTACAATAGTATCTATACATATTAGAGTAAATGGGGGAAGCAGCGTTGAAGAAAAAAGAGTTTGCCGTTATTGGATTGGGACGTTTTGGTGGAAGCATGGTTCAGGCATTGAGCGATGAGGGGGTAGAAGTTCTCGCGATTGATAATGATGAAGAGAAAGTAAATCAGTTCGCTAATATCGCTTCACATGCAGTAGTTGGCGATACGACGGATGAGGCTGTGTTAAAAAGTATCGGAATCCGTAATTTTGATCATGTAATCGTTGCTATTGGAGACAACATACAAGCTAGTATCTTGACCACCTTGATCTTAAAGGAGCTCGGGGTTAAACATATTACGGTTAAGGCGACAAATGATTATCATGAAAAGGTTTTGAGCCGCATTGGTGCAGACCAGGTAGTGCATCCTGAGCGTGACATGGGAAGACGTATTGCCCATAATATCGTTTCAAATAACGTTCTTGATTACTTAGAGCTTTCGGATGAGCATAGTATCGTGGAGATTGTTGCTAGCAGGCGTTTGGATGGAAACACATTGATTGATTTGGATATTCGTGCTAAATACGGAATTAACATTGTTGCGATTAAGCGGGGGAGAGATATCATTGTTTCACCTCAGGCGACTGATGCGATCAGGCAAGGGGATATTCTCATTGTTATCGGTGCGGATACAGATATTACGCGTTTTGAGAAGAATGTGGTGGAGGAATAGAAATAGTGCGGACCAGTGAGGGGAGGAGCCCTTGCTGGTTTTTTCATACAAAAAAACTCCCCCAAACCACAAAAGTCAGGGGGAGTTCCAACTATTTTACCTTACAATCAAACTTCCATGATGATAGGAAGGATCATTGGACGGCGTTTTGTTTTTTCGTATAAGAACGGAGCAAGTGTGTCCGTAATTTCATTCTTGATTTCAGACCATTGTGTTGTACGGCGTTCCATGATTTTATTCAGATGCTTGGAAATCAAGGACTGTGCGTCATTGATCAAGTCACCGGATTCTCTCATATAAACGAAACCGCGTGAGATGATGTCTGGCCCAGAAGCAATACGGAAGTCTTTCATGTTAATGCTTACTACCACAACCACTAGACCTTCTTCTGAAAGGATGCGGCGGTCACGTAGAACGATGTTTCCGATATCGCCGATACCATTTCCGTCAATGTACACATTACCGGATGGGATTTTACCAGCTACAGAAGCCTCATCTTCGCTAAGCGCAAGAACTTCACCATTGTCCATGATAAAGCAGTTTTCTTCAGGTACTCCACAATCGATCGCAAGCTGTTTGTGTGTGATTTGCATGCGGTATTCACCGTGAATAGGCATGAAATATTTTGGTTTGATCAAGCGAAGCATAAGTTTTTGTTCTTGCTGTCCACCATGACCGGAAGTATGGATGTCGCTTAATGAACCATGGATAACATCAGCTCCTGCACGGAACAACATGTTGATGGTACGGTTTACACTTAATGTGTTTCCTGGGATAGGAGAAGATGAGAATACAACCGTGTCTCCAGGAATGATTTGAATCTGGCGGTGAGTACCGTTGGCGATTCTGGAAAGAGCGGCCATTGGTTCTCCTTGGCTTCCGGTACAAAGGATAGTGACTTTGTTTGCCGGCATACGGTTAATTTGGTTCGTTTCGATAAATGTATCTTTAGGTGCTTGGATATAACCGAGTTCTTGACCTATATTGATTGCTGCTTCCATGCTGCGTCCGAAGACAGCGACTTTTCTGCCGTGAGCTACAGCGGCTTCCACAACTTGTTGCAAACGGTGGATGTTAGATGCGAATGTAGCGAAAATCACACGACCATCAACTTTGCGGAAGATGTCCTGGATACTCTCTCCAACGCGGCGCTCTGACATAGTGAAGTCAGGAATTTCACTGTTGGTACTGTCGGATAATAGGCAAAGAACGCCTTCTTTTCCGATCTCGGCCATTTTCGTTAAGTTAGCTGGCTCTCCTACTGGAGTGAAATCAAACTTAAAGTCTCCAGTATGAACGATATTCCCTTGAGGTGTTTTTACAACAACTCCGTATGAATCTGGGATACTGTGAGTAGTGCGGAAGAATGTTACCGAAGTTTTACGGAACTTGATGATATCATCTTCTTGAATTTCAATTAGTTTTGCCTTACGAAGAAGACCATGTTCTTCTAATTTGTTTTTGATAAGGCCAAGAGCAAGCTTGCCGCCATAAACCGGAATGTCTACTTCACGAAGAAGGTAAGGGATTCCGCCAATGTGGTCTTCGTGTCCGTGAGTGACGAAAAGGCCTTTAATTTTCTCTTGGTTTTTTACTAAATACGTATAATCTGGAATCACGTAATCGATTCCTAGTAGTTCGTCTTCAGGGAATTTGATACCGGCATCAATTAAGATGATTTCATCTTGAAATTGGACTGCATAGGTGTTTTTCCCGATCTCACCTAGCCCGCCTAAAGCGAAAACCGCTGCTTGATTGTTTTTTACAAATTTCATTGTCTATCAGATCTCCAATACTTTAAAGTTTTCGGCTTGCTTTTCATACTCATAGAAATCTCCTGATACAGGCTGGATAAATTCTATGTTATATGGCTTGTCCTTTAATTTTCTGCGGACTTCAAACACTGCTGATGCTTCCACAAAAAGAGATTCCGTCTTTTCTCTCACTGGTGCTTCAGCTACATCTTCTTGATAATACACTTTAAATAACATTGCTATCTCTCCTTTAAAAAATCTTCTAGCCCTTCGCCTCTCCTTAGGCAGTAAGGGAAGGAACCAGTATATATAGTTATTTTATGTAAGGGAAAAAGGCGGAAGTGTCCGTCGACCCACTATCTTGCGTCAAGCTACAATGCTTTTTTCCTTACAAAAAGACAACGCGAATTTTTAATAATGCTTCCTAGTAATATCCATATAGCATAACCGGTCATTGGCCAAAAAGCCATTATTACCCTATATTATATACGATACATCATGAAATTTCATGTTTTTCCCTAAAAGAAGTGCTTTTCTATTTTCTCCAATAGAAAAGGATTAAAAACAGAGAAAGACAAATTCATGGATAAATAATATGTAAGAGTCCTCCAATAAAGAAGGACTCATTAATAGCAAGGACTAGGCAATTGTTTTTCGTTTAAGAATATTGTTCATTCTACGCAGTATTTTTTTTCTTAGCCTTCTTAGCATAAGCGTTTCACTCCTTGTACTTAAGGTACGTTCTGTTTGTTAGTAGTTAATATGCGTCAAACAGAGTAAATAGTTGCTGGTAAATATACGAAATTTCAGTACATGAGGAAATGGCTTTCACTTCTGAACAATATACGTAGAATTTAGTATGGTTATCATCAGAGTAACATATAAATGGTCTATTGGGAATAAGGCCTTTGGTTGTCTTTTATTACATCTGAAATGAGGACCAAATTTTCATTGACAGCAAACGTTTTCTTCGTGTAGGTTAAAATAAATATTTATTTCGTTACCCTAAAAGTTAAGGTGGTAAGTTGGATGAAACGACTCTATGCAGCATTATTTACATTAAGTTTGATTTGGGGCATGTCCTTTCTATTTATAAAGTTGCTTGTAGTGGACTTAGGCGTCTGGGGAGTTGTTTTTTGGCGGTGTATTTTTGGGGCTGGCACGCTTTTAATCTTGCTACTTATTCAGAACAAATTAAAGTTACTCCGGAACCTCCCGCTATTTCCTATTGTTCTTATAGCAATTTTAAATAATGCCCTTCCTTGGGCGCTTATAGCAGTTAGTGAAACATCGATCAGCAGTAGTCTGGCTTCGGTTGTCAATGCAACGACACCGATTTGGACAATCTTGATTGGCTTTTCCATCTTTTCAAGTAAGATGGAGAAAATGCAATGGATTGGTGTCAGTGTCGGGTTTCTTGGGATTATCGTTTTACTGGAATTGAACATTCTACAATTGTTTCAGGATAATCTTCTCGGAGTAGGTACGATGTTGGGAGCAACCATTTGTTATGGTTTCGGTGCTCACCTTAGCAAGAGGCATTTACAAAACACTCCGATCACTGTTATATCGTTTAGTACGTTAGCAGTAGCTGGAATCTTGTCTGGGATTATGATGGCATTTGTGCAACCATCAGGATTTTTAGCAGTAGGAAGTGTTTCCATTGTTGTATCTTTGATTGGTTTAGGGGTCTTTGGATCGGGTGTTGCTTATCTCCTTTATTATTACATGGTAAAGGAAGGGAGTGCGGAGTTTGCTTCTCTTGTCACGTATATTGTGCCGATAACAGCCATGTTATGGGGAAGCCTATTATTGGGTGAAAAAATAACCCCTCACATGCTTTTTGGTTTGATTCTAATCTTTAGTGGTGTATATTTATCTTCGTATAAAACTAAGGCAAAAAAACAAAAAGTGATAAAAAATGTCACAGTCTAAAGAAGTAAGGTGATTAAAAATGGAAAAGAAAATAGTGTTTTTTGATATAGACGGGACTCTTTTGAATCATGATAAAGAACTACCTACCTCTACTAAAACAGCAATAAAAGAACTGAAAGAACAAGGAGTTTATGTCGCAATCGCTACAGGAAGGGCTCCGTTTATGTTTGCGGACCTACGCAAAGAATTGGAGATAGATACTTTTGTGAGCTTTAACGGCCAATATGTCGTTTTTGAAGGAGAAGTTATATACAAAAACCCGCTAAATGTAGAAAAATTGCATTTGCTACGTGAAAATTCCGAAAAAGTGTCACATCCATTAGTGTATTTAAATCATGAAACAATGAAGGCGAATGTTGAAAATCATCCGTTTATTAATGAAAGTATGGGAAGCCTGAAGTTTGTTCATCCGGAATATGGTCCAAGCTTTCTTGATGAGACGGAAATTTATCAGGCATTATTGTTCATAGAGGACGAACATCAGCAAAGTTATGTGAAGGCATATGAAGATTTTGATTTCATTCGCTGGCATCAATATTCTACAGATATTCTTCCAAAAGGTGGCTCTAAAGCAATCGGTATTCAAAGGATGCTAGAAAGATTGCCATTTAAGAAAGAGAATGTATTCGCTTTTGGAGATGGGTTGAATGATATTGAAATGATTGATTTTGTCGGAACAGGGGTGGCGATGGGTAATGCTCATCCTGAGTTATTGAAAGTGGCCAACCATGTTACGAAAGATGTGGGGGAAGATGGAATTCTTCTTGGGCTCGAGCAAGTTGGATTACTAAAACAGAAAATCCGTTAAGTATATAGAAGAAAGCCTGATCGAATGTCGATCAGGCTTTCTTTCCATTAAAAAATAATAAGATTCGGTTGCTTTCCGTTACAGGCGCTTCGCTTGCCTGCGGGCGGTCCGTGAGCCTCCTCGACTTCGTCTGCGGGGTCTCACCTGTCCCTTCCTCCCGCGGGCGTCTGCGCGCCTTCCACTACAATCAACAAGATGACTTCATTTACTTATGTTTTTAATTTGAAAAATCATCTTTCTATCGGTATTGCTCCTTCTGGAGGTTGGAATGGATTATCTTGGTTTATGTGGTCATAGAACATGACGCCGTTTAAATGGTCGATTTCATGTTGAAATACAATGGCCACTAATCCTTTTAAGCGTAGTTTAATTTCTTCGCCCTGCAGAGTGGTGGCTTTGACCGTTACGCGAGCATATCTCGGTACAAGTCCGGGGACATCCCTATCTACAGATAGACAACCTTCACCCGAGGTAAGAAAACTTTTTTCAACAGAATGGCTAACGATCCTAGGGTTAAAAAGTGCGTAGCTATGTAGTGTTCCACTTTCGTCTCTAATATGAACGGCAATCATCTTTTTAGGAACATTAATTTGGGGAGCTGCCAGCCCGACTCCAGGACGTAAATTATATTGTTGAGAAATATCAGGATTTTGACTGTTTTGAAGGTACTCCATCATCTTTTGCAGAGTAATGGAATCTTCCTGAGATGGGGGAAGGGATACGTCGCTTGCCACTACACGTAATGTGGGATGCCCTTCTTTTATGATGTCTTTCGCTGTAAGCATGATTTCACTCCTATCTAATATACATTTATACTATACTCCAAAGTAGCTTATAAATGGTAGCTGCAATCTATCTCATTATATATTACCAAAAGCGTATGTTACTTAAAACAATTCGTTTTGCCTTATTTAATTTTATGCTTATCATATGAATTTCATATTGTAAAAATTAGCAATAAAATTTATAGTTAAATAGAAGATATGTTAGGGGGATTTAAATTGCGTTTTTGGAAAAGGACTGTATATACGGGTACTCTGGCTTTTTCCCTAGTACTGGCAGGTTGTGTTAATGGAGAATCAGCTGAACAAGAGATATTTCAAACATTAGAGGAAGTAGTTGAACTTGAAGCCAGCTTTGAAGAGCAACAAGGACCTTTATTGGAATTAGAAAAAGAGGAATCTGCTATTTATGAAGAAATTCTTACCCTTGGGATGAAAGAGTTTGATCAAATTGTTAAACTTTCTCAAGAAGGGCTTGCTTTAGTGCAACAAAAAGAAGCTGCCATGAAAAATGAAAAAGAGAGCATAGAAGCAGCAAGGGGTCAATTTGAAGAGGTGAAAACTTCTATCGAATCATTAGAAGATGAAGAGTTGAAAAAAGAGGCACAAGCGTTATATCAGCTAATGGAACAACGTTATGAAGCCTACATGACTTTATCGAATCATTATATGAAGTCAATGGAAGTCGAAAAAGAAATGTACGAGTTATTCCAAACGGAAGATTTGACTTTGGAGCAACTCCAAGTCCAGATAAATGATTTGAATGAGAAGTATGAAAAAATCAATGAAGCAAACAAATCGTTCAATGACCTTACCGACCAGTATAATAAAGCTAAATTGGATTTTTACAAAAAAGCGGGACTTAACGTCAGCTATGATAATTAAGTTTAAAAAAGACACGTTGGAGCTAGCCTCCCCGGGTCTTTTTTGTTGGAGAAATATGTTTTATTCTTATCTCAAAATAGTCAATGTTTCGTTAATGATTAAGATTGAGTTATATCGGGAATGGGATTTATAGCGTTTTTTATTATTACGACATAACATGAAGTTGACCTGTTCTGCATTGTGATACAGTTTTAAAAGTTGTATTAGTACAGTTAAGGGTTCAGAATAAACTTTTTACTTTTTTTGGTTTTGAAAAGCAATGCAAGCAAAGAGATTGACGGGATTGCGAACTGTGTTGTAAACTTGACCTTGGTGAAAAGTTGTATTAATATTTTCTTCGGAAAGATTAATACAGTATAAATTTAAGTGTTTATCATGCGTATTGCTGAAGACACGAAAAGAGGAAAGATACGTTTTTGCATCACAAACAGAAAAATGTCTTTTAAAACACGTTTTTGGGTAACCTATTTTTGTATGTAATGATGTATTAAATAGTTCTCTTAATAGAAAGGAAGAGGTGACGTAGATGGCTGCAAAAACTAAAAATGCTAAATTTGATCCAAAGCAGCAGAAAGCGAAAGTGGAAGAACAATTCCAAACGTTCCAAATCTTAAATGAAGAAGGCGAAGTAGTAAATGAAGCTGCAATGCCTGAACTTAGTGATGATCAATTAAAAGAATTAATGCGCCGTATGGTATATACTCGCGTACTTGATCAGCGTTCCATTAGCTTGAACAGACAAGGACGCCTAGGTTTCTACGCTCCTACAGCAGGTCAAGAAGCTTCACAATTAGCTTCTCAATTTGCACTAGAAGCAGATGATTTTATTTTACCAGGATACCGTGATGTGCCACAGATGATCTGGCATGGTCTTCCTTTATATCAAGCATTCCTATTCTCTCGTGGTCACTTCCACGGCAACCAGATGCCAGAGGGTGTTAACTTATTGCCACCTCAAATCATCATTGGTGCTCAAATCATTCAAACTGCAGGTGTTGCACTTGGACTGAAGAAAAAAGGGAAAAAGACGGTAGCAATTACATACACAGGAGACGGTGGAGCTTCCCAAGGTGATTTCTACGAAGGTATTAACTTCGCAGGGGCTTACCAAGCACCAGCAATCTTTGTTGTACAAAACAACCGTTTTGCTATTTCCACTCCTGTTGAAAAGCAATCTGCAGCAGGTACCATTGCTCAAAAAGCAGTTGCAGCAGGTATTCCTGGAATCCAGGTAGACGGAATGGACGCATTAGCAGTTTACGCGGCAACTCGTGATGCTCGTGAGCGTGCAGTGAATGGTGAAGGTCCTACATTGATTGAGACATTAACGTACCGTTATGGTCCACATACAATGGCTGGAGATGACCCAACTCGTTACCGTACTTCTGAACTTGATGATGAGTGGGAAAAGAAAGATCCGTTAGTACGTTTCCGTAAATTCCTTGAGAACAAAGGGATCTGGAGCGAAGACGCAGAGAACAAAGTAATTGAAGAAGCGAAAGAAGATATTAAGGTTGCTATCAAGAAAGCAGATGACCAACCTAAACAGAAAGTCACAGACTTAATCTCTTTCATGTACGAAGAGCTTCCTAATAACCTAAAAGAGCAAAATGAAATCTACAAAGAGAAGGAGTCGAAGTAAGCCATGGCGCAAATGACAATGATTCAAGCGATCACTGATGCGTTACGCACAGAATTGAAAAATGACGAAAACGTCTTACTTTTCGGTGAAGACGTTGGTCAAAACGGTGGGGTTTTCCGTGCAACTGAAGGCCTTCAAGCTGAGTTCGGGGAAGATCGCGTGTTTGATACACCACTTGCAGAATCAGGAATCGGTGGACTTGCTGTTGGCTTCGGTGTAACTGGCTTCCGTCCTGTAATGGAAATCCAGTTCTTCGGTTTCGTTTATGAAGTAATGGACTCTGTTAGTGGACAACTTGCTCGTATGCGTTACCGTACTGGTGGGCGTTGGTCCGCACCAGTTACAATCCGCTCTCCATTCGGTGGAGGGGTTCACACACCTGAACTTCATGCAGACAGCTTAGAAGGACTTATGGCACAACAGCCAGGACTTAAAGTGGTAATTCCTGCAACTCCATATGATGCGAAAGGTCTTTTAATTTCTGCAATCCGTGATAACGATCCAGTTGTTTTCTTGGAACACATGAAATTATACCGTTCTTTCCGACAAGAGGTTCCAGAAGAAGAGTACACAATTGAGCTCGGTAAAGCTGACGTTAAACGTGAAGGATCCGACATCACAATGGTTACTTACGGCGCAATGGTACATGAGTGCTTAAAAGCAGCAGACCAACTTGAAAAAGACGGCGTATCTGCAGAAGTAATCGACTTGCGTACAATTAGCCCATTGGATATCGAAACAATCATTGCATCTGTTGAAAAAACAGGCCGTGCAATTGTTGTCCAAGAAGCACAAAAACAAGCTGGTATCGGAGCAAGCATCGTAGCAGAAATCAACGACCGTGCAATTCTAAGCCTAGAAGCACCGGTATTACGTGTAGCTGCACCTGATACGGTATTCCCATTCTCTCAAGCAGAGAGCGTATGGTTGCCAAATCATAAAGATGTTCTAGAAACAGCGAAAAAAGTTCTGAACTTCTAATATATAACCAGTTCTTCAACAGAACTACCAAAAGGAAGTCCATTCTTCGCCTAGCCAAGAGTGGGCTCTCCATTTTATACAAAAGTAAGCAGAAGAAGGTTATCTCGTTTTAGTAGTCTTACTGTAGATTGGAGTGCAAGGTGTGAGACTCCTGCGGGGGGAAACGGTAGGTTGAGACCCCCGAGCGTTGTGAGGAGGCTCAAGCACCGTCCCGCGGAATGAACACCTGGAACGGAAATCTACAGACGTTAACAGATTCCTTATAAAGCTATCTATCATAGGAGGTTGAATACTGTGGCATTCGAATTTAAACTGCCAGATATCGGTGAAGGTATCCATGAAGGTGAAATCGTAAAGTGGTTCGTAAAACCAGGTGACGAAATCGAAGAAGATGATGTACTTTGTGAAGTACAAAACGATAAAGCAGTCGTAGAAATTCCATCTCCTGTTAAAGGGAAAGTAACGGAATTAAAAGTGGAAGAAGGTACTGTCTGTACTGTTGGACAAACCATCATCACACTAGACGCACCAGGTTATGAAGACCTTAAATTTAAAGGTGACGACCACGGAAGCGACGATGCAAAAGCAGAAGAAAAAACAGAAGGACAAGTTCAAGCAACAGCTGAAGCTGGTCAAGATGTGAAAAAAGAAGAAGCGCCTAAAGAAGAGCCAAAAGCTGAAACTGGCGCTGGTACTCAAGAGCAAGTAGAAGTAGATCCAAACAGACGTGTAATCGCAATGCCTTCTGTACGCAAATATGCTCGTGAAAAAGGCGTAGAAATTCGTCAAGTAGCTGGTTCCGGCGACAATGGCCGTGTTCTTAAGAGCGATATCGATGCATTCTTAAGCGGAGGAAGCGCTAAAGCAGAAGAAACTACTACTGAAGCGGCTCCTGCAGCTAAAGAAGAAACAAAAACAGAAACAAAACAAGAAAAACAAGCAATTCCTGCTGGTCAATACCCAGAGACTCGTGAGAAAATGAGTGGTATGCGTCGTGCAATCGCTAAAGCGATGGTTAACTCCAAGCACACTGCACCTCACGTAACATTAATGGATGAGATTGATGTGACAGAGCTTGTTGCTCACCGCAAGAAATTCAAATCAGTTGCAGCAGACAAAGGTATTAAGTTAACATTCTTACCATACGTAGTTAAAGCACTTACATCTGCGTTACGCGAGTACCCTGTACTTAATACATCTCTAGATGATGCAACAGACGAGATTGTTCACAAGCACTATTACAACATTGGAATCGCTGCTGATACAGAAAAAGGCTTATTAGTTCCTGTAGTGAAAGATGCGGACAGAAAGTCTATCTTCTCTATCTCCAACGAAATCAATGAACTTGCTGGAAAAGCACGTGACGGTAAATTGGCATCTGATGAAATGAAAGGTGCATCTTGCACAATCACAAACATCGGATCTGCTGGTGGACAATGGTTCACACCGGTTATTAACCATCCAGAGGTTGCGATTCTAGGTATCGGCCGTATCGCAGAAAAACCTGTAGTGAAAGACGGAGAAATTGTAGTGGCTCTAGTTCTAGCATTATCACTAAGCTTTGACCATCGTATGATTGATGGCGCTACTGCTCAAAATGCGCTTAACCATATCAAGCGTCTATTGAACGATCCACAATTATTGTTAATGGAGGGTTAATAAATGGTAGTAGGAGATTTCGCAATTGATGTAGATACGCTTGTCATCGGTTCTGGCCCTGGCGGATATGTTGCTGCAATCCGCGCGGCTCAACTGGGACAAAAAGTAACAATCGTAGAAAAGAACACACTTGGTGGAGTATGTCTAAACGTTGGATGTATCCCTTCCAAAGCGTTAATTTCTGCAGGTCACCGCTTTGAAACAGCTAAACATTCTGAAGACATGGGAATCAAAGCTGAGAACGTAACAGTTGATTTCTCAAAAGTTCAAGAATGGAAAGCTGGAGTTGTGAAGAAATTGACTGGCGGAGTAGAAGGTCTACTTAAGGGGAATAAAGTAGACATCGTTTCTGGGGAAGCTTACTTCGTAGACGGTAACACAGTTCGTATCATGGATGAAAACTCTGCGCAAACATACAAGTTTAACAACTGTATCATTGCAACAGGTTCTCGCCCAATTGAAATTCCGACTTTTAAGTACTCCAAACGTGTTCTTGATTCTACAGGGGCATTGGCACTTAAAGACATTCCAAAGAAACTAGTTGTTATTGGTGGAGGTTACATCGGTACGGAGCTAGGTACAGCTTATGCAAACTTTGGAACAGAAGTTGTTATTGTTGAAGCGGCAGATGAGATCTTGGCTGGATTTGAAAAGCAAATGAGCTCTCTTGTAAAGCGTAACCTGAAGAAAAAAGGAAACGTAGAAATCTTCACAAAAGCAATGGCTAAAGGTGTAGAAGAAACAGAAGATGGTGTGAAAGTAACGATTGAAGTAAAAGGCGAAGAGCAAACAATCGACGCTGATTACGTATTGGTTACTGTTGGTCGCCGTCCTAACACAGATGAGCTTGGCCTTGAGCAAGTTGGTGTGGAAATGACAGATCGTGGCGTTGTCAAAATTGACAAGCAGTGCCGCACTAGCGTTTCTAACATCTATGCTATCGGTGATATCGTTGATGGACCACCGCTTGCACATAAAGCTTCTTACGAAGGTAAGATTGCTGCAGAAGCAATTGCTGGTGAGCCTGCTGAGATCGACTACTTAGGTATTCCTGCAGTAGTATTCTCTGAGCCAGAACTTGCATCTGTCGGTTACACAGAAGCACAAGCGAAAGAAGAAGGAATCGAAGTGACAGCTGCTAAGTTCCCATTTGCTGCGAACGGCCGTGCATTGGCATTGAACGCAACAGACGGATTCTTAAAGCTAGTAACTCGTAAAGAAGATGGATTAATCATTGGTGCTCAAATTGCCGGTTCTAGCGCATCTGACATGATCGCTGAACTTGGTCTTGCAATCGAAGCTGGTATGACAGCGGAAGATATAGCGATGACTATCCACGCGCATCCAACATTGGGAGAAATCACAATGGAAGCTGCAGAAGTGGCAATGGGAAGCCCTATTCATATCGTGAAATAATGGACCAACCTAAAGAGCCTCCGCAAATGTGGAGGCTCTTATTTTTTTGCTTTAAACCACAAAAAAGGAATTCCTCCGGCTAATAGGTGGAATTCCCAGCTTGATTTAACGCTTGTTCAATGGAAATAATGATATCTTTTTTAGGCTTTGAGCCTTCTATTTGTGTTACGACTTCATTGTCATGAACTACAATTAATGAAGGGGTTGCCTTTACATTGAACTGCTTATATAATAATTTTTCATTTTCAGAATGAACTACTTTTAAATTTGCAACTTCATCTGGAAATGAATTTTTCAAATCAATGATCGCATCATAATATGTACTCTCATCTTGTAAATTAGATTCGTCCGTAAAGAAAACGAGTGTCCGAGAATCATCAGGAAATTGAATGTGAGTTATCGATTGATTTTCTTGACAGGAAGATAAAATGAAAAAAGACAACGTGAAAAAAATAACAGCGCCTCTAATCATGGCAATCCTCACTTTCTATTAACAACATATATTAAAATGCATAGTTACTTTTTTATTCTGCTATTTGGTGCTATTCTACCATTAAATTTTATATAAACAGGCCTTGTCACGTAAATGTTACATAATTGAAAAATAGATAGCTCCTTTCTGGCATATTAATTATAAAGGTTTTTAATCAAGATAAATCGGTTACATAAATAGAAATATGCAGTAAGGAGCTGCTTTTATGAAAAATTATGTGGTGTTTTTAATACAAAATATTTTTTGGGGGACATATAGTCTGATAGAATGGTTTTCGGTTCGGGATAAAGTGCAGGCCAAAATTATTTTATTAGGTATATTTATCTATCTCTGTTATACACTTGCCATGTCAATAATTCATAAAAAGAAGCATGCGGCATTGACAACTGCCATCAGTTTTATTTTCTATTTTAGTTTTCAGAGTCTATTTTACTATTTTGTTTTTGGTGGTTGAATTATCTTACTAAGATTTAATAACTGGAAAAAGATTGCCTTCATATAGTAATTGCTAGTATGATTAAAGGTGAAACTTACGTATGGAGGAAAGAATATGAAAAAATGGATACTATCAGCATCATTATTGCTCCTCCTTGTAGCTTGCGGGCAAAATGGACAAGTTGAAAATGAACAAAATTCCTCTTCAGAAAATCAGACGGAAGAAAATGATTCTGTGGTGGAAGAGGATGAAAAAGAAAAAGATGTCCCTGTATCAAAAACAGAAGACCCGAAAAAAGAACCCGAGGAAGAAGAAGTAGCTGACTCCGAGGAAGATCAGAATGAAGAAGAACAAGAAAAAGAAGAAGACTCAGGTAACGAGGACCAGGTACAAGAAACTTCCCCTCAAGAACCCCAATATGTCGTAAATCCTACCACTTCTGCTTTAGAACCAATAGGTGATGCAAACTCCGAGGTGGTTCTATTAACAATAGATGACGCTCCTGATTGGTATGCATTAGAAATGGCTACGACTTTGAAAGAACTAGGCGTAAAAGCTATCTTCTTTGTAAATGGTCACTTCCTTGAAACGGAGGAAGAGCAGGAGGTACTAAAAACCATTTATGAGATGGGTTTTCCGATTGGTAATCATACGATGACACATAAGTCCTTAAGGCAGCTTACGGAAGAAGAACAGCATGAAGAAATAGTAATGCTTAGCGACCGGGTAGAAGAAATCACAGGTGAACGCCCCCGCTTTTTCCGTGCTCCGTTTGGCACGAATACAGATTATGCCTTAGAACTTGTAAAGCAAGAGGGCATGATTGCGATGAATTGGACATACGGTTATGATTGGGAAACAGAATACATGGATGCTGAAGCACTTGCAGATATTATGGTTAATACGGAATTTCTGAACAGCGGAGCCAATCTGTTAATGCATGACCGTGAATGGACTAAAGATGCGTTAGCGGATATAGTTAAAGGGCTTCAAAACAAGGGATATGAGATACTTGATCCAGACCTAATTGGGACTGAAGATGATAGCGTAGAACCGGAATAAATAAAGAAGGCCCGCTCGGTTATGAGCGGGCTTTCTTTATCAACGTTTATAGTAGTACATGATGCTGCCGGTAAATAGTTTAAGCTCAGCTTCTAGCTTCTTCGCAAAAAACTTACAGAGCTCGTTAGCCTTTGCTTTATCTCCGTGGGTACTTTGGTCATGCAACGTAACCTGTATGTAGGAGAGTGGTTCAGTCTCGTCTGAGGTAGCTACCTGTGTACCAACACCGATAAGAATCATTTTGTACCGATCCTCCGTACCTTTTAAATAAAACCATTGGCCTTTGCCTACAGGCTTTTCTTTTAATTCGTAGGGGAAGGCTGCCTGGCTGTATTCCCATCCTAATTGTTTTCCAGTTTTAGATGTTATGTCTTTATAGTAGTTTAATAACTCTTTTACATGTTCAACGGTAAGCGTTTTCTCTTTTGATTTGGGAACTAAATTAATGTAAGCGCTACTGGCCATCAAATTCACTCCTAAGATTACTATTCCATAATATATATTCTAGCATTAGAGGAAATCGGCTGACAATCACTAAGTGAAAATTCTTGCAAATCAAGCATTTTATAAGTTATAATAATATTCTGAATAACCAAAAAATAAAAAGGAGGTACCTTATGAACTTATTTGACAAGCTTTATGATAACAATGAGAATGTTCCTGTTCGCTTTGTTGGCTTTACGACTAAAGATGTTAGATATGATTTTGGTATCGTGTACACGAATATGTTTTTTGGTAAGCCCCTTGTCATCTGTATGCAAACCGGCCGTTCTACCCTCCTCGACCCTAAAGACATTACTGACCTTAACCACCTTCAGCATGTATTCCGAATTGATTCACAAGAGCAAGCAGAAGACCTAGCAGAGTTCTTTACTGAGGCTATACCTGCAAGTCCGTTTCAAGAACAATATGAATAAAAGCTAATCTCCTTCGAGGCCAATGTCCTGTTTTCAGGGTATTGGCCTATTTCGTAAAGATAAAAAAGTATGTAATTCAGTTGATTTCCGTTTCAGGCGCTTCGCTTGCCTGCGGGCGGTCCGTGACCCTCCTCAGGCTTCGCCTTCCGGTGTCCCTTCCTCCCGCGGGCGTCTGCGCGCCTTCCACTCCAATCAACTAAGGGTTTTTACATACCAAAAGATTCAAGAAGAATATCTTAACGAGTTAGTTGGATTAGCATAAACGTTTTTTAACGAAATTTCTAGCTGTGGATTGGAGCAAATGGCAAAGACTCCTGCGGGGGGTAACGGTTGATTGAGACCCCGCAACGAAGTGAGGAGGCTCAAACACCGTCCCGCGGAAAGCGAAGCCATTTGCGGAAAGGAACAGCGGTGATAAACCAAGTTTTATAAGACTGGGCAGTTTATGCCCATTTTTATGTGGTGGCAAATTTAAATGTGTTATACAATTTAATCATTGACATAACACATTCGAGGCTTTATGATGTAAGTAACAACATAAAGCGCTTTCATTAAAAGGCAGCTTTGACAAAAAAAATTTCTTTTAGGAAAGAGGTTGAAGGGTATGGGTACAATCATTTGTCAAACTTGTAACAGCGCGGTGGATCACTTTGAGGATGAAAAAGTTACGACTTATTATGCAAAATGTCCAGATTGTCAGTGCTCTGAAAAAAGCGAAGATTTAGCCTAGAATTATATATTAATAGAAAGAGCAGGTCCCCGGGGTAGGAGGGGACCTGCTCTTTGTTCATTTTATCGAATTGCTTTGTGTTCCTTAATTACTCTTAAGGTTTTCAATTCATGATCTTCGGGACCTTGTACTGGCAGTCCTACTTCTAACGTTCTTGTAATGTAGGACAAGTTTTCTTCTGTTATGATCTCACCAGGTGTGAAAATTGGAATGCCTGGAGGATACACCATGATAAACTCTGCGATAATTCGGCCGGCAGATTTTTCAAACGGAACAACTTCCGTTTCAGAGTAGAAGGCATCGCGTGGTGCGATCGCTAGCACCGGAATGTCGGGAAGAAGAACTTTTACTTTTTCACCGGAATCTCCAGCCTGTTGATGAAACTCTGCTGATAAGTCTTTAAGGGCTTCTAATAACGTTCCAGTCTCCACCTCCGAGTCTCCAGGTGTGATAATACAAAGAATGTTATAGAGGTCAGAAAGCTCGACTTCGATGTTATATTTTTGACGAAGCCATTTCTCGACATCATACCCTGTAAGGTTTAGTTTTTTTACAGAAATAATCAGTTTCGTCGGGTCATAGTCAAAGGTTGCTTTTCTGCCTAAGATTTCAGGTCCAACACAATGTAAATGCTCAATTTCATTAATAGCATCTCGTGTTTGGTTGGCAAGTTGGATCGTCTTTTCTATAAGCAAGTGTCCTTCGGTGGCAAGTCGTTTCCTTGCAACATCCAATGAAGCCAATAGTAGGTAAGAGGTGGATGTAGTGGTTAACATACTTAAAATGCTTTGAATGCGATTTACATTCACCAATCCTTCTCGTACATTCAATATAGAGCTTTGTGTCATAGAGCCTCCAAGCTTATGGACACTTGTCGCAGCCATGTCAGCTCCGGCCTGCATAGCGGATAAAGGAAGTTCCTCATGGAAATGGATATGAACACCGTGCGCTTCATCCACAAGAACAGGGACGTTAAAAGAATGAGCAATTTCAACAATCTGACTTAAATCAGCTGAAAAGCCAAAATAAGTTGGGTTAATGACAAGAACACCCTTTGCATCAGGATGTTGTTGAAGCGCCTTTTCTACAGAGTCTGTTGTGATGCCGTGAGAGATTCCTAAGTCTTTGTCCACTTCTGGGTGAATAAAGATTGGTACTGCTCCTGAAAAAACAATGGCTGACATGACAGATTTATGAACATTCCTTGGAACGATGATTTTCTCTCCAGGCCCGCAAACAGCCATTACCATTGTCATGATGGCGCCACTTGTACCTTGTACGGAGAAAAAAGTATGGTCAGCTCCAAAAGCTTTTGCTGCAAGGTCTTGAGCTTCTTTTATCATTCCCTTTGGCTGATGAAGGTCATCAAGGGGTCCAATATTGATTAGATCTATGGAAAGAGCATTTTCACCGATAAATTCTCGGAATTCAGGGTCAATGCCTGCTCCTTTTTTATGTCCGGGAATATGGAATTGAACGGGGTTCCCTTTGGCATGATTTAAAAGTCCAGTAAATAATGGCGTGTCGTTTTGAGAATATGTCAACTTACTTATGCACCTCTTTAATTTAGCTTAGTTTCGGTTTTTGTTTATCTTAACGCATCTAATTACGCAGAACAAACATTCACATAAAACAAATGAAATTATAGCATTTATCCTCTTCATTGCATAGCAGGAATTTGTCACATTATAAAGAAACATATAAAGAGAGATAGAAAGGGGAAGATGATCATGAAATGGGAGACAAGAGTAACCAAACTTTTAGATATTAAATATCCAATTATCCAGGGTGGACTTGCTTATTTAGCATACGCTGACCTGGCTGCCGCGGTTTCAAATGCAGGAGGTCTAGGGCAAATTACGGCAATGAGTTTGGAAAGTCCAGAACAATTAAGAGAAGAGATTCGAAAGGTCAGAAGAATGACAGATAAGCCATTTGGTGTGAACTATGCAATTGGCCAACATGGGAGACCTTTTGAGCATATGTTGGATATTGCTTTGGAAGAAGAGGTTCCAGTCATCTCCATGACAGGAGGAAACCCTGCACCGATTTTCAAAAGGCTGGAGGGGTCAGATTGCAAAAAATTAGTTCTGGTAGCTGCTCGCAGACAAGCAGAAAAAGCAGAAGAGCTAGGCGCTGATGCCGTCATGGTCGTAGGACAGGAAGGAGGCGGTCATCTAGGCAAAAATGACTTAGGTACCATGGTATTAGTACCAAAAGTAGTAGACGCCTTAAAGATACCTGTCATCGCTTCAGGAGGTATTGGTGATGGGCGCGGGATGATGGCTGCATTGGCACTTGGTGCAGAAGGGATAGAAATGGGAACTAGATTTATCGCAACCAAGGAGTGTCTGCATGCTCATCCTATATACAAAGAAAGGCTAGTAAGCGGAACTGAGAATGATACGGTAGTTATTAAAAGAAGCCTCGGTGCACCTGCAAGAGCCATACAAAATACTTGGACGGAGCAAATATTAAAGATAGAACAGGAAGCAAAAGGGTATGAAGGATTGAAAGACTTCATTAGTGGTACTGCGAACAAGCGGTATATCTATGATGGCGAAGCGGATTCAGGTTATGCGTGGGCAGGGCAGGTAATGGGATTGATCGAGGATGTTACAAGTGTGGATCAACTTTTGTCTAGAATGGTAAAGGACGCGGAAAATATTAGAGAGAAGTGGACAAACTAGATAAGGAAAATGATATACTTTACTTTTCCACTATACATATTTTGAGGTGAAGTTATGGATTTCTCTTATCCCATTTCCTATGATTGGTCTACAGATGAAATTGTAGATGTTATTGCACTATATGAAGCGGTTGAGCTCACTTACAGCAAAGGCATGGAGCGTGACCAGCTTTTATCCTTATATCGCCGGTTTAAAGAGATCGTGCCAGGCAAGGCAGAAGAACGAAACCTTGCAAATGAGTATGAGGAACTTAGTGGTTTCTCTGTCTATCGTACGAATAAAAAAAGCAAAAGACATGAATCCAGGCGAACAGGTGAAGATGTCGAAGTGATAACGAAAAAATCTCAGAACCTAGTTGGTTCTGAGATTTTTTTTGTTTATGCTTCCACCGTCTGTTTTGTCATCTGATAAAGCCCTTTTACTGTTTGGATAGCTTCCTCGATGCGCGCAACCGTTTCATCTCCGGTAAGCTTGATTGCCTCTTCTTTAGGTATTTGTATGCCGCAAAGTATTTCTGCTTTTTTTACGTTAATCAGTCGTTCAAATAGCTCTTTGTGGGTTTCCTCCGTCAAATCAGATTGGCGAATAACTTCTGGTTTCGTGTGATCTTTAGACCAGACAAATTCAGAAGGAATCTGTTCGCGAATGGACGATACATTTTTAAGTAATATCTCACCAAAAGCTTCTTTCATCGGTGCTTCATAGATAACCGCAAACCAGACAAATACATGTGTCTCCCACAAGCCGATCTGGAAATGTGGTAACATCTTGTATCCACGTGCATTGTTTGCAAAGGCAACCCAGGAATCTTTTGGAGGGTTCTTGGTTCTTCTTGCATGTTTGGCAACATGATAGTGCATTTCATCACCAGTCATGGCAGTTAGTGAGGGAGAGAAATATTGGCCAAGCTGTTCAAACTTTGGCTGTATTTGAGATTTTAGAGCTTCCATTCTTTCTTCAAGTCCATCTATTGTAAATACTTCAAAATCTTCTTTTTTAAATCCTCTGAAATTTTCGTTTGTCATGTAGTCGCCCCGTTTCTAAAACATTGCTTATATTTTTATAATCTTCATTTTAGCATAGCCAATTTTTCCTGCCAAAAGATTAGATTTTCAACCTCATCCTTTCTTTTTAGGTAACTGCACATTTTAGTTACCATCTTTCATTCCCTTCATATGATATAGCAACCATTAGAAAATTAAATCCTTTGGACCGAGAAACTTTTTAGAAGGAGGGAATAACCGTGAAACAAGTGGCGACACCTTGGAAAAAGAAAAAAGAGGAAAATCAGCGCGCGGTCTTACGAATGGAAATCGACTATGAACTGGCAGTTTTATTCGAAGCAATACAAGAGAGTGATAAGGAAAAAATGAAAAAAACGAAATCTAAATTAGAGCAACTAAGAAAAGAAATGTTAAGTCTAGAGGTTTAGTGGCATAGGCTACTTAGACGAACCTGTATGAGGTTCGTTTTTCTGTGTGACCTATTACTTGATTTTACCCCTTCGTTTCAGTAAGCTAAAACATACATAATTTGTTTAATCGTAATAGAATAGCTGTAATGACAAGGCTAACAGAAGGGCAGGAGAACACATGAATTGGACTGAAATTGATGAGAATGCAAAAAAATGGACGAGAGAAGCGGGAGAACGTATTCGAACTTCTTTCAGCAAAGAATTGATGATACATACAAAATCCTCTCCTGATGATCTGGTGACTAATATTGACCGGGAAACGGAACAATTTTTTATAAAACGAATTAGAGAAACTTATCCAGACCACCAAATTCTTGGTGAAGAAGGATTTGGTGATGATTTGGACAAACTTGATGGAACAGTTTGGATTATCGACCCTATTGATGGAACGATGAACTTTGTCCATCAGCAACGTAATTTTGCTATCTCCGTTGCTGTATATGAAGATGGTGTGGGAAAGATTGGGCTGATTTATGATGTGGTTCATGACGAGTTATACCATGCAAAAGCAGGGGAAGGAGCTTATTTGAACGATACGAAACTCCCACAGTTGGAAGAGGTGGCAGTAGAAAAAGCGGTTATCGGTTTAAATGCCACATGGATTACGGAAAATAAGCGAATCGACCCCACTATCCTTGCTCCGCTTGTGAGGAAAGTAAGAGGTACAAGATCTTATGGGTCGGCAGCGCTTGAAATGGCGTATGTAGCAACAGGGCGCATTGATGCATATATTACGTTGAGACTTTCCCCTTGGGATTTTGCAGCGGGACTAATACTTGTAAACGAGCTCGGTGGTAAAGTGACCACACTCCATGGTGAACCGCTTAATATGCTTGGACAAAACAGTGTCTTTGTAAGTAAACCGGGTTTACATGAAGTGATCAGCAAGGATTACTTGTATAAATTGAAGAAATAAATGAAACCCACGGTCGTGAATAGACCGTGGGTTTCATTATTTTTAATAAGTTATTGTAGGAACATTTTGTCAATTTTATAATTGTCCGTTTTCACGCATTTTTCTTTTTGTTTTGAATCCAAGTCCCATGACCACACCGAATAATACAAACGCTCCAACGATTCCAAGCGTGTTTCTTTCACCAATTGCGATTCCAACCATGCCTAAAGAAACCGCTGCCAAAACAGCATAAAGCATGAAAATCCACTTAATATCCTTCATAAAATCAACTCCTTTGGTTAACGCTAATTACATATAACATATATTTTACATAAGTCTCTTTCTCTTTTCTACCATGTTTGTGGTATAATACTAAAGTTATTAAGTTGTAAAATTAGGGAGATGAAATAGTGAACATCCGCAATGATATTAGAAACATCGCAATTATCGCTCACGTAGACCATGGTAAAACAACGTTAGTGGACAAATTGCTACATCAAGCTGGGACGTTTAGAACGAACGAGCAGGTAGCAGAACGTGCCATGGACTCCAATGATTTAGAAAGAGAACGTGGGATTACTATATTAGCTAAAAATACGGCAATTAACTATAAAGATACGCGCATTAACATCATGGACACACCTGGACATGCCGACTTTGGTGGAGAAGTGGAACGTATTATGAAAATGGTTGATGGTGTACTTTTAGTAGTAGATGCTTATGAAGGCTGTATGCCTCAGACGCGCTTTGTATTGAAAAAAGCGTTAGAGCAAAACCTGACACCAATCGTAGTTGTTAACAAAATTGACCGTGACTTTGCTCGTCCAACTGAAGTTGTTGACGAAGTAATTGACTTGTTTATCGAGTTAGGTGCAAACGAAGAACAACTTGAATTCCCAGTTGTATATGCATCTGCGATCAACGGTACAGCTAGTACAAATCCTGAAAAACAAGATGAAAACATGGAAGCGATCTATGAGTCCATTGTTGAACATATCCCAGCTCCAGTTGATAACAGTGACGAGCCGCTTCAATTCCAAGTAGCGCTTCTTGATTACAATGACTATGTGGGACGTATTGGGGTTGGACGAATCTTCCGTGGTACGATGAAAGTTGGCCAACAAGTTGCTCTAATGAAGCTTGACGGTTCTGTAAAACAATTCCGTGTAACTAAGCTATTTGGTTTCATCGGCCTTAAACGTGTAGAAATTGAAGAAGCAAAAGCTGGGGACCTTGTAGCTGTTTCCGGAATGGAAGACATCAACGTAGGGGAAACAGTTTGTCCGGTTGATCAGCAGGATGCACTTCCTGTTCTACGTATCGATGAGCCGACACTTCAAATGACTTTCTTAGTAAATAACAGTCCGTTTGCAGGTAAAGAAGGTAAATTTGTTACTTCTCGTAAAATTGAAGAGCGTTTGAATGCACAGTTGGAGACTGATGTAAGCTTACGTGTAGACCCAACCGATTCTCCGGATGCGTGGGTTGTTTCAGGGCGTGGAGAGCTTCATTTATCCATTCTTATTGAGAATATGCGCCGTGAAGGTTTCGAGCTTCAAGTGTCTAAACCTGAAGTAATCATCAGAAATATCGATGGTAAGAAATCCGAGCCGGTTGAGCGTGTGCAAATTGACGTACCTGAAGATTACACTGGTGCAATCATGGAATCCATTGGAGCTCGTAAAGGTGAAATGGTTGACATGATCAATAATGGTAATGGTCAAGTTCGTTTGATTTTCATGGTACCTTCTCGTGGATTGATCGGTTATACAACTGAATTCCTTTCCCTTACTCGCGGATACGGAATCATCAACCACACATTTGACAGCTACCAGCCAATGGCAGCAGGTCAAGTAGGTGGACGTCGCCAAGGTGTTCTTGTTTCTATGGAATCAGGAAAAGCATCTACTTATGGTATCATGGGTATTGAAGACCGCGGCGTTATCTTCGTTGAGCCTGGAACAGAGGTTTACGAAGGAATGATCGTTGGAGAGCATAACCGTGAGAACGACCTTGTTGTTAACGTTTGTAAGATGAAGCAGGCTACTAACGTGCGTTCTGCGACTAAAGATCAAACGGTTAGCATGAAAAAACCTCGTCTTATGACATTAGAGGAGTCTTTAGAATACTTGAACGACGATGAGTACTGTGAAATTACTCCACAATCCATCCGTTTACGTAAAAAGCTTCTTGATAAAAACGAACGTGAAAGAGCAGCGAAAAAGAAAAAGTTCGCTGAAGCATAAAAAATTAGAAGTGGGGATGCAGGGGTGCTTGAAAGAGGACCTTTGTCATCCCTTTTTCTAAATAACTATATAAAAAAGTTAGAAATGGGGAAAAGGCAATGGATGTAACCCAGAGATTATCCTTTTTTGCTAGTCTATTCCGTGTGGATGAAAGTCCTGATCTAGGCATGTGGCTGTTGTATTTTACCATTCTAGGATTGTCCATTTTAGTTTATAAGCTTGGATTCGCCTTGAAGCTTCCTGTATTAAAGTCAGTGGTTATTTATACCTTCCTTGCTTTAGGAAGCACAGTGCTTACATTTCTTGGAATCTTTCTTCCTGTTGGAGAAGGTTTGGTAGTGGCAGCTTTAATATTGATTATCTATAAGATTCGACTTCACCGTTCAAAGCAAGCGGAAAGCACAGAATCATAGGAGGTCAGTAGATGAGGTCTTTACAAGACACGCTTTATAATTGGCTGACCATTAAAGTGGTAGCAGAAGCAAGACCGGAAGATAAATCTGCGCACGATACAATGAAGTTGTTTGAAGGGATTCTCTTAGAAGATCATAAGCTCTCAAACATTGTAGTCTCTAAAGAGGAACCAATGTATTACGTGGAATATGAAAAGGACGAAGAACGGCACAAAGCAAGATTTCCAATTGAATTAATCGACGTAATGCTCGAACAAATTCAAAACGAGCCTGATAAGTACCATAATTATGAATAAAGTAGAAAAAGGATAGCTCCTTCTTGAGTGATTATGATTGTCACTTCCGAGGGATCTATCCTTTTTGCTTATAAAATATAGGAAGAAATACTGCAAAGGCCAAGTGCCCGATCGACCATAATAGGATCGCAATGACATCTGTTGGTGCTGGTGTCTCTTTTATAGCCAGTATCGTTAATGGAAAATACAGTAGAATCGTTGGGGAAGTGATCCCTATGGCGACCAGGTATTGCCTTCTTTTATCAAACAACTGGAAGCGTTCCACAATAAAAGCAAACATAATCCCGATCATCACAGCCACAATAAGGTGAAGGAAGAATTCGGCCAGTTCGGATAGGTTTGCATTTTTAAAACCCGGGATAAAATCGACATTCAATAAAAAGCACATATATCTTTTTTCCCGAAAGGATTTCAAGGGCTTTAATAAACACACCCATCAAGATCCCGCTTATCAAACCTGTAAAAGCGCCTCTTCGTATCAAGTTCTACCACTCATCCTGATTTTGTTTTTGTTCATACAGCTTAAAATTACCGGTAGCTTTTCTCTCGTTGGTTCTTTTTTCAATACGTTCACTGCATTCGTCGCACATATATGTATGAATTGGTCGATTACGAAGCCTTTTCGCAACTAACGTTTCGTCATCGATGCTTTCAATTTTATCACAAATTACACACTTGACTCTCATGGCACACCTCTTTATTCAATCTTACTCATTAGTATAGCATAAAGGGTGAAAATTAAGAATTAATTGCTAACAGGGATGTTGAATGTATAACATAACGGTGCTGTTTCTTTCTATGGAAATGGTGATATGGTAAGATTAATAAAAATATTGTGGGGGGATGGACCATGCCTAACCTTGTAGAAAATATTCTTGTAGAACCACTTATAGAAGCATTGCAAAAAGAAACTCTGGTGACAATCAGTACTGTGGATTATGAAACAGGTGGTCCGAATGTGAGTGCAATCTCTTGGCTATTTGCTCCTGATGAGAAGACTATTTTACTTGCTGTTAATGCGGAGTCTCGAATTGTGAAGAATGTGTCCCATAATAGCGAGCTGGTGGTAAATCTGATGGCCAATGATTCCGTTTACTCCATACACACTAAAGCAACCGTAAAAGTGGAGAGAATGGAGGATGTCCCATTGAAATTGGCGTTGTTGAACCTTGATGTAAAAGTAGTAAGGGACGTCATGTTTTATGGAGCTAAAATAAGTGTAGAGCCGAAATTCGAGAAGACCTATGATGTAGAAGCTGCTAAGAAATTAGATCAACAGGTGATGACGGCGATTCATCGGTATAGTTAAAAACGGGTGAATGGGGAACCAGGTGTATGCCTGGTTTTTTTGTTGGAAGGTGGTAAGTAAATATGATATCCGGTTGATTTCCGTTCCAGGCGCTTCGCTTGCCTGCGGGCGGTCCGTGAGCCTCCTCAGGCTTCGCCTTCCGGGGTCTCACCTGTCCCTTCCTCCCGCGGGCGTCTGCGCGCCTTCCACTCCAATCAACAAGGTGGCTTCATTAATCAAAGGGTTTATGAAATGGTATCTAACCGAGAGAACTGAATAAGCACCTATGTATCTTTTACGGAAATTCAAGCTGTGGATTGGAGCAAATGGCGTAGACTCCTGCGGGGGAGTAACGGTAGGTTGAGACCCCTGAAGCGTTGTGAGGAGGCTCAAGTACCGTCCCGCGGAAAGCGAAGCCATTTGGGAAAGGAACAGCTGCGATAAACCAGTACCCTTGTGGTTTATGATAAGGATTTCTTGATATAATCTGTTTTTTCTTGATATATCACAAAATTCCTTGATATATCTTCAGAATTATTGATATATCCAAAAATTTATTGATATATTGATTATTTTCTTGATATCCCATCCTATCCAGTACCTGCACCGCATAAAAAACTGCCCCGAATTGGAGTTTAATCTACTTCGGGGCAGCAATCATCGTAATTAATCGAAAATCCTTAGTCCTGCTTAACTTCCTTATATCGCTCTTCGTCCTTTAGGTTATTGGACTGATTCTGTTGTTTCTGTTCCAGTTGTTTTTCTTGGTCCTTTGGAAGTTTGGAGTTATTTTGCTCCGTCGGATTTGGTGCTACCGGTTCTTTCAAATCGATCGGGATCTCCGGCATTACCCTTCCCACAATCTCTGCCAACTCTTCCATCACACCTGTTACAGGTCGTCCGTTTTGAATGTCTCGTCCCATTTCCTGCAAGCGAACAAAGGAATCTGCATCTGCAAGGATGATAGCCGTAGCTCCATATGGGTCGTTCTTCAGACTCTCTGCCACAGAATATTTAATGGTGCTTACTCTTTCACGGTCTAGGTCAGAGTTTACATCAATCCCTACCACCGCGTATGGACCAAGCACTACAGCAGTTGCATCATTTACATTTGGAACTCTTGTAGCAAGTTCCACCAGATGAGCGGACACTTCCTGGCCTGTTTTTCTATCCACCTGCACATCTGCAGAATCTTTTACATGAATAATACGAGAGTTTTCATTCTCGCTTGAGATATTTCTTGGTTGATTGTTCATACAACCAGTAAGAGACAATGTTACGATAGCGGTCACTAATAAATATCTTTTCACCTATTTCACTCCTTCTTTCGGATGATTCCATTTTCATCTGTCTTGATTTTATTGTTTATTTGTTCTTCTATCTTTATTCATTCCGACATATATTTTAACAACGGTCCGTCCCTCTTTTATGGTCAAGTAGTAACACACTAATTGTATTGGGGCCATATAATGTATGGGAGGATGCCTTGATTCACTCCAGAAAGACAATAGAAGGGCTGAGAGTAGGAGGCGGCAGGTTGGGTAAAATTTATGTATTAGATACGAACGTACTGTTACAGGATCCATATGCAATCTATTCATTTGCAGATAATGAGGTGGTTATTCCTGCGGTGGTATTGGAAGAAGTGGATTCGAAAAAAAGATATATGGATGAAATAGGAAGAAATGCCAGGCAGGTTTCAAAGTTAATCGATTCCTTAAGAGCTACAGGAAAGCTTCATGAAAAAATACCTCTGCATAATGGTGGAGCGCTTCGGATTGAACTGAACCATAGAAGTTTCCATCAGCTGCAGGAAATTTTCGTGGAGAAGACAAATGATAATAGGATTCTTGCAGTCGCGAAAAATCTTTCTTTGGAAGAGCAGACAAAAGAGGCTGGGCGGACCGTCATATTAGTGAGTAAGGATGCATTAGTACGCGTGAAGGCCGATGCAATAGGGTTGATTTCTGAGGACTTTTTAAATGACCGTGTTGTGGAAGTGGATCATATTTACAAAGGATTCCTCGAGATTTATGTTCCGACAGATACTCTTAACGCTTTTTATGTAAAAGGGGAAATCAGTGCCGCAGAATTAGCGAATCACCCGTTTTATGCCAATCAGTTTGTCATCATGAAAGATGCATTGGGCGGTTCGGCTTCAGCCGTTGGTATTATTGACTCGACTGGGAAGAAAGTGAAAAAACTCGTTTTTTGATCAAGATCATATATGGGGAAATTAGGCCGCGTAATGTACAACAAACGATGGCGTTTGAAATGCTTTTACGGTCAGATATTCCACTTGTTACGCTGACGGGTAAGGCAGGAACGGGGAAAACTCTCCTCGCGTTAGCTGCAGGACTTATGCAGACAGAGGACTTGAACCGTTATAAAAAAACTGCTAGTGGCACGTCCAATTGTACCTGTTGGTAAAGATATCGGCTTCCTTCCAGGTGAAAAAGAGGAGAAGCTAAGGCCGTGGATGCAACCGATCTATGACAATCTGGAATATTTATTCAATAACAAAAAAACCCGGAGAACTTGACGCTATTCTTGCTGGGATGGGATCCATTGAAGTGGAAGCTTTGACCTATATAAGGGGTAGAAGTATTCCGGAGCAGTTCATTATTATTGATGAAGCGCAGAACCTTACAAAGCATGAGGTGAAAACCATTTTAACGAGGGTAGGGGAGCGGAGTAAAATTGTTCTGATGGGTGATCCGGAACAAATTGATCATCCTTACCTGGATGAGTACAATAATGGTTTGACTTATGTGGTGGAGCGGTTTAAGGATCAGAAGTTAGCTGGGCATGTGAAGCTTGTCAAAGGGGAACGTTCCATGCTTGCAAAGCTTGCTGCAGATCTGTTATAAAGCATAGACCCGCTGTTGATTTCCGCAAAAAAAGTACCGCCGTAACTTTTGTCACGGCGGTACTTTTGGGGAGTCCCATTTATTTTACGATGATTTTATGTACACCTGTAAGAGGTTCTGAATGATTGGAGCCGTCCTCAAAATAAATGTGGACAGGTCCGTTTTCTTTTAGTGGTTTGCCGTTTTTAGAAAAAGCAAGAATGATTTCCTGTGCAGTAGGGATGTCAACCTCAAGCTCAGCATCCGCTCCTACAAATACCACTTTAGTGGAATCGGGTTGTGGTTCTGCATTGTGCAAGAATGGACCGAATTTAATGCCAAATGTACCATTCAACAGTTTTTCTTTTTCGAATTTACGTTCTGATTTCAAAGTTGGTGGGGAAATGGCACCTTCCCTGATCTCACGCTCCCAATGTTTCGAAACTGCTTTTGTATATTCCTCAAGTTCATCTGTTTTCTCGCGTTTTTGTTCTGTGAAATATGTATCCAAATCAATTCTGCGATCGTCGAAAATCCAGACCCCTGGGTCGAGTGTAATCGAGAAATTAACTTTTCCTTCTATTCTGATGATATTTTCCATGTTGTCCCCCTAAATTGTAATCCTTTTCATTATTATATAACTTGTATGTTTTTTTGTCATGTAATCGGGGAATCTATTGGTAGATTCACGTCGGATATTAAGGGGTGTCGCAATTGGCATGTAAAAGGGAGGATGTTTTACAGTCATTAGTGGAAGAGGCAAGGAAGGTAGCAAATGAAGGAAAAGTGGCAAACTACATACCTGCATTACAAAAGGAAAACCCTGAGCATTTGTCATGTTCCATTGTTTACCCTGATGGTGATTGTGTATCAGCTGGGGATATAAAGAGGCAATTTACGCTGCAAAGCATTTCAAAAATTATTACACTTGCACTTGTTCTCATGGATTATGGACCTGATCATGTTTTTCATAGAGTAGGGATGGAGCCAACAGGTGACCCATTCAACTCGATCATTAAATTAGAGACATCCTCAAAAGCCAAGCCACTCAACCCAATGATAAATGCTGGCGCACTTGCCGTCACTTCTATGATGAAGGGCAGTAATGCCGAAGACAAAGTAGAATATATTTTGGAATTTGTCAGGAAGCTTACAAATGAACCTAACATCGATTATTGTGAGGAAGTCGCCATCTCGGAATTTACTACATCTTTTCTAAACAGGTCTCTCTGTTTTTATATGAAGGGTGACGGAGTAATACATGGGAATGTAGAAGAGATTATGGAAGTATATACGAAACATTGCGCTATAAGACTGAACTGTCTTCAATTGGCACGGATGGGTGCTGTTTTTGCAATGGATGGTATTAATCCATTGACGAACGAACGGGTGATGCCAAAGGAAGTTGCTCGGATTTGTAAAACATTCATGGTTACCTGTGGAATGTACAATGCATCAGGCGAATTTGCCATAAAAATTGGTATACCGGCAAAAAGCGGTGTATCAGGGGGGATTATGGGTTCTGTGCCAGGACGGATGGGGATAGGAATATTCGGCCCTCCATTAAATGAAGTGGGGAACAGCCATACTGGCCTAAAATTACTAGAATTACTACAGGATAAATATGATTTAAGCATGTTTTAATATTGAGTTATAGTAAATGCGCGGATCCTCCTTGCAATTTTTTAAAAATAACGATAAAATTTATAGATAAGATAGGCAATTGTACGTAAACGGAGGGATCGATATTGGCATCAGATATCGTGGTCGATCATCGTGATAAAGCTATTACGCTTTTAAAAGCTGATTCAGATAAAATTTTGAAGCTGATTCAAGTCCAAATGGACAACTTGACCATGCCTCAATGTCCATTATATGAAGAAGTGTTGGACACGCAGATGTTCGGGCTTTCTCGAGAAATGGATTTTGCGGTTCGCCTTGGCTTAATTTCCGAAAAAGAAGGGAAAGACATCCTTTCTAAATTGGAAAAAGAACTTTCCGCACTATACGAAGCATGGGAAAGAAATTAATACTAATAACGCTCAATCATGCGATAGTTGCTGATTGAGCGTTTTTATTACATTTCACTTAGAACAAAGGAAAAATCAGCATTAATCTCATTTTTTCTACATAATTAGTAAGGATTGCATCGAAAAAGAGGAAAGTTATCGAAAAATAATGTATAATGGCTTTTATAATTGATAAAATATTCTAAAACTTTTCCGCGCGAGAAGTAGCTACTAGGGGGAGACAATATGACGAGAAAAATAAACAAGGTTCTTGTTGCGAACCGCGGCGAGATTGCAATTCGTGTTTTTCGAGCTTGTACAGAACTGAACATTCGCACAGTTGCTATTTACTCAAATGAGGATATCGGCTCATTCCATCGCTATAAAGCAGATGAAGCATATCTTGTAGGGGAAGGTAAAAAACCAATTGATGCATACCTTGATATTGATGGCATCATTGAAATTGCAAAAGCAAATGATGTAGATGCGATTCATCCTGGTTATGGTTTTCTATCGGAGAACATTCATTTTGCTAGAAAATGTGAAGAAGAAGGCATTATATTTATTGGACCAACATCTAAACATTTGGATATGTTCGGGGATAAGGTGAAGGCGAGAACACAAGCTCAGCTTGCCAATATTCCTGTTATTCCGGGTACAGATGGTCCGGTACACTCTCTAGATGAAGTGATGGACTTTGCTGCAACTTACGGCTACCCATTGATGATCAAGGCGGCACTTGGCGGCGGCGGTCGCGGAATGCGTATCGTTCGAAGCAAATCCGAATTGCGTGAGTCGTTTGATCGTGCAAAATCAGAGGCAAAAGCAGCTTTTGGAAACGATGATGTGTATGTTGAAAAACTAATTGAAAATCCAAAACATATTGAAGTACAGATCCTTGGTGATCAACATGGAGAAATTATTCACCTGTTTGAACGTGATTGTTCCATTCAAAGACGTCATCAGAAAGTGGTGGAAATTGCCCCGAGTGTTTCTCTTACTGATGATCTGCGTGACCGAATTTGCAACGCAGCAGTAGAGTTAATGGAAAATGTGGATTATATTAATGCTGGTACAGTGGAGTTTCTAGTTGCTGGAGATGAATTCTACTTTATTGAGGTAAATCCGCGTGTTCAGGTAGAGCATACCATTACTGAAATGGTGACTGGTGTGGACATCGTTCAATCCCAAATCATGATTGCAGAAGGACATGCCTTACATAGCAGCAAACTTGGTATTCCGAAGCAAGAAGACATTAGGGTTCACGGGTTTGCGATCCAATCCCGTGTAACAACGGAAGATCCTTTAAATGGATTCATGCCGGATACTGGAAAGATCATGGCATACCGTTCTGGTGGAGGATTCGGTGTCCGCCTGGATGCAGGAAACGGTTATCAGGGAGCAGTCATTACACCTTATTATGATTCATTACTTGTTAAACTCTCTACATGGGCATTAACATTCGAACAGGCAGCATCCAAAATGGAACGAAATCTTAAGGAATTTCGTATTCGTGGTATCAAAACAAATATCCCGTTCCTAGAAAACGTAGTAAAGCACCCGAATTTCATGAATGGGGAATATGATACTTCCTTTATTGATACAACGCCTGAGCTTTTTGTATTCCCGAAACGTAAAGACCGTGGAACAAAAATGCTTACCTATATTGGGAATGTAACAGTAAACGGATTCCCAGGTGTGGAAAAAAGAAAAAAACCTATCTTCACGAATCCTAGAATGCCGGAAGTCAGCCACATCGAGGAAGTTCCAAGCGGTACCAAGCAAATATTGGACGAGCGAGGAGCAGATGGGTTAGTCAATTGGGTGACAGATCAGAAGGAAGTGTTATTAACAGACACGACCTTTAGAGATGCCCATCAGTCCTTATTGGCCACACGACTCCGTACGAATGACTTAAAACAGATTGCAGAACCAACAGCCAAGTTGCTGCCAAATCTTTTCTCCATGGAGATGTGGGGGGGAGCAACATTTGATGTTGCATATAGATTCTTAAGTGAGAATCCTTGGGATCGTCTATTGACATTGCGCGAACAGGCACCGAATGTTCTTTTCCAAATGTTACTCAGAGCTTCCAACGCGGTAGGATACAAAAACTATCCAGACAACCTCATAAAAGAATTCGTAGAGAAATCTGCTTATGCTGGAATTGATGTCTTCCGTATTTTTGATAGCTTGAACTGGGTCAAGGGGATGACCCTGGCAATTGATGCAGTGCGTGACTCTGGAAAATTAGCTGAGGCGGCAATCTGTTATACAGGGGATATTAATGACCCGAGCAGAACGAAATATGATTTGCAATATTATTGTGATATGGCAAAAGAACTGGAAAGAAGCGGTGCTCACATTCTTGCCATCAAGGATATGGCGGGCCTATTAAAGCCACAATCAGCTTATCGTTTAATTTCAACGTTGAAAGAAACTGTCGACATTCCAATTCATCTTCATACACATGATACTAGTGGGAATGGAATCTACATGTATGCAAAAGCAATTGAAGCAGGCGTTGATATTGTAGACGTGGCCATCAGTTCTATGGCAGGGCTGACTTCTCAGCCAAGTGCCAATTCCCTGTATTATGCACTTGAAGAAACGGATCGCAAACCGGATGTATCAGTAAAAGCTCTAGAACAGCTTTCACATTACTGGGAAGATGTACGTAAATACTACAGTGATTTTGAAAGCGGCATGAACAGCCCTCACTCCGAGGTATATATGCATGAAATGCCTGGTGGGCAATATAGTAATCTTCAACAACAAGCAAAAGCAGTAGGACTTGGGGCTCGTTGGGAAGAAGTAAAACAAATGTACCGTCGCGTAAACGATATGTTTGGTGATATTGTCAAAGTAACACCTTCCTCTAAGGTTGTCGGAGATATGGCGTTATTCATGGTTCAAAACAACTTATCTGAACAAGATGTGTTGGAAAAAGGAGAAACGATCGATTTCCCTGATTCTGTTATTGAATTGTTCGAAGGGTATTTAGGTCAGCCTCATGGAGGATTCCCTGAAGAATTACAAAGAGTCATTCTAAAAGGAAAATCACCAATTACAGTTCGTCCAGGCGAGCTATTAGATGATGTCGACTTTGAAGAGATTCGCAAGAAATTGTTTGAAACATTGAATCGTCAAGTAACAAGCCATGAGATGATTGCGTATGCTCTTTATCCAAAAGTGTTCTTGGATTACCAAAAGAAATATGAACAATATGGAAATGTATCTGTATTGGATACACCGACCTTCTTCTTTGGTATGAGGCTTGGAGAAGAAATTCAAGTGGAAATTGAGCAAGGAAAGACATTAATGGTCAAACTTGTTTCCATCGGGGAACCACAGAAGGATGGTACAAGGGTTGTGTATTTTGAATTAAACGGACAACCTCGTGAAGTGAACATTAAAGATGAAAGTGTTAAGTCAGATGTAGTGACAAAGCCTAAAATGGATGCTACAAACCCTACACATATCGGTGCAACCATGCCAGGAACAGTTATCAAGGTATTGGTGGAAAAAGGGGAGAAAGTATCCAAAGGAGATCACTTGATGATCACAGAAGCAATGAAAATGGAAACAACCGTTCAAGCTCCATTTAGCGGTACAGTGAAACAGATTCATGTGGCAGCTGGAGAGGGCATTGCAACTGGAGACTTATTGATTGAAGTAGATAAAGTTTAAATAACATTTATTATTAAAAGAACCTGAGAGTGATAGACATCATTCTTGGGTTCTTTTTTTAAAGGATTAGAGAGTTTAAAGTACTGTTGATTTCCGTTCCAGGCGCTTCGCTTGCCTGCGGGCGGTCCGTGAGCCTCCTCACAACGCTTCAGGGGTCTCACCTGTCCCTTCCTCCCGCGGGCGTCTTCGCGCCTTCCACTCCAATCAACAAGATGACTTCACTCGACTTAAGAGTTACTAGCGAGGTATGGTTTTTACCTGAGTTAACTGTAAAAGCAATAGCGTTTTGTTCTAATATTCTAGAGCTGGTGATTGGAGCAAAAGGCGAAGACTCCTGAGGGAGATAGCGCTAGGTGGAGACCCCGCAGGCAAAGCCGAAGGAGGCTCTCGTCAGCCCCTAGGAAAGCGAAGCCATTTGCGGAAATCAACAGCGGAGCATAACCAAATAACTAAAAAGGTCGGTCTTTGCCCGTTTTTTCTAATGGTATATGAATTTTAACCCATCAAAACTTTCTTTCATTTAACTATGTACCTATAATGGTGTCTGAGGTGACTAACTTATGACTTTATCAATTATGTGGTTCCGCAGAGATTTTCGTTTGCAGGACAATGCTGCCTTATACCACGCGGTAAAGGAAACACAACATAGAAATGAGCCTTTACTGCTTGTATACCATTTAGATCCGGGTTTCACCACAAATGATACACCAAATCACCGCTTTTTCTTTGCTGCGTTGGATCGATTTATTAAACGGTGTGAAAAGCAAGGTATATATATTCATTTAGTGGAGGGAACTTGGCAAGAAGCGTTCAATCAAATTTTGGAACATTTCCCTGAAGTGACATCATTATACTATAACCAAGATGAAGTGGGAGCTGGTCAAAAGCGAGATAAAGAGGTAGATAAGTTCTTTATTAAAAGAGGAATTCGGGTTTCTTCCTATATCGACTACACTATCCACGGTGCTAATGAAGTGAAAAAGCCAGACAATTCCATCTACAAAGTTTTTACTCCATATTTTAAGAAGTGGATGGCTCAGCCTAAAAGGGATCCTTATATCTTAACAAAAGAAGACCTGACTATAGAAAATATCAAAAATGATGCATTGTATTCTAAGGGGCAAAAAGTTTTATCAAATCTTATTAAGGTATCAGATCAAGATATAATTCCGCATGAGGAAGCTGCATTGGAAGTATTAAACTTATTCTTGAAAAAGAAAAATTGATGAATATGATCGGTTTAGGGACATCCCCTCAGCTGAAGCGACTTCAAGGTTATCTGTCCATTTAAGGACAGGAACTATTTCAGCCAGGACAGTCTTGTACCATATTCAAGAAAAGCAACAAACATCTTATAGTACAGGAATGGATACATTTATAAAAGAACTGGCATGGCGAGACTTTTACAATATGATTTTTCATTACTACCCTGAGAGTAAAACAAAAGAAATCGATGATAAGTATCAGAAGCTCAAATGGAATGATAATCAAGATCTATTAGATCTATGGAAAAAAGGAAAAACCGGATTTCCCATTGTAGATGCTGGAATGAGGCAATTGGCCGAAGAAGGGTGGATGCATAACCGAATTAGAATGATTAACGCTTCCTTCCTCACTAAAGATTTTTTGATGGATTGGAGATTGGGGGAGAGGTATTTTGAACAGATGTTACATGATTATGATGAAGCATCCAATATTGGAGGCTGGCAATGGGCAGCATCTGTAGGGACGGATGCAGTGCCGTATTTCCGTGTTTTCAATCCTATTACACAATCAATCAGATTCGATACTAAAGGGGAGTATATAAAAAAATACCTTCCAGAGCTAGTGGGAGTTTCCGAAAAAAAAATTCATGAGCCTTGGAAAATGGATGACCATGAACAAGAGAAAGCAGGATGTGTGATTGGCAAAGATTATCCGCGACCAGTGGTAGATCATGCTCTACAAAGAAAAAAGGCAATTCAGATGTTTAAGGAATTATAGGGACTATAAAAAACGGAGAG